>NZ_CP060825.1:985000-1285000 GCF_014489615.1 Streptomyces genisteinicus
CGGCGTGCCGATGCCGGGCGTCCCCGACAGTGACGAGCCCTATGTGCTCATCGCCCGTGACCTGGCGCCGGCCGACACCGCGCTGCTCGACCCGTCGCTGGTCCTCGGATTCGTGACCGAGGAGGGCGGGCCGACCAGCCACAGCGCCATCCTGGCGCGGGCCCTCGGGGTGCCCGCGGTCGTCGCCCTGCCCGGTGCGGGGGAACTGGCCGAGGGCACGCTGATCGCGGTCGACGGCAGCACAGGTGAGATCTTCGTGGAGCCGACGGCGGAGAAGCGGTCCGCGATGGAGCGCGCGGCGGCCGAGCGGAAGGCGGCGCTGGCCGCGTCCACCGGTCCGGGCGCCACCTCCGACGGGCACAAGGTGCCCCTGCTCGCCAACGTGGGCGGGCCCGGCGACATCCCTGCGGCGGTCGACGCCGGGGCAGAGGGTGTCGGCCTCTTCCGTACCGAGTTCCTCTTCCTCGACGACAGCAGCCACGCGCCTTCCGAGGAGAAGCAGGTCGAGGCGTACCGCCAGGTGCTGGAGGCGTTCCCGGAGGGGCGCGTGGTGGTGCGGGTGCTCGACGCCGGTGCGGACAAGCCGCTGGACTTCCTGACCCCCGCCGACGAGCCCAACCCCGCACTCGGCGTACGCGGGCTGCGCTCGCTGCTCGATCACCCCGAGGTGCTGCGGACCCAGCTGACGGCGCTGGCGAAGGCGGCCCGCGGGCTGCCCGTCTATCTCGAGGTCATGGCTCCGATGGTGGCCGACCGCACCGACGCCAAGGCGTTCGCCGACGCGTGCCGGGACGCCGGGCTGGAGGCGAAGTTCGGGGCGATGGTGGAGATCCCCTCCGCCGCGCTGCGGGCACGTTCGATCCTCCAGGAGGTCGAGTTCCTCTCCCTGGGGACGAACGACCTGGCGCAGTACACGTTCGCCGCGGACCGGCAGGTGGGCGCGGTGTCCCGGCTCCAGGACCCGTGGCAGCCGGCGCTGCTGGACCTCGTGGCGCTCTCCGCCGAGGCGGCGAAGGCCGAGGGCAAGAGCTGTGGCGTCTGTGGTGAGGCCGCCTCCGATCCGGTGCTGGCCTGTGTGCTGACGGGGCTCGGTGTGACGTCGCTGTCCATGGGCGCGGCGTCCATCCCTTACGTGCGGGCCACGCTCGCGAAGTACACGCTGGCGCAGTGCGAGCGTGCCGCGGCCGCGGCACGTGCGGCCGACACCGCCGACGAGGCGCGGTCGGCCGCGCAGGCGGTGCTGTCCGGCGAGTGATGCCGGGCCGTGGGTGAAGAGGGCTTTCCGCCGGTGGCGGGAGGCCCTCTTCCCTTTCTCCTCCGTCGTCGGTCCGGTCGGGGCAGGACGGGACGGGGTGTCAGTGGTGGTCGTCGGAATCGGTCGTGGTGACGGGGAAGCCCGCGCAGTATTCGACTCCGGGCTCGGGCGGGAGCGGGTCGCCGGTGGTCGCGTCGGTGCAGTAGGCGCTGAAGACCTCCCCCGCGGTGAGCGGGAGGAGGCGCCCCCGGTCGAGCCGCCAGCCGTGGAGGTAGTCCGGGGCGCCCGGCCTGGAGGTGCGCAGGACGACGCCTCCTCGGGTCCGCAGGGCGATACCGGCGGCCAGGACGGTCACGAACTCGGCGCTCTCGTCCGCGTCGACCGTCGCGGCCGCGGTGGTCTCGCCCTCGGCGTGGAGGACGGCGAGGAGGTGCTCGTCGGGTGCCGGGACGCTGCACACGAGGTGGTGGGTGCCGGGGCCGGCCACCTCGAGGAGGCGCATCAGGATGCGGGAGGCGCGGTCGAAGGAAGCGCTGCCGATGTCCTCGCCGCAGTCCGCACAGGTGCCGAGTCCGGTGAGGAGCACGGTCGCGTAGTGCCGGGTGGCGCGGCGGACGGTCGTCTCGACGAGGTGGGGCAGGAGGTCCGCGAGGGGTTCGCCGGTGCAGGGCACGACGGGACCGCGGCGCGCGAGTTCGGCGGTGAAGCGGCTTCTCGACGCGGGGCTGTCGGCGTCCAGTCCGGTGTCGGAGCAGTAGTCGGCGTACTCGTCCGGATCGAAGAGGGCGACCGTGGTGTGCAGGTGCTGGGAGGCGAGGGCGCGCAGCAGCCGGTCGGAGTGGCGCAGGTAGGCGTCGTGGTCGTGGTGGGTGAAGCTGCGGTAGCGGCGCATGGCGCGGAAGTCGCGCGGGTCGGCCAGGATGCCGAGGGTGGCCGGGACTTCGCGGCGCAGGACGCGCCGGATCGCCGCGTCGCCGCCGGGCCGGGTGGTCGGGCCGGTGTGGGTCATGGGGTCCCCCTTGAATGCCGTGTGTCACTGATCACTCACGTTAGGTGAGGGGTCTGACAGTGGGGCCCGAGGGCCGGGCCCGCGCCGGCTGCGCGGGCCCGGGTGCCGCGGGTCAGGCGCGGCTGCGGGCGATGTCCTCGTAGAGGCGGAGGAGTTCGAGGTTGTCGACCGATCCCGGGTTGACGGCCTTGGCGAGCGGGGTGCCCTGGAGGAGGCGTTTCACCGGGACCTCGATGCGCTTGCCGGTGAGGGTGTGGGGAACGCCCGGGACCTCGATGATCTCGTCGGGGACGTGGCGCGGGGAGAGCTGTTCGCGGATGGTGCGCCTGATGCGGTCGCGGAGGCCGTCGTCGAGTTCGGCGCCTTCGGCGAGGTGGACGAAGAGGGGCATCCAGTAGCCGCCGTCCGGCTGCTCGACTCCGATGACGAGCGACTCCCGGATCTCCGGGAGCCGTTCGACGGCTTCGTAGATGTCGGCGGACCCCATCCGTACGCCCTGGCGGTTGAGGGTCGAGTCGGACCGCCCGTGGATGACGACGGAGCCGGTGGGGGTGATCGTGATCCAGTCGCCGTGGCGCCAGACGCCGGGGTACACGTCGAAGTAGCTGTCGTGGTAGCGGCTGCCGTCGGGGTCGTTCCAGAAGCGGATCGGCATGGAGGGCATGGGGTTGGTGACCACGAGCTCGCCGACTTCGCCGACGAGGGGCTTGCCGTCGGGGTCCCATGCCTGCAGGTCGGTGCCGAGGCAGGCGGCCTGGAGCTCGCCGATGTGGACGGGGAGGGTGGGGACGGCGCCGGCGAAGCAGCTGCACACGTCGGTGCCGCCGCTGACGGAGGCGATCCAGAGGTCGTCGGCGACCTCGTCGTGGAGCCAGCGGAAGCCGTCGGGCGGAAGCGGGGAGCCGGTGGTGGCGACGCAGCCGATCCGGGAGAGGTCGTAGTCGCGGGCCGGGTGCACGTCCGCCTTGGCGCAGGCCATCACGTAGGCGGCGGAGGTGCCGAAGAGGGTGGCGCCGGTGGCCTCGGCGATCTTCCACTGGGCGCCGGTGGTGGGGTGGCCGGGGCTGCCGTCGTAGAGGACGACCGTGGTGCCGGTCAGCAGGCCGGAGACGAGGAAGTTCCACATCATCCAGCCGGTGGAGGTGTACCAGAAGAAGCGGTCGCCGGGTCCGAGGTCGCAGTGGAGGCCGAGCTGCTTGTAGTGCTCCAGGAGGATGCCGCCCTGGGACTGGACGATGGCCTTGGGCAGGCCGGTGGTGCCGGAGGAGTACAGGACCCACAGCGGGTGGTCGAAGGGGACGTGCTCGTAGACGGGCTCGGCGTCCCCGGTGGTCACCGCCGACCAGTCGAGGGCTCCCTCGGGGGCGGGTGTGCCGAGGAGCGGGATGTGGACGACGGCCCGCAGCGAGGGAAGTTCGCCGCGGAGTTCCGCCACGGTGCGTGTGCGGTCGTGCTCCTTGCCCCCGTACCGGTAGCCGTCGACGGTGAAGAGGACGACCGGCTCGACCTGCTGGAAGCGGTCGAGGACGCTGCGCGCGCCGAAGTCGGGAGCGCAGGAGGTCCACACCGCGCCGACGGCCGCGGTGGCGAGGAGCGCGGTGACCGCTTCGGGGATGTTCGGGAGGTAGCCGCTGACCCGGTCGCCGGGGCGTACGCCGAGCGCGCGGAGTTCGGCGGCGAGCGCGCCGACCTGGCGGCGCAGCTCGCTCCAGCTGACCGGGGCCGGTTCGTGGGTCTCGTCCACGTGGAGCAGGGCGGGTTCGTGCGCCCGCGCCGGGTCGTCGGCGGTGCGCAGGGCGTGCTCGGCGTAGTTCAGTGAGGCGCCGGGGAACCACTGCGCGCCCGGCATGGACCTGTCGCCCAGGACCCGGGTGAAGGGAGTGGCGAACCGGATGTCGAACCACTCCGCGACGGCGCCCCAGAAGGTCTCGAGTTCGGCCACGGACCAGCGGTGCAGCGCCGCGTAGCCGCCGTCGGCCGGTGCTCCGTGGCGCTCGGCGGCCCAGGCCTGGAAGCGGGTCACCCGGGCGGCGGCGATGCGGTCGGAGTCTGGCTGCCAGAGCGGGGCAGGGTTCGCTGCTGAGGTCATGGGGCGGCTCCCGGGCTGTCTCTCTCTGCGGTGGGTGCGCGGTGTCTGCGCGGCCCGCGGACGAACGGGGTGTGCGCGGACGCGGGCTGACAGGGACGATGCCATGTGATCGTCCTGCGCACCAGGGCTTCCCGTCCCTGGTCGGCGCGGCGGACATGTGCTCCGACCACGGGTGAACGGCAGTTGAACAGCGCCCGCGGCGCGGCGGGCCGGTGGCAGGGTGAGTGCCATGAACGGTCGTGACCTGGTGCGCTCGGTGAAGAGTTTCGGCCCGTTGCGGGGCATGAGGGAGGCGCGCGCGGCGCGGCGGAGCCGTGGTGCCGGGGCGCAGCCGCCGGAGCGCGGCCCGGAGCGGGCGAGGGTGCCGGGTGCGGCGTGCGAGGCGCGGCCGCTGCCGGGCGGCGGAGTGGTCCGCTTCGCTCGCTCGGAGCTGCGGATCGTGGTGGCGGTGGGCGGTGCCGTCTTCTGCGGATGGGACGGGGCGGAGCCGGCGCCCTCCTACGGTCTGGCCGGTGAGCCGCCGGAGCCCGATCCGCGGGCCGGGATCGAGCCCGACAAGGACGGCGGCTGGCGGGTGGTGTCCGAGCGGGTGACGGTCGAGGTGAGCCGGCACGGCGGGGTGGAGATACGGACGCCGGGCGGGGTGGTGCTGCGCCGGGATCTGCCGCCGCGCTGGTGGGAGCCGGTGGCGGGCGGTCCGGCGCGCTGGTCGCTGCGCAGCGAGGTGCCGCCGGACGCGCGGGTCTTCGGGCTGGGCGGCCGGGCGTCCGGTGTGCGGCTGCGGGAGACGGCGTACCGGTTGTGGAACGGCGGCGCGGCGGGTCCGGGGGCGGTGGAGGGTGCCCCGCCGATCTCGATGCCGGTGCAGACCGTGGTGGCCGACGCGGGGACCCATCTGGTGTTCCACGACACCACGTGGGGTGGCAGGGTCACGGTCCGGGAGGGGCAGGAGGGCGCCGGCTCCGGGCACGACCGGCCGGGGACGATCGAGATGCGGATGGACGGCGGGCCGCTGCGCAGTTGGGTGGTGGTGGGTTCGCCGGCCCGGGTGCTGAGCGGATACGCCCAGCTCACGGGTGCTCCGGCGCTGCCGCCGTCGTGGGCGCTCGGCCGTCACCACGCGGGCGGGACGGCCGCGGACGAGCGCCGGGTGCGGGAACTGGCGGAGGAGAGCCGGGAGCGGAGCGTGCCGCTGTCCGCGGTGCACCTGGGCGGCCCGTCGGACGGCGGGGAGCCGTTCGCGCTGGACGGAGGCCTCTTCCCGGCGCTGCCGGCCCTCGCCAAGGACCTGGCCGAGGACGATGTGCGGCTGGTGCGGGTGGTGGACCCGGCGGTGGGCGTGCGGCCGGAGGGCGCGGTCTACGCCGGCGGGGCGGCAGCCGGGGTGTTCCTCAGGGACGCGGACGGCGGGGAGCTGCGGAGCGGAGGCGGGAGCGGCGGGGCCGGCCGGGTGCACCCGGACTTCACGGATCCGCGGGCCCGTGCGTGGTGGGCGGAGTGGTACGAGGACCTGGTGGCCCAGGGCTTCTCGGGTGTGTGGCACGAGCCGGAGGGGCGGGGGCTCGCGGCGGCGGGCGGGCTGCCTCCGGTGACGCCCCGGGTGCTGGAGGGCCGGGGCGGGGACGGCCGGGAGGCGCACAACGTCGCCGGGACGGCGATGGCGCGGGCCGCCTGGGACGGGCTGCGCGGGTGCCGTCCGGCCGAGCGGCCGTTCGTCGTCTCGCGTTCGGGCTGGGCGGGCATGCAGCGGTACGGCGGGGCCTGGTGCGACGAGGTGCCGGAGGGCTGGCCGGGACTGCGTGCCGCCCTCTCGCTGGTGCTGGGCCTCGGTCTGAGCGGCGTGCCCCTCGCGGGGGCGCGCACCGCGACGGCTCCGGATGGGCTCGGCGGGGCGGACGGTGAGCACTCTGCGGAGCTGTCGCTGCGGGGCGTCCAGCTGGGCGCGTATCTGCCGCTGCTGCTCACGGCCGGTGGGCCGGAGGCCGCCGGGCCGTACGCGGACGCGGTGGCGGCGGCCCTGCGTGAGCGGGAACGTCTCCGTCCGTACCTGGTGTCCCTGGCGCATCTGTCCCGGCTGACCGGTGCGCCGATGGTCCGTCCGCTGTGGTGGGGGTGTCCGGAGGACCGTGCGCTGCGGGACTGCGAGGACGCCTTCCTGCTGGGCGACTCGCTGCTGGTGGCTCCGGTGCTGGAGCCGGGGGCGGTGCGCCGGTCGGTGCGGCTGCCGCGTGGGCGCTGGTACGACACGGCGACGGAACGGGTGTTCGAGGGGCCGGGGACCGTGACGCCGGACGCGCCGCCGGAGCGGATCCCGGTGCTTGCGAGGGCCGGGACGGTGTTCGCCGTGCGGGGTGCGGACGGCGCGGTGGAGCTGGAGGTGTGGGCTCCGGCGCCGGGGCGCAAGGGCGGCGGGCTGGTGGTCCGCGACAGCGGTGACGGCTGGGCGGAGCCGGAGATCGAGCGGTACGCGAGCGGCTGGGACGGCGGCCGGGTGGTCGTCGAGCGCTGGGCGGGCGAGGACCGGGTGCCCGTCACCAAGGGGCTGCGGGTGCGTGGTCGGCCCCGCGGGGCGGCGTGAGCGGCCTCCCCTGTCGGTGACGTTGCCCGGGCACGCCGCCCTCGGGAGTGTGGCTCCCTCAGGGAGCGGCGAGGGCCGCGGCGTAGTCGCCGGCGAACCAGCGTCCTGCCGCGACGGTGTGCAGAGGGAACGCGAGCGTCGCCGGTGCGTCGAGCAGGTGCCAGCCGTCGGTCTCGTCGGTGGGCCGCGAGGGCGGCAGGTCGCCCAGGGGCCGCTCGGGCAGGAGTCCGAACAGCAGCAGGTGCCCGCCCGGCGAGCTCAGCGCGTCGGCGAGCCGTACGTCGCCCGCCTCGGCGCGGATGCCGGTCTCCTCGGCCAGTTCGCGGACCACCGCCCGGCGCCAGTCCTCGGCGTGGTCGACGAAACCACCGGGCAGGGCGGTCCCGCCGAGGGCCGGCTGGATGGCGCGGGTGACGACCACGAGTCCGGTCCGGTCGCGGTCGCGGACGGGCAGCAGCGCGACGGCGACCGGCAGGGGGTTGCGGTACGCGGTGAGGCCGCAGGACGCGCAGGTGCGGGGCCAGCCGGCGCCGGCGCCCCAGGGCGCTCCGCAGTTGCCGCAGTAGGAGTCCATGGACACGGGCGGACTGTATCCGATCTCCCTTTCACGGCGGGCCTGTTCCTGGTAGACCGTGGGCCCATGACACGACTGGGAACCGCATTACGGCGGGTGGCGGCGGTGGCCGCCTGTCTGATCGCCGCCGCATCCGTCCCGTCGCCCGCGCAGGCGAAGCCGGAACCGAAGGCTCCGCGGGAGTTCGCCGACCTGCGTGCCGTGGCGCCGACGATCCTGCACGAGATCCGGTACACGGGGCCGCACAACTTCGTCGGTGTGCCCGTCGACGGCTACCGGCGCCCGCTGTGCATCCTGACCCGTCCCGCGGCCCAGGCCCTGGCGCGGGCCCAGCGGACGCTGCTGCGGCAGGGGTACTCGCTGAAGGTGTACGACTGCTACCGGCCGCAGCGGGCTGTCGACCACTTCGTGGAGTGGGCGAAGGACCTCTCCGACGAGCGGATGAAGGCGGAGTTCTATCCGCGGGTCGAGAAGTCGCGGCTGTTCGCCGACGGTTACATCGCGGAGAAGTCCGGACACAGCCGGGGCAGCACCGTCGACCTCACCCTCGTACGGCTGCCGGCGGCCCCGGCGCGACCGTATGTGCCGGGCGAGCCACTGGCCGCCTGCCATGCGCCGCAGGAGGAGCGGTTCCCGGACAACTCCGTGGACATGGGCACCGGGTACGACTGCTTCGACACCCTCTCGCACACGGACGACCCGCGCGTCACCGGCGTCCAGCGGGCCAACCGGCAGCTGCTGCGGGGGGTGCTGGCCGCGGAGGGCTTCGTGAACCTCCCGGAGGAGTGGTGGCACTTCACGTACCGGCCCGAGGTCTTCCCCGACACGTACTTCGACTTCCCGGTGACGGAGCGGTCGCTGCGGGGGCATGGGGGCTGACGCAGGCTCGGAGCGGGGTTACCGTGCGGTCATGACGCAGCGCACGTTCGATTCCTACGAAGAATTCTGGCCCTACTACGTCGCGATGCACTCGCGGGCCGCCACCCGCTGGGTGCATCTGACGGGCACCCTGACGGGGCTCGCGATCACCGCCTACGGGTTGGCGCGCGGGCGGCTGCGGTACGCGGCCGCCCTGCCGCTGATCGGCTACGGCACGGCGTGGCCCGCGCACTTCCTGATAGAGAAGAACAATCCGGCGACCTTCGGGCATCCGGCGTGGTCGCTGCGCGGCGACGCGCAGATGATCCGGATGATGCTGGCGGGCCGGGACGCGGAGCTCGCCGAGATCGCCGGGAAGTGGCTCGCCGAGAACGGCTGAGACCCCGCCGCAGCAGCGGAGGGGCTCCGGGAACGCGCGGTCCGTACCCCGGTCGGTGGGGGTACGGACCGCGTGCCGCCGGACGCACGGTCCGGACCGGCCGGGCGGCGACCGGGCGGACCGGGCCGGGTGGTGACCGGCCGGCCCGGATCGCGCGTGACCGGCTCAGGGGGTGTCGGTTCAGATGGTGACCGGCTCAGGGGGTGTCGGTTCAGGTGGCGACCGGTTCCCTGGCCTGGTCGACGCGTGCGAGGGCGTGTTCGACGACGGCGACCAGGATCTGCTTGACCGACTCGCGGTCACGCGCGTCGCCCACCAGAAGCGGCACCGCCTCGTCCAGGTCCAGCGCCGCCCTCACCGTCTCCGGGGGGAAGCGGTCCGTTCCCTCGAAGCAGTTGACGGCCACGGCGAAGGGGATGCCCCGGCGTTCGAAGTAGTCGACGGCGGCGAAGCAGTCCTCCAGACGGCGGGTGTCGGCGAGGACCACCGCCCCCAGCGCGCCCTGCGCGAGCTCGTCCCACAGGAACCAGAACCGGTCCTGGCCCGGCGTGCCGAACAGATAGAGGATCAGGTCCTCGCGCAGGGTGATCCGCCCGAAGTCCATGGCGACCGTGGTGGTCGTCTTGCCCTCCACGCCCGAGACGTCGTCGACGGGGCGGCCCACCTCGCTGAGGGACTCCTCGGTGCGCAGCGGGCGGATCTCGCTCACCGCGCCGACCAGCGTGGTCTTGCCCACGCCGAAACCACCCGCCACCAGGACCTTCAAGGTCACCGGCTCGGCCGCCGCGGCGGACCGGCGGCTAAAGCGCCCGAAGGCCATTGATCACCTCGCGCAGAATGCTCACGTCCGGCAGCTCGGCCGGGGGGACGGGACGGGTCACGTGGACGAGCGCGTCGTCCACGAGGTCGCCGACCAGGACCCGGACCACGCCGACGGGCAGGTCGAGTCCGGCGGCGAGTTCGGCGATGGACTGCGGTGTGTCGCCGCAGCGTTCGACGATCTCGACGTGTTCGGGCGAGAGCGTCTGGTCGTGACCGGGGTCGCCGGTCGCCGCGTCGGGGACCACCAGGGCGATCAGGTCCAGCCGCAGCCGGCTGTCGTGCCCGGTCCGGCCGCGGGTCATGGCGTAGGGGCGGACCACCGGACCGGCATCCGCGTCGATCCAGTGGTGCGGCGTGTGAGCTCTTCCGGCGGAGTCACTCATGGCTGCCGTCACCCTCCGGCGGCCGGTCCGGTCCGGGGTGCCGTGACGAGGTGGGCGCCGACCCGCTTGACCATGAGCGTCATCTCGTAGGCGACCTGGCCCACATCGGAGTCGGAGTCCGCGAGCACGGCCAGGCAGCTTCCGTCGCCGGCGGCGGTCACGAAGAGGAACGCCTCGTCGAGCTCGACCACCGTCTGCCGGACGCGTCCGGCGTCGAAGTGGCGGCCGACGCCCTTGGCGAGGCTGTGGAATCCGGAGGCGACGGCGGCGAGGTGCTCGCCGTCCTCACGGGTGAGGTCGCGGGAGGTTCCGGTGGCCAGGCCGTCGCTGGAGAGCACCAGCGCCTTGCGGATGCTGGCGACGCGCTCGACGAGTTCGTCGAGGAGCCAGTTCAGCTCCCCGGAACCCCGGACGGCGGCGTGTGCGCTTGCTGCGGCGTGCGGTGCGGTCATCGACCGTCCCCCTCAGATGTCGTTCCTGGTGCGGTCCGGCGTGGGCCGGAGGTGCGGTCGGTACCGGGGGCGGCCCCGGACTCGTCTGCGTTCTGTCTGCGGCCGCGCTGCCAGCCCCGCTGCATCGACGCCATGCGGGCGCGGACCTCTTCGGCGTCCCGCTCCTCGCCGCGCGCCGCGGCGGGTTCGGGGGTGGGCTCGGCGTCCGCGGTGCCGCGCAGCTGCGGGACGAGGCTCGCCTGGCGGACGCGGCGGGGCAGGCCGCCGATCGTCGCCGGGCCGTCGGCGGCGGGGGCGGCACCGGATGCCGTCGCGCCGTCGCCGGGTGCGGCGTGGACGCCGCCGGCCGCGTGCGCGCCGTCGGCGGGCGCGGCGAAGGGGCCCGGGGCCGCGGGACCCTGCGCCGGGGGCCGTCCGGCAGGCGGGACCGCGGCGAACGGGCGCACCCGTTCCCGGCCGTCCACAGGGCGTGCCGGCAGCACCGGGCCGGACCCGGGGGCGGCCGGGGGCAGCGGGTGCGCGGTCCCGCGTCCGGCGCGGGACGGTTCCGGAGCGGCGTCGTCCTGCTCGGAGTGCGGGTGGTGCCGTCCCTCGGCACCCCGGTCGTCGATCCGCCGGCCGTGGTCGGCGACGAGCGTCGGCGGACGGCGGCGGGGCAGGGGTACCGGGCCGAGCGGTGGCGTGGCGGCGGGCCCGGGCTGCCGGTGGGCGCCGTGGTCGCCGTCGCGCGGGAGCGAGCGGGCGCGGAAGATGCCGCCCCGTGCGCTCTCGGTGTCGTCGATGTCCCCGAGTCCGGCGGGAGTGCCGGTCCCGGGACCCGGTTCCGCCGCGGCACCGGTCTCCCGTGCGCGGCCCCGGTCCTCGGGGCCGAGGGGCGCCTCCAGCTCGACGGGGCCGTCGAGCAGGGCGGCCGCGGCCGGTCCCGGCGGGACCTGGGAGAGCGCGAGCCTGCTCTGCTCGCGTCGTCCGGCGGCGCTGTCGCTCTTGCGGTCGAGCCGGAAGCCGGTGCCCTGTGTCTCGGGAGCCTCGGTGAGCAGGGCCGCCGGGATGAACACGACGGCCGTGGTGCCTCCGTACGGGGACTGCTGGAGCGAGACCCTGACGTTCTGGCGCTGGGCGAGCCGGCTGACGACGAAGAGTCCGAGCCGGTCGGTGTCGGAGAGTTCGAACTCGGGTGTCTCGGCGAGCCGCAGGTTGGCGTCGAGGAGCGCGTCCGGGGTCATGCCGAGACCCCGGTCGTGGATCTCCAGGGTGAAGCCGTTGGCGACCCGCTCGCCGTGCACCTGCACCCCGGTGTGGGGCGGCGAGAACACCGTGGCGTTCTCCAGGAGTTCGGCGATCAGGTGGGTGAGGTCGGCTACGGCGGGACCGCCGACGCCGATCCGCGGCAGCCGGCGGACCTCGATGCGTTCGTAGTCCTCGACCTCGGCGACGGCCGCGCGCACGACGTCCATCAGCTGGATCGGCTTGCGCCACTGCCGCGAGGGGGCCGCGCCGGAGAGGATGACGAGGCCTTCGGCGTGGCGCCGCATGCGGGTGGTGAGGTGGTCCAGCCGGAACAGGTCGGCGAGTTCCTCGGTGTCCTCGGTGCGGCGTTCCATGGTGTCGAGCAGGGTGAGCTGCCGGTGGAGGAGGACCTGGTTGCGCCGGGCGAGGTTGACGAAGACCTCGGAGACGCCGCGCCGCATGTCGGCCTGGCGCACGGCGGCCTCGACGGCGGCACGCTGAAGGGTGTTCAGGGCCTGCCCGGCCTGGCCGATCTCGTCCTGGTCGTACTCCAGCCTGGGGGCCTCGGTCTCCACGTCGACGTGCTCGCCCGCCGCCAGGCGGCGCATCACGCTCGGCAGGCGGACGCCGGACACCTCGTGCGCCTCCTTGCGCAGCCGGGAGAGGTCGCGCACCAGATCCCTGCCGATGCGGACGGACACGATGACGGAGACGAGGAGGGCGAGGAAGCCGAGCACTCCGGCCACGCCGGCGCGGACGAAGACGCCGTAGGCGGCGGGTTCGATGCGGTCGTGGTAGCGGTCGCCCGCCTCGACCGCTTCCCGGGAGAGGTCGTCGAGGACCGGAGTGGCGGCTTCCTCCCACCGTTCGAGCTCGGCGGACGGCAGCCCCGTGTCCGGGCCCGCGGCGATGATCCGCTCCTCGGCGGCGCGCAGCGGAGCGGTCTCGGGGCTGCGCCAGTAGGTCTTGACGATCTCCCGTTCCCTGCCGGGCAGGTTCTCGAGGTTCACCTCGTAGTGGAGCTTGCGCTGCGCCACCAGGTCGCCGATCGCCCGGATCTCCGGAGCGGTCACCTTGCGGGTGGTGAGTGCGGAGGCGACGAGGGCGTCCTCGCGGGCGAGCATCTCGCGGGCGCGCAGGAGGCCGAGGATGGCGCGGCCCTGGCGCTCCATCTCGGGGTCGTTCAGGGCGCGGACGGTCGCGAGGAAGGTGTAGGAGGGGTCGACGAGGCCGTTGTAGAACGTCAGGGCCTCGGCCCGGGAGACGGTGTTGCCGTCGACGGACCGGCGCAGGGCGGCTATCCCGTCCAGCGCGTCGAGCACCGCGGTGAGCTGCCGGGACGTCTGGCCGGTCATGTCGTCGCGCACGGACTGCCGCGCGGCGGCGGCGCGGATTTCGGCGACGGCCGCGTCGGTGGCGTCACGGCGGGTGCGCAGGGCGGGCACGGCGTCCGAGGCGCGGCGGTCGGCGAGGTAGACCAGGGTCTGCCGGCGCTCCTCCTGGAGCAGCACGGTCATGTCCTCGACGGGTGTGCCGACGTTCTCCGCGACGGCGGTGGCGTCCAGCAGCTGACCGGCCTCGCGGCCGGTGAGGACCGTCGCGAATCCCCAGAGCGCGGTGAGCGACACCAGGGGCACAAGCAGCAGCGCCACGATCTTCCGGCGGATCGACTTCCCGCGAAAGCGCATGGCCTCCCCCTGCTCAACCCGGCCCGGCGCGGCGGGTGTTCCGTCAGCAAACGGCGTGAGCCTACTACTGGAGGAGTGACAACCCGAAGACACGTCCGGGACGATTTTCGGCCTTCCGGGAGGAGCCCGATCCCGGGATGTCCCGCTATTCACGGAGTTGGCGTTCGCGATTGCACGCCCGAGCCGCGATCGCTCACCGCATACCGGACGCGCGCAGTTGGCCGGAAGTCTTCGGCTTCCGCAAACCCGGGGGAATCTTCACACGGCGTCACTCGTCAATACGTAGGGGAAGCCACGCCGGTTCAGTGCAGGCGGGCATTCGGTCCGGTCCGGCCGGGATTCGGTCCCGTCCGGCCGGGGATTCGCTCCTGGCCGGGCATTCGGTCCGGCCGGGTCGTCGCTCCGGACGGCCACAGCCTGCCGTCACCGGCCCGCCGTCGCCAGGACCGGAAGGGACGAGCGAGGACGGGCGGCGAGTAGGCCGTTCGATTCCGGGCAGCCGATTCCAGGCGGCCGAATCCGGGCAGTCACCCTGAAGTCGGACAGAGGTGGGGAGTGACACGATCCATGGACACGGACGAGCGTCGCACGGCGACGGCCGAGCCGGGTTCCGCAGGGGAATCCTCGGCACGGCAGGACGTACCGGCTCCGCGCGGTTCGCGGACCGCCGCGCCGTCGCGGCCGGAGCGCGGGGGCGGCCCGGAGCAGGAGGACATCGGCGCCCACCCGCTGTGGACCGACGAACCGCACGGCACCCGGCGGATGGCCGACCCGGTGCGCACGGCCGCCGTCCGCGCCGTGATCGTGGCGTCCGTGACGCTGACGCTCGCGATGACCGCGTTCCTGCTCACCCTCACCGATTCCTGGCTGGCCTTCCCCGCCGTGCTGGCCAGTGTGGGCGGCACGGTCGTCGCGACCTGGGCCGTGCTGGACGTGTGGGTGACCCGCCAGGTGTGGAACCAGCGCAACGGGGTGGTCTCCGTCCCGAGCAGCACCGCCCGGCAGTTGCGGCGCGAGCGGCGCCGGGAGCGGAAGGCTGCGAGGACCGCCGCCCGCACCGCCGCCCGGATACGGCGCCGGGGCGCGGGCAGCCTGTCGGAGGCGTGAAGGCGCCTCTCCCGGGAGCGGGTGCCGGTGCGGTACGCGGCGGCACCGGCGCGCGGCCGGGGAGGCGCACGGCCCGGGAGGCCCGGGGGCCGTCCGCCCCGCGGGCCGGCTGCCGGGGAGCCGCTCGCTACGCGGGACCGGCCGGGTCCGGGGCCGGCGTCCGGTCCGTGCCCGCTGGGGCAGCCGCCGTGACCGCCGGTCCCGTCGTGGTCTCCGAGGCGTCGGGCGCGGCGGGCGGCGGGACGGTGCCCCTGCGGTACATGCGGGTCGCCGTGATCTCCCCGTGGACGGTCTCCCCGGCGGGGTCGATCTGGGGCAGCCCGGGACGCAGGTGCTCCTCGACGCTGATGTACTTCAGCCCGGCCCGCAGGTCGGCGTCGTTCCGGAGCCGGATGACCAGGGGGAACTCCGCCAGGGCCGTGGTGTCGAACAGTCCCGTCGTGTAGAGCAGCTGGACCCCGAGCGCGTCCGACACCGCCCGCTGGAGCTCCAGGAGATACGTCGCGTTGGCCCGGCCGATCGGGTTGTCGAGGAAGAGCGTGCCCGCGTGCCGGTGCTTGTCCCGGCCCCGGTCGTTGCTCCGCAGGGCGGCCATCGTGCAGTAGAGCGCGATCGCCGCGGTGAGCAGCTGGCCGCCCGAGAAGACGTCGCCCATCTGCCCCACCGGGACCCGCTCGGCACGGAGCACCGCGTCCGGCTTGAGGATCTCGACGGCGATGCCCTTGGGCTGGAGCGCCGCCTGGACTCCGCGCAGCAGCAGGGACATCCCGTCCCGCCGGCCCTCGCCGTACGCCGCCGCGGCGTTCTTCTTCACCGCCGCGCGCGTCGCCTCGTCGATGACCTCGCCGAGGCGTTCGGCGAGGGTCGCCTGGTCGGGCTCCTCGAAGCGGATGCGCAGGAACTCCTGCCCCGACCACTCCCCCAGTCCCTCCGGCAGGCGGGACAGCCGCTGCGCCGAGCGCAGCGTGGCCAGCGACGCCTCGACCAGGCCGCGCAGGCGGTCGACGATCGTGTCGCGGTTGCGTTCGAGCTGGGCCAGCTCGTCGGTCAGGACCCGCAGCCGCGGGGCGAAGGCCTCGGCCCACCGGGCTGCGTGCTCCGGCAGCGCGGCGGCGGGCAGTTCGCGGATCTGCTGGCGGGCGGGCGTGCGCACCTGCTCGTAGCGGGTGGAGTTGGCGTGCCGGACGAGGACGTCGCTCGCCTCGCGGACCGCGCTCTCGGCCACCGAGAGGTCGGCCGCGCAGCCGCGCAGCGAACGGCGCGCCTCGGCCGCGGTCCTGCGGGCCTCCTCCAGACCGCCCGGATAGGGCTCGGGGGCCTGTGCGGTCTCCTCGTCCGGCTGATGGTCCCTGAGCAGGTCGCGCAGCAGGGCGGCGGTCTCGTCGAAGCCGCCCGCCGCGTCCTCCGCCGTGCGGTGTGCGCGCAGCAGCCCCGCGTGGGCGGCCCGGGCCGCATCGAGCGCGTCGGTGCGGGCGGCGAGCTCCGCGGAGGCGGTCCGCAGCAGGCTCTGGGCGTGCCCGGCGTCGGAGGGGACGAGGTCGTCGGGCAGCTCGGTGTGGATCCCGCCGTCTTCCGGGGCCAGCCGCTCGGCCTCTCCGCGCAGCCGGCCCAGTTTCTCGCTCGCCTCGGACGCGCGGGTCTCCAGCATCTGCACCAAAGACTCGGCGCGGGCCGCGGCCGCCTGGCGCGAGGGTCCGTCGGCGCCGTCGGTGCCCTCCAACAGCTGGGCGGCCCGGGTGCGGACCTTGTTCGTCAGCCGGTCGAGCTCGGCGAGAGCGGCGCTCTCGTCGCTCTCCGCGCGGGCCTGCTCGGCCCGCAGGTCCGCGCCGACACCCACCTTCTCGTAGAGCTGGGACGCGGCGCGGTACGCCTCGCGGAGCGTGGGCAGGGCGGTGCGGGGAGCGTCGTCGTCGGGCAGGTTCTCCGGGGCGCCCGCGATCTCGGCCCGCTCCGCACGCAGCGCGCGGGCCGTGCGCCGGGCGTCGTCACCGGCGCGCTGCGCGGCGCGGCGGTCCTCGTCGGCGGCCTTGGCGCGCTCCAGGAAGGCCGCCGCCCGTGCCTCCGACTCGGCCGCTTCGTCGGCCAGTTCGCGGAGCCTGACCTGCCAGCCGGCTCGCTCGCGCAGCCGGAAGGCGAGACCGGCCAGGGCGTCGGCGGCCCGGCGGGCGCGCTGGGCGGCCTCCTGGCGCTCGTCGCGGATCCGTGCGGCGTCCGCGGCGGCCTCGTCCGCCTCGGCCCGTGCGGTGCGGGCGGCGTCGAGCAGTTCCCCCGCCTCGGCGGCGGCTTCGCGGGCCGTGCCGGCGGCGTCGGCGAGTTCGGCGAGCATGCCCTGGGGGCAGTCCTCGCGCCAGGCCGCGATGCGTGCGCCGAGTGCGCGGTCCCCGGCGAGCCGGGCGGCGAGCGTGCGGATCTCCTCGTCGCGGGCGGCGGCCCGGGCCCGCAGGGCGTGGCGCTCCTCGTCGGCGGCGTGTTCGTCGTGCATCGCCGGGTTCGGCGGGACGAGGAAGACGTCCGTGCCGGCGGCTCCTCCCGACGGGGGCACCGGCGCCAGCAGAGCGGCGGCGGTGCCCACGGCCACGGCGGAGCGGGGCAGCAGGGCCGCCCCGGCCAGTACCTCACGGGCACGGGTGTGGGAGTCGGGGTCGGTGACGACGACACCGTCGACGAGTTCGGGACGGGCCGCCAGGACGGCCGCGTGGTCCGCCGGGTCGACGGACTGCGCGAGGTAGCGCCAGCCCGGCAGGGCCGGGATGCCGTGCTCGCCGAGGTACTCGACGGTGGCGAGCACGTCCGGGGCGGGCGGCAGCAGTCCTCCGTCGCCGAGCGCGCCGAGGATGCGGGCGTCGTCGGCGGCGGCGGTCCGCAGGTCGAACAGCTGGCGTTCGGCGGAGGCGACGGAGTCGTCGAGGAGTTCGCGCAGTTCGTCGGCGAATCCGTCGAGCTGCTCGGCGGTCAGCCTGCCGTGCCCGGCGCCGTCGCGCCCGGCGGTGGCCGCGGGGCGTCCGTCGGGCGCGTCGTCGTACGGGCCGCCCGGTGCGGTGCCGACGGGGGTGCGCGGTCCGGGGAAGGGGGTGGGAGCGTCGCCGCCGGGCAGAGCGGCGGGCCCGGTCCCCAGCAGGTCGGCGAGGCGTTCGTCCTCGGCGATGGACTCGGCAGCGCGGCGCTCCGCGTCGTGGGCGTGGTCCGCGGCGCGCGCCGCGTCCTCGGCGCGGGCGGCGGCGAGTTCGGCGCGGGACTCCGCGCCGGCCGCTTCCCTGGCCCGTTCCGCCGTGGCGCGCGCGGCGTCCCGGGCCGTGTCCCACGCCTCGACGGCGGTGCGTTCCGCGTCGCTGGCGGCGAGCGCGGCGCGCGCCGGGTCGGCGTCGGGGGCGGTGTCGTCGAGCCAGCCGGCGCGTACCGCTTCGGCGATCTCCTGCTCGACCTCGGCCAGCCGCTGGCGCAGGTGTCCGATCTCGCTCCGGGCGCGCTGTGCCTCGGTGGCGGCCACGGTGGCGTCGCGGTGGGCGGCCTCGCCGGTCTCCTGGAGGGCCCGGGAGCGCTCCTCCTCGTCGTTGGCGAGGCGCTCGCCGTCCTCCGCCGCCGCGTGCAGGGCGCGGACCAGGTCTCCGGCGGCCTTGGCGCGGGCGGCCAGGGCCGGGGCGGCGTCCCGCTCGGCCTCGCGGATCGCTGCGGCAACGCGTGCCGAGCGGTCGCCGGCGGCGCGGTGGCGCAGCACCGCTTCGGCGGCCTGCCAGGCGGAGTGCAGGGTGCGGGCGTCGATGAGTTCGCGGCGCTGGGAGGCTGCGCCCTTCTCGGCGGCGGTCAGGGCGAGCGAGGCGTGCCGGTAGGCGAGTTCGGCGGCGACGAGGGAGCTGTGGCCGCGTGCCGCCTCGGTGTCGGTGACGCCGTGGGCCGCTTCGGCGACCTGCTGGGCGAGTTCGGCAGCGAGTCCGCGTTCGTCGGCGGCGCGGGCGGTGAGGCGGCGGGCGAGTGTCCGGGTGCGGCGTTCGGCCGCGGTGTGGATGTCGCGGGCCCTGGCGCGGGCTGCGGCGGCGTCGACGATCCGGCCGAGCAGGTCGACCGAGCCGGCGGTGAAGTCGCGCTCGGCGGTGAGTTCGGCGCGGCGGCCCAGCTTGTTGCCGAAGCCGCTGACGAGGTCGGCGAGGCCGTCGGTGTCCCGGGTGTCGGTCACCGCGCGCAGCAGCAGGTCGGTGAAGTCCGAGTCCTTCTTCACGGCGAAGAGGCCGGCGGCCTCGCCCTCGTCGGCGTTCATCTCGCGCTGGTAGCGGAACAGCTCGGGGTCCAGACCGATGTCCCCGAGGTGCTCGTTCCAGCGGTCGTGGATCTCCTCCCAGTACACGTCGAGGTGGGGGTAGGCCTTGGCCGCGTCGGTGACGGCGTCCCGGAAGCCCTTCATGGTGCGGCGGCGGCCGCGGGCGCCGGAAGCTCCCTCGACGGGGGGACGTACCGATGTGGCCTCGGCGACGGGCAGGCTGTCGAGGCTCAGTCCGGGGCCGGGGCGGAAGGAGTACCAGGCTTCGGCGAACTTCCGGGGGTCGTTGGACACCTGGCGGCCGCGCCACTCGCTGACCTTGCCGACGACGACCAGCTCGCCGGTCTGGGTGTGCTGCCACTCCAGGGCGACGTGCCCGCAGTCGTCGGCGAGCAGGAACTTGCGCAGTACGCCGGAGCTGGCGCCGCCGAGGGTGTTGCGGTGGCCGGGGAGCATGACCGAGAAGATCAGTTTGAGGAGGACCGACTTGCCGCCGCCGTTCTCCAGGAAGAGGACGCCGGCGGGCGCGGGGCGGCGCGGCGGGCCGACGGGCTCCTCCTCGAAGAACTCCGCCTGGGTGGGCGCGGGGTGGGGCACGGGCGCGCCGACTCCGCGCAGGTCGAGCACGGTGTCGGCGTAGCGCGCACCGGCGGGGCCGATGGAGTAGAGGCGGACCCGGGACAACTCGTACATGGCGGCGGACTCTCAGTCTTCTTCGTCTGGCGTCGTGTTGCTCGGTGGAACGGGGTGGGGCCCGGTCGGCGGGCTCCGGTGTGCGGTCACGCGGGGCGGGGGCCCCCTATGCCGGCGGAGGTCTCCGGAGGCACCGGCCGGCGGTGCCCTCGCGTCGCCTCCCGTGGCGGCGGACGGTGGCCGCCGGGGCGGAGGGCGGTCATGAGTGGAAGGGCAGGCCGGCGTCGGCGGCGAGTTCGAGGTCGTCTCCGCCGTGCGGCGCGACCAGCGTGGCGGTGCCGTCGCTCACCGGGACGACGCCGAGTTCCAGCAGTTCGGCCATGGCGGCGCTGCCCGCCATGTCGCGGACCTGGAGCTGGTAGCGGGCGGTGGTCCGGTAGGCGCCGCCCGCGTCGTCGCCGGTCCGCTGGAGGAAGCCGGAGTCGGTGAGGAAGCCGACGGCCTTGCCGATGATGCCGGTGGTGGACCCGGCGAGCCGGCGGGCGTCCTTGGTGGCTCCCGTGGTGCTGCGGCGCGCGTACACGCGCCAGGCGGCTTCGAGGCCGGGCGCGTCGGTCGCCGGGTCGGTGTTCTCGCCGTCGGCGTCGGCGCGCTCCTCCAGGCGGCGGCAGGCCTGGCGGACGAAGGCGTCGACGCCGTTGACCGTGATGCGTCCGATGTAGCCGTCGTCGGCGAGGTCCTCGGGCCGGGGGAAGGCCATGGCGGCGACGGCGAGGTGGGCGAGGCCGTGGAGGAAGCGGTCGGCCGATTCGGAGGAGGCGCGGCGGGCGTAGTCGCCCATCCTGACGGCGAAGACGGAGTCCTCCGCGGCGGTGACGGCCATGCCGGCGCGGGGCGAGACCTCCAGGACGACCAGTCCGAGACCGGTGGCGACGGCGTCCGCGAGCCGTGCGAAGCCGGTGTCCTCGCGGTAGCGGCGCAGCAGTTCGCCGTACTCGGCGTCGCGGGCGGGGAGCAGTCTGGGCTGCAGCCCGAAGGAGACGAGGCGGGCGGCGTCGGCGGCGTCGGCGGGCGTGAGGGCCCCGGAGGCGTGGCCCTGCTGGGTCATCGGTCCGGCCGGAGGCCCCTGGGGGGTGACCGGGTCGCTCCACGCACCGGGGTGCTCGGCGGAGTGGTCGCTCACGGGTGGGGCTCCTCGGGGGTGGTCGTGGCGGCTCGTGCGGGTGCGGCGCCGGGCACGGACGCGGGGGCCGGGGCGGCGTGCCGTCGGCGGACGGGGGTGCGGGGGCCGGGGGTCATGTGCCCTCCGAGCGGTCCGCCGCCATACCCGCGGCGTCCAGCAGGGCGGTGCCGACGATGAGGTCGGCGCCGCCGAACTCGGGGTCGTCGAGGGGTGTGCCGTCGTCGACGGCGAAGAGCAGCCGCTGCTCGCCCTGCCGGTAGGCGGTGCCGACCGGCGGGCTGGCCGCGTGGACCGCGAGCAGGGCGACGAGGTAGGGCAGGTCGGGATCGCGGCGCCGGGCTTCGGCGAGCAGGCCGGAGAGCCGGCGGGGTGCGTCGTGCTCCAGGTCGAGGAGTTCGCGCGCGCTCGCCAGCTGCTGCTCGCTGAAGCGGCTGTCGTCGGGGGTGGCGATGAGATCGGGTTCGGGCATGTGGGCGCCGAGGTGTTCGCGTTCCACGGGCGGGGTGAGCAGCATGTCGATGAGGTCGCCGACGCGTACCGACACGGGGGTGCGCAGGCCGGTGCCCCGGGCGAAGAAGGCGTCGGTGACCCGCCCGGCGGACCGCACGGGCAGCGGGAGGAGCGGCGCGAGCAGCTGGCCGTAGAGGTCGAGTCCGGTGCGGGAGGTGGGGCGGGCGAACGCCTGGCGGTCCTGTTCGGCGCGGAACAGGGGGCCGGCCTCCAGCAGCCTGGACTGGAGCTGGGTGTGGCGTCTGATGCAGTCCTTGACTATGTCGACGAGCTCGGCGGCGCGGCGCTTGTGCTCCGCCATCTTCGGGTCGTTGCCCGCCTCTGCCTCGTCGCGCGCCTTGCGGATGTTGGTGAGGATGGCGTTCTCGTGGCGGTAGCGGTCGGCGACGTGGTCGAGCGCCTCGGCGATCATGTCGGGAACCGTGTTCAGCCAGTCGACGGCGCGCACGTTGCGCCGGGTGGCCTCCAGGGTGCGGCGCAGGGTCTCCGAGTACTGCACGGTGCGGTAGCGGGCCTGTTCGGCGGCGAGCTGCGCGTCGGCGAGGCGGCCGCGGCTGATGAGGATCTCCAGTTTCACCTCCGCCGCGATCTGTGCGCTGGTGACGTCCGTGTCGAGGGCGCCGACGAGCACGTTGACCGCTTCGTCGGTGGTCCGCAGGTAGACGCTGCCGCCGTAGCCGGGGACCTCCTCCACGAGTTTGAAGTCGTAGTCGCGGCGGGTGTAGACGCCGTCGGGTCCGAAGGTGCCGTAGACGGCGCGGAATCCCCGGTCCACGCTGCCGACGTTGATCAGGTTCTCCAGGACCCAGCGCGCGACGCGCTCGTGCTCGGTCTGCGGGCGGGCGGGGGCCTGGGCGGCGACGCGCGGGAGGAGCCTGGCCACTATCTGCTCGTGGTCGGCGCCCGTGTCGAAGTCCATGTTGAGCGTGACGAGGTCGATCGCGGCGAGGGCGACCTCGGCCATCGAGTAGACCGAGTACTCGCCCGCCAGGTTGGCCTTGCGGACGTCGAGGTCGTGCAGCGGGGCGGTGCACGCGAGCGCGCGGAGCCGCCGCGCCAGCCCTTCGTCGGCGGCCGGGCCCTGCGCGGGCCGCGGCCCCGCGCTGAGCTGGGGCGGAACGAATTCCGTGGGGGCAGGCGAAGTCACGGTGCACAGATTAGGTCCTCGCACCGACAACGGTCGAAACGGCGCAGAAGCGACCGTGCGGCTACGCTCCGTCCGCCTCGCGCCGCCCGGCCACCAGACCGGCGTACGCCCGCACCAGCTGGGACCGGGAATCGTCCAGGTAGTCGGCGAGCAGCCGTTCGGCGGTGGTGCGCTCCCCGGCGCGGAGGGCGTCCAGGATCGCGCGGTTGCGGACGAGGTAGGGCTGGTGGAGCCCGCGGGGGTCGTCGACGACGTGGAAGGCGAGGCGGAGCTCGGCGAGGACGCTGCGCATCAGTTCGTCGGTGCGGGCGCTTCCGGCCAGGGCGACGAGTTCGCGGTGGAAGTGGATGTTCGCCGTGGAGACGCCCTTCCAGTCGCTGTCGCGCGCCGAGCGCTCGCCGTCGCCGACGGCTTCCTCGAGGCCGGTGAGCCGGTAGGGCGGTTCGCCCAGCCCTTGGACGACGGCGCACTCGACGAGCTGCCGGGTGCGGTAGATGTCCTCGACGTCCTGGACGGCGAGCTTGCGCACGAAGACGCCGCGGTTGAGCTCGTGGACGAGCAGGCGTTCGTGGGTGAGCAGGCGGAAGGCCTCGCGGAGGGTGTTGCGGGAGATGCCGAGCGCCTTGCCGATGCCGTCCTCGGAGAGGCGGTCGCCCGGGGGGAAGTAGCCGTCGGCGATGCGGGACCGCAGGATGTCGGCGACCCGTTCGGCGGTGCTCGTGCGCCCCAGCAGGCCGCGGTCGTCGGCCAGTCCGCCGGTGCCGTCGCCGTCCTCACCGTGCACGGGCTTCGTCGTCCCCACGCCATCCCTCTCTCCCGGCCGGTCTCCCGGCCGGCGCTCTCGTCGGAGCGCACCGGCGCACCCGGCGCCAATCGTATAAGCCCGAACGACCCCACACGCCCCTTGTCGGATCGTTGAACAATCCCCTACGTTGTCGTCACCGCCCGGATACACAGACGAACTCTCCGCGCCCCTCCCCCCTCCGCGAGGTGATGATGAGCACGACCCAGGCACCCCAGGTCCACGGTCGACAGCCGGACGACACCGGCGCGTTCGGATGGCTCCGCGCCCTCGGCCCGCGCGGTCGCCGCGCCTTCGGCGGCGCGTTCGGCGGGTACGCACTCGACTCCTACGACTACTTCACCCTGCCGCTGAGCATGGTGGCGATCTCGGCGTACTTCAGCCTCGACAACGGGCAGACCGGGCTTCTCACCACGGTGACGCTGGTCGTCTCGGCGATAGGCGGGGTACTGGCGGGGATACTCGCCGACCGCATGGGCCGGGTGAAGGCCCTGATGATCACGGTGATCACCTACGCCGTGTTCACCGTGCTCTGCGGCTTCGCGCCCAACTACGAGACGCTGCTGGTCTTCCGCGCCCTCCAGGGCCTGGGCTTCGGCGGCGAATGGGCGGTGGGCGCCATCCTCGTCGCGGAGTACGCCTCGGCCAAACACCGCGGGCGCACGCTCGGCGCGGTACAGAGCGCGTGGGCCGCCGGCTGGGCACTCGCCGTCCTCGTCTACACCCTGGTGTTCCACTTCCTCGACCCGGACACGGCCTGGCGGGTCATGTTCTGGACGGGCGCCCTGCCCGCCCTGCTCATCGTCTACATCCGTCGCAACGTCAGCGACGCCCCCCACGCCGAGGAACTGCGCCGCACCAGCAGCGAACGCGGGTCGTTCACCGCCGTCTTCCGCAAGGACCTGCTGCGCGTCACGCTCTTCGCCACACTGCTGTCGACCGGTGTCCAGGGCGGCTACTACACACTGGCGACCTGGGTGCCGACGTACCTCAAGACCGAGCGCGGGCTCACCGTCGTCGGCACGGGGAGCTATCTCGCGTTCCTGATATCCGGGGCCTTCGTCGGCTACCTCACCGGCGGCTACCTCACCGACCGCATCGGCAGGAAGAACAACATCGCGCTGTTCGCCGCCCTGTCCGCGGCGGGCATCCTCGCCTACACCAACATCCCCTCCGGGGCGAACGGTCTGCTGCTCGTCCTCGGGTTCCCGCTCGGGTTCTGCATGTCGGCCATCTTCAGCGGCTTCGGCTCCTACCTGAGCGAGCTGTACCCGGCCGCGGTGCGCGGCACCGGCCAGGGCTTCACGTACAACAGCGGCCGGGCGGTCGGCGCCTTCCTGCCCACCCTCGTCGGGTTCCTCTCCGACAGCTGGGGCGTCGGCGGCGCCCTCGTCCTCGGCGCCGCGGGGTACGCCCTCGCCGCCCTGGCGCTCACCGGACTGCCGGAGACCCGCGGCAAGGAGCTGACATGAGCGCCCCGGCGACGCACGCCGCCGCGCACGGTTCCTCCGGCGCGAGGGCCCGCCGGGACGACGACCCGTCCCGCTGGTCGGCGGCCGGGGCCCCGCTGCGGCACGTGGGACAGGGCCGGGGCCTGCCCGTGTACGTCACGGACCGGCCGTGCCGGCCCGCCGGGAGACTGCGGGGACCGATGGCCGTCTCCATGCGGCCCGTTCCCGCCGGGCTGCTCTCCGCCACGGTCACCCGCAGTGCCATGATGCCCTCGGTGCACGGTGACCCGGTGCACATCGGGGACCCGGCGGCGCTCGGCACACGGGACCCGGAACGCCCCGACGTCGGCGACCCGGTGGACGCGGCGCCGGGTGGCGTCCCGTACCTCCGGGGCGTGCGGAGTGACCCCGCACACCGCCCTCACGGCGTCACGGCCGCCGTTCGCCCTCACCCACGCGCCCGGCCGCATGGCCGTCACGGACACCCGTGACGAGCACGACCGCGTGGCCCGACCGACAGGAGGATCACATGAACCGGGCGTCCATCGACCTCAACGCCGACCTCGGCGAGGGTTTCGGCCGCTGGCAGCTGACCGACGACGAACAGCTGCTCTCCGTCGTCACCAGCGCCAACGTGGCCTGCGGGTTCCACGCCGGCGACGCGGTCACCATGCGCAAGGTCTGCGAGCTGGCCGCTGCCCGCGAGGTGCGCATCGGTGCCCAGGTGTCGTACCGCGACCTCGCGGGCTTCGGCCGGCGCTCGATGGACGTGCCGCCCGACGAGCTGGCCGCTGAGGTCGCCTACCAGATAGGGGCGTTGGAGGTCTTCGCCCGCGCGGCGGGCTCGCGCGTGGCCTATGTGAAGCCGCACGGCGCCCTCTACAACCGGGTGGTCCACGACGAGGCGCAGGCGGCGGCGGTCGTCGAGGGGATACGGCTGACGGGCGAGCGGCTGCCCGTGCTCGGGCTGCCCGGCTCCGCCCTGCACGCCGTGGCGGAGAAGGAGCGGCTGCCGGTCGTCGCGGAGGCCTTCGCCGACCGCGCGTACACGGCCGAGGGCACTCTGGTGCCCCGTGGTGAGGAGGACGCTGTGCTCAGCGACCCTGCGGCCGTCGTCGAACGCTCGGTGAGCGTCGCCCGCTTCGGCGTGGTGACCTCCCGGTGCGGACGCTCGGTCGGAGTGCGGGCACGCTCGCTGTGCCTCCACGGCGACACACCGGGAGCGGTGGAACTGGCCCGCGAGGTCCGTGGCCGGCTGGAGCACGCGGGAGTCCGGGTGGAGGCCTTCGTATGAGCGCCCCGGAGCGGCCCGGGGCGGCCCGGGTGCTGCGGATGGGTGAGCGCGGTCTCCTCGTCGAACTGCCGGGCGAGGCGGAGACCGTGGCCCTGCACGCGGAGCTCGTGCGCCGCCGCGCCGCGGGCCTGTTGCCGCCGGTCGGCGAGATCGTGCCCGCCGCGCGGACGGTCCTGCTCGACGGGGTCGACGATCCTGAGGGGCTGGCCGGGGAGCTGGTGCGCTGGGAGATACCCCCGCCCGACCCCCGGGCCACGGGCACGGTCGAGATACCGGTGCGCTACGACGGACCGGACCTGGCGGAGGTCGCCGCGCTGTGGGGCCTCGCGCCGGGCGAGGCGGCCGCCCGGCACGCGTCCGTCACCTACCGGGTCGCCTTCTGCGGCTTCGCCCCCGGGTTCGGCTACCTCACCGGCCTGCCCGAAGGGTTGTCCGTGCCCCGCAGGTCCACACCGCGTACCGCGGTACCCGCCGGGTCGGTCGCCGTGGCGGGTGCGTACACGGGGGTCTATCCCCGCTCGTCGCCGGGGGGCTGGCAGTTGATCGGCACGACGGACGCCGTGCTGTGGGATCCGTCCCGGGATCCCGCGGCGCTGCTCGCACCCGGGACCCTGGTCCGTTTCACCGTGGTGGGGAGCCGATGAGCGACCGGGCCGTCGCGGTGGTGCGGGCAGGCGCGCTGACGACGGTTCAGGACGCCGGCCGGCCCGGGTACGCCCATCTGGGCGTGCCGCGATCCGGCGTGCTGGACGCCCCGGCCGCCCGGCTCGTCAACCGGCTCGTGGGCAACACCGGGGACGCCGCCGTGCTGGAGACGACGCTGACCGGATGCGCGGTCCGTCCGCGGAGGCCCGTCGTGGCGGCCGTGGGCGGCGCGCCCTGCCGGGTCACCGTCGACGGCCGTCCTGCCGCCTGGGGCGCGGCGATCCGGGTGCCGGCGGGAGCGGTGCTGGAGGTGCACCCTGCCGAGCACGGGGTGCGGTCCTATGTCGCCTTCGCCGGAGGTGTCGCGGTCGATCCGGTGCTCGGCAGCCGTTCGACGGACCTGCTGTCGGGGCTGGGGCCCCAGCCGCTGGCCGACGGTGCCGTGCTTCCGCTCGGCGCGGGCTCCGCGCCTCCTGCGGGAGCCGGCGGGCCCGTGCCGTGGCCCGCGCCGCCCGGCGAGCTCGTCCTGCGGATCCTGCCCGGCCCGCGCGAGGACTGGTTCGCCCCCGGTGCACTGCGCACCCTGGCGGCCGCCCGCTACCTGGTGACCTCGTCGAGCAACCGCATCGGGCTGCGCACGGACGGGCCGCCGCTGGAGCGGGCGGTCCACGGCGAACTGCCCAGTGAGGGCATGGTCCTGGGGGCGGTGCAGGTGCCGCCCGACGGCCGTCCCGTGGTGTTCCTGGCGGACCATCCGACGACCGGCGGATATCCGGTCGTCGGCGTCGTCGTCGAGCGGGACCTCCCAGGCGCCGCGCAGGCGGTGCCGGGCACACCGGTCCGGTTCCTGCCCGTGAGCCGCGTGCGGGTCCGGCGGTGAGGACGCGGGTGACGTCGCCCGGTGGACCGATCGCCCCTCCGACTCGGCGGGCGACCGGCGCTCCGGCCGCCCGCGCACGGAACCACCGCCCCTCAGGGATGCCGTGTGCGCTCGCGCGGGTGATCGAGGGTCCCGGGCGGCCCCGGCGTCAGGGACCCGGCGGCCCGTACCCGCCGCCCCCGGGAGTGCTGACGACGAGGACGTCGCCCGCCGCCACGTCGACCGTGTCGACGCCCTCCAGCGGGCGGACGCTGCCGTCCGCGCGCTCGAGACGGTTCACGCCGAGGGCCCCCGGCTCGCCCCCGGCCATCCCGTACGGCGGCACCCGCCGGTGCCCCGTCAGCAGCGCGACGGTCATGGGCTCCAGGAAACGGATGCGCCGGACGACACCGTCACCCCCGCGGTGGCGCCCGGCTCCGCCGCTTCCCTCCCGCACGGCGAAGGACTCCACCCGCACCGGATAGCGCCACTCCAGCACTTCAGGGTCCGTGAGCCGGGAGTTCGTCATGTGGGTCTGGACGGCGTCCGCTCCGTCGAAGCCGTCTCCGGCACCGGCCCCGGAGGCCACCGTCTCGTAGTACTGGAACCGCTCGTTGCCGAACGTCACGTTGTTCATCGTCCCCGAGCCCTCCGCCTGCACCCCGAGGGCGGCGTACAGCGCACCCGTGACCGCCTGCGAGGTCTCGACGTTCCCCGCCACCGTCGCCGCCGGGTGCACGGGCGCCAGCATCGACCCCGCGGGGACCCGTACCTCGAGCGGTTCCAGGCAGCCGCTGTTCAGCGGGATGTCCTCGCCGACCAGGGTGCGGAAGACGTACAGCACGGCCGCCGTCACCACCGACGTGGGCGCGTTGGCGTTGCCGGGCTGCTGGGCGGACGTGCCGGCGAAGTCGATGACCGCGGTGCGCCGCCCGCGGTCGACGCGGACGGCGACGCGGATCACCGCTCCGGCATCCGTCTCGTAGCGGCAGTCGCCGCCGTCGAGCCGGGCGACGATCCGGCGCACGGACTCGGCCGCGTTGTCCCGGACGTGGCCCATGTACGCCTGCACCACGTCCGTGCCGAACTGGTCCGTCATCCGGCGGAGTTCGGCGATCCCCTTCTCGTTGGCGGCGATCTGGGCCCGCAGGTCGGCCAGGTTGGCGTCCGGGGCGCGGGAGGGGTACCGCGCCCCGGTGAGCAGGTCCCTCGTCTCCTCCTCGCGCAGCCGCCCGTCCCTCACGAGGAGCCAGTTGTCGAAGAGCACCCCCTCCTCCTCGACCGTGCGGCTGAAGGCGGGCATCGAGCCGGGCGTGATGCCGCCGATCTCGGCGTGATGTCCGCGGGACGCGACGAGGAAGCGCAGCTGCTCCCCCTCGAACACCGGGGTGACCACGGTGACGTCGGGAAGGTGGGTGCCGCCGTGGTAAGGGTCGTTGACCGCGTACACGTCTCCCGGCCGCAGCCGTCCCGCGTTGCGGCGCAGCACCTCCTTGAGGGAATCGCCCATGGAGCCGAGGTGGACCGGGATGTGCGGAGCGTTGGCGACGAGGTTGCCGTCGGCGTCGAAGAGGGCGCAGGAGAAGTCGAGCCGCTCCTTGATGTTCACCGAGTGGGCGGTGTTCTCCAGCCGCACACCCATCTGCTCGGCGATCGCCGTGAAGAGGCTGTTGAAGACCTCCAGCAGCACCGGGTCGACGTCCGTCCCCACGGCGACCCTGCCGGGCCGCGGATCCACCCGGGTCAGCAGCAGGTGGCCGGCCTCCCCCGCGGTGACGCGCCACCCCGGGTCGACGACGGTCGTGGCGTCCGGCTCGACGACGAGAGCCGGCCCGTTCACCGCCTCGCCCCTGCGCAGAGCGGACCGCCGGACCAGGGGGACGGTGCGCGGGGCGCCGCCGACGACCATCCGCACCTCGGCCGCGTCGCCGGGGCGGCAGGCGCCGCCGGCGGGCTCCGGCTCCGCGGTGACCACCTCGCCGTGCTCCTCCGCACCGCCGGCCGCCTCCACCGTCACGGCCTCGACGACGACGGGTTTGTCCATGGTGAACGCGTACCGGGTGCGGTGGGCGGCCGTGAAGGCGTCCTTCATCGCGCTCGCGGAGTCCAGCGCGACGGTCAGCCCGGCGTCCGTTCCCGCGTAGCGGAGCCTGACCCGGGCACGGGTGGTGATCGCGCCGTCGGGGATGCCGTCGCCGCGCAGTTCGGCGCGGGTGCGGTCGGCGAGGCCGTCGCAGAGCGTGCGGACGCGCGCGGCCGTCGTGTCGTCCAGTGCGGCCTCGACGGAGTGTTCGCGCATCGCGGTCGCGTCGGCGAGGCCGATCCCGTAGGCGGACAGCACACCGGCCAGCGGCGGCACGACGACGGTGTCGATGCCGAGGGCGTCCGCGACGGCGCAGGCGTGCTGTCCGCCGGCGCCGCCGAAGGAGGTGAGCGCGTAGCGGGTGACGTCGTGGCCCCGCTGGACCGAGATCTTCTTGACCGCGTTCGCCATGCCGAGGACGGCGATCTCGAGGAATCCGGCCGCGACCTGCTCGGGTGTGCGTGCGCGGCCGGTGGCCCGGGTGACCTCGGCGGCGAGGCGTGCGAACCGCTCGCGGACGGTGCGGGCGTCGAGCGGCTTCTCGCCGCGGGGCCCGAAGACGGCCGGGAAGTGGTCCGGCTGGATGCGTCCCAGCATCACGTTGGCGTCGGTGACGGTGAGTGGCCCGCCCCGCCGGTAGCAGGCCGGGCCGGGGACCGCGCCCGCGGAGTCGGGGCCCACCCGGAACCGGCGGCCGTCGAAGTGCAGCACCGAACCCCCGCCGGCGGCGACGGTGTGGATGCGCATCATGGGGGCTCGCATGCGGACGCCTGCGACCTGGGTGCCCTGCCCGCGCTCGAACTCGCCCGCGTAGTGCGAGACGTCGGTGGACGTGCCGCCCATGTCGAAGCCGATGACCCGGTCGTGGCCCGCCAGGGCCGACGCGCGGACCATGCCGACGACGCCGCCGGCCGGGCCGGAGAGCACGGCGTCCTTGCCCCGGAAGTGGCCGGCCTCCCTCAGGCCGCCGTTGGACTGCATGAACATCAGCCGGATGCCGCCGAGTTCGGACGCGATGTCGTCGACGTAGCGCCTCAGGACGGGTGAGAGGTAGGCGTCGACGACGGTGGTGTCCCCGCGGGGCACCAGTCGGATGAGCGGGCTGACCTCGTGGGAGCAGCTGATCTGGGTGAAGCCGAGTTCTGCGGCGAGGGCGGCGAGCCGGCGTTCGTTGCCGGGGGCGCGGTAGCCGTGCATCAGGACGACGGCGGCCGAGGTGATGCCGTCGGCGCGCACGGCGGCGAGCCGCTCCCGGGCGGCCGCGAGGTCGAGCGGGGTGACGGTGTGCCCGTGGGCGTCGACGCGTTCGGGGATCTCGACGACTCGCTCGTAGACCGCCTCGGGCAGCAGGATGCGCCGGTCGAAGAGGTGCGGGCGGTTCTGGTAGGCGATCCGCAGGGCGTCCCGGAACCCTTCGGTGATCACGAGGACGGTCGGCTCGCCGCGCCGCTGCAGCAGCGCGTTGGTGGCCACGGTGGTGCCCATCCGCACGGCCGCGACGCGGTCGGCGGGCACGGGTCGCCCGTCCGGGAGGTCCAGCAGCGCGCGGATTCCGGCGACCGCGGCGTCGCGGTACCGCTCGGGGTCGTCCGAGAGCAGCTTGCGGGTCACCAGCCGGCCGTCGGGCCGTCTGCCCACGATGTCGGTGAAGGTGCCGCCCCGGTCGATCCAGAACTCCCAGCGCCCGCTCATGCCCCCATTCTCGCGCCGGGTTCCCGGGTCCGGCCTGCCCGGCCGGGCGGCGGGGGCACCCGTGGGCCTGGCCGGGCCCGCCGCGGTGGGGCGGAGGGCCGCGAGCGCGGCGGCCGGTGCGGCGTCCGCCTCGCGGCCGAGGATTCCGGCGGTGCCGCGCGCCCGGTGCACGGCCTCCTCGCCCGCCGGCCGCAGCAGTTGCGGCACGAGGCCGGTGCACCGGCGTGCCACCCGGCCGGCGCCGGCGGTGGCGAGCCGGCGGAGGGTGTCGGTCCGGGTGGGGCGCGGGCGGTCGGGCTCGGCGGAGGGCGCCGCCCCGGGGGCGAGCCCCCGGGGCGCCGGCAGCGCGTGGAAGGCACGGGCGAGCGTCCGGTGCCCGCGCTCACCGGGGTGGAGCCGGTCGGCGCTCCACAGACTCCGGTCGGCGGCCCACGCGGGACCCGCGGCGTGCAGGTGGACGGCGCCGTGGCGGTCGGAGAGCACGTGGACGACCGCGTTCACCGCCCGCTGCCGCCTCGCGAGAGGGTGTGCGAGGGGCGCGGGCAGGGCGAGCACGGCACCGCGGTCGGGCAGACATGCGGTCAGCAGGACCGTGCCGCGTGCGGCGAACGCCCCGAGGACCTCGTCGAGGGCCCGGGACAGGCGCCCGATGTCGAAGGCGGGACGCAGTGTGTCGTTGACGCCGACGATCACCGAGGCGATGTCCGGTGCCCAGGCGAGTGCCCGCGGCGCCTGGCGGTCGGCGACGTCCCGGCGGAGGGAACCGCCGGCGGCGAGGTCGAGGAACTCGGCGGGCCGCTCCGGGGTGCCACTCCCCCGGCAAGGCGGGCCGCTCCGGGGTGCCCACTCCCTCGGCGAGCAGCGCGGCCCAGCCGCGCCACCCTCCGGGAACGGGGTCCCCGATCCCCCTCGGTGAGCGAGTCGCCGAGCGCCGCGAACCGCAGCGCCGCGCCCGGGACCGCTCTCTCCTCGGCCGTGCCGGGGCCCGTCACGGCCGGTGCTCGCGCGGGCGTGCCGCGGCCTCGCCCGCGGGCAGCGCCTCGTGGGCGGCGAGGAACGCGGTGACCGCGGCGGGCCAGTCGAAGAGCTCGGCCCGCGCCCGGGCGGACGCCCGGCGTTCGGCCGCGGGGCGGGCGAGGATCTCGCAGACGGCGTCCGCGAAGTCGGCGCCGGTGCCGGCGGCCACGGCGCCCGCGGCGCCGATGACCTCCGGGAGCGCCGACGACGCGTCGGCCGCCACCGGCGTGCCGCAGGCCAGGGCCTCCAGGGCGGAGAGCCCGAAGGTCTCCGCGGGGCCGGGCGCCAGGCAGACGTCGGCGACGGCCTGGAGACCGGCCAGGGACACGCGGTCGGCGACGTGGCCGAGGAAGGAGACGGGCAGCCGCCGGGCGGCGGCCCCGCGTTCGAGCGAGGTCCGGAGCGGCCCGTCCCCCGCGACGACCAGCCGTGCGGGTACGCCGCGTTCCCGCAGCACGGCCAGGGCGTCGAGCGCGGTGCCCGGCCGCTTCTCCACGGAGAGCCGGGAGCACAGCAGCAGGAGCACCTCGCCGGGGGCGGCGTACCGGGCGCGCAGTGCGGTGCTGCGACGGGTCGGTGCGCAGGTGACGAGGTCGACGCCGAGCGGCGCGCGGACGACGTTGCGGGCGCCGATCCTGACGAACTCGCGTTCCGCCCACTCGGTGGTGCAGACGATCCGGGTGTAGGACCAGGCGCTGCGCCGGTTGAGCAGGTCCGCGGCCCGGGCGGCGGCCGGTCCGGGCACTCCCCAGGTGCGCAGGACGCCGTCGGCGGTCTCGTGCGAGACCATCACGGCCGGGATCCGCCGGCGCCGGGCCCATTCGCCGGTCCAGCGCAGGGTGGTGCGGTCGGAGACCTCCAGGCGGTCGGGTGCGAGCTCCTCCAGCAGGGTCCGCAGACGGCGCCGGCCCGCCAGGACGCGGTAGCCGCCGGTTCCGGCGACGAGCGGTCCGGCCAGGGTGACGACGCGGCCCTGCGGGGTGTCCCGGTCGCCGTCCCGTTCGCCGGGGACGACGAGCACCGGTTCGTGGCCGGCTGCGAGGTAGCCCCGGCCGAGGCGGTCGAGCGCGGTGCGCAGCCCTCCGGAGGAGGGGGTGACGAAGTTGGCCAGCCGGACGATCCGCAGCCCGCTCATGCCGCCACCGCCGTGCGGGCTCCGAGGACGTCCGCGTAGTGACCGGTCAGCCGGGCGCAGACGGCCGCCCAGCTGCGGCCCTCGACGGCGGCCCGCCCGGCGCGGCCGAAGGCGGTCCGGCGGGCGGGGTCGGCGGCGAGGGCGGTGACGGCGTCGCGCACCGCCCCGGCGCTGCGGGGCGGTGTGAGCAGGCCGGTCCTGCCGTGGTCGACGAGGTCGAGCGGCCCGCCGGCGGCCGGTGCGATCACGGGTACACCCGAGGCCATGGCCTCCTGCACGGTCTGGCAGAACGTCTCGTAGGGGCCGGTGTGGGCGAAGACGTCGAGCGAGGCGAAGATCCGGGCGAGGTCGTCGCCGGTGCGGCGGCCGAGGAAGACGGCGCCGGGCAGTGCGGCGCGCAGGGCGGGTTCGCTGGGTCCGTCGCCGACGACGACCACCCGTACGCCGGGGAGGGCGCAGGCGCCCGCGAGGAGGTCGACGTGCTTCTCGGGGGCGAGGCGGCCGACGTAGCCGACGACGAGTTCGCCGTGCGGGGCGATCTCCCGGCGCAGGCTCTCGTCGCGCAGCGCGGGCCGGAACCTCTCGGAGTCGACGCCGCGCGGCCACAGCCGGACGCGGGGGACGCCGTGGTCCTCGAGGTCGCGCAGGGCCGCGGTGGACGGGGCGAGGGTGAGGTCCGCGGCTGTGTGCACCGCCTTGATGCGCCGCCAGGCCGCCGCCTCGCCCGCGCCGACGTAGGTGCGCGCGTAGCCGGCCAGGTCGGTCTGGTAGACGGCGACGGCGGGCAGTCCCAGCCGGGACGCGGCGGCCATGCCGCGGACGCCGAGCACGAAGGGGCCGGCCAGGTGGACGATGTCCGGCCGGTGCGCGGCGATGGCCGCGGCGACCCTGCGGCTGGGGAGGGCGACCCTGACCTGCGGGTATCCGGGCAGGGGGAGGGAGGGGACGCGGACGACGGGGCAGGGGGCCCGGGTGTCCGCCTCGTCCGCCCCGGCGGCGGCCGGGGCGATGACGAGCGGTTCGTGACCGTCGGCGGCGAGGTGCCGGGCGGTCTGCAGGGCGCAGTGCGCCACGCCGTTGACGTCGGGCGGGAAGGACTCGGTGACGATGACGACACGCATGTGTGTGTTGTCGCCGGGTCCGGAGTGGACGAGCCGACGTGGATCTTTCCGCCCGTGGAACGTCCCATGAGCGTTGTGCGGCCCGGCCGCCGGGGGCGGCCGGGAGTCGTCACACAGCGGGCATGTCGGGCCCGATCCTGCTGCGCACGGCGGTCTGCACCTCGGCTTCCTCGGCGGGGTCGGCGGCGAGTCTGCGCAGCCGTTCGGCGACGCGGACGTCGCCGGTCTCGGCGTGCAGGGCGGCGACCTCGCGGGTCGTCTCCTCGCAGTCCCAGAGGCATTCGACGGCGAACCCGGTGGCGTAGGAGGGGTCGGTGGCGGCGAGTGCGGCGGCGGCCCGGCCGCGGAGACGGGAGGAGGTCGTCTCGCGGTAGACGTGGCGCAGCACGGGGGCGGCGCAGGCGATGCCGAGGCGTCCGGCGCCGTCGACGAGGGTCCAGAGCTCCGGTGCGTCGGGTCCTTCGCCGCGGACGGTGCCGCGCAGGGCGCCGAGGACGAGGGGGGCGTCCCTGGCGGTGCCCTTGCAGGCCAGGACGCCGGCGGCGGAGGCGCCGAGCGCGTCGGGGCGGTGCACCCAGCCGCGGGCCCGGTCCACGGCTTCGTCGCCGCACATCCGCTCGAAGGCGAGGACCGCGGCGTCGGCGACGACCCGCGAGCCGTCGTTGACGGCGGCCTCGACGAGGTCGAGGACGGAGGGGTCCTGGATGTCGGCGAGGTACTGCAGGGCGGCGCAGCGTGCGCCGTCGCTGCCGTGGCGTGCTGCGTCCGCGATCCGGGGCCGGTCCTCGGGCGCGGCCACGGCGGCCAGGCAGCGGGCGGCGGGGACGTGGCGGGGGGTGCCGCGCTCCAGCCCGTCGTCGGCCCAGTCGAGGACCGCCTGGACGCTCCAGCCGGGCCGGGGGCCGCTGGGGCGCATCTGGCGCTGCCAGCGGTCGAACGACCCCGCCTCCCTGGCGGACCTGATCCGGGCGCCGACGAAGGCGCGGGGGTCCTCCTCCCACAGCCGCCAGGGCCGGGGTTCGAAGGCGTCGCGGACCGTGGCGGCGAGTGCGGCGTCGCCTTCCGGGGTGGCCGGGAAGCGGGCGAGCACCGGCTCGGCGAGGGTGCGCAGGCCGGTGTCGTCGTCGCGCAGGGCGAGTTCGTCGAGGGCCCATTCCCAGTTGGCTCCGCTCGCGGCGTACCGCCGCAGCAGGGCGAGGGCGTCCCCCCTGCCGTAGGAGGCGAGGTGGCCGAGGACGGCGAGCGCGAGACCGGTGCGGGTCTCGTCGGTGTCGACGAGGTCGCTGCTCGCGGTCAGGTGCCGCTCGATGCCGCCGAGCGAGCCGTGGAGGTCCAGGTAGAGGCGTGCGTAGTAGAGGGAGCGGTTCTCGACCTGCCAGTCGTGGCGGGGGTCGTTCACCACACAGTGGTCGAGGGCCGCGAGCGCGTCGGCGCGGGGGGCGGCCAGGGCGTGCAGGGTGCCGTCGCCACGGCCCCTCTGCAGGAGGCCGAGCAGCGTGCCGCTCGGCGCTATGACTGGATCGAACATGGGGAGAGCCTCACATCAAGCTGTCGACGTGACCGGGGACTGACGATGCCTAGGCCACGCAGCAGCATGTCGGTCCGCTCGTCGTACGACGCGTCTTCTGCTCGGTGTGAATCATTCTCTCTGCCTCTCTTCGGTGCCCGGGGGGAGTTCCCGGATGATGAGGTCCGGGACGGGGCTGACGTCATGATGACCGACGCATTTCGCCACCGCGACCACATTTACGGCGTCCCCGCCGGCGCACGGGCCGGGGGATCGCCGGACGCGGGCCGGCGGCGGCTGCCGGCCGGCCGCCCGGTGGCACGGGCCGCCGGGCCGCAGGGCGGCGGCGGCCGTCAGCGGCCGTCGAACAGCTCCAGCAGGTCCGTCTTCCCGAACATCCGCGCGGTATCGGCGGCGGACGGCGTGCCCGCCTGCGGGTCCGCGCCCCCGTCGAGGAGTACGCGGATCACGGCGCCCTCCCCCTTGAACACGGCTCCCGCGAGGGGGGTCTGGCCGCGGTCGTTGGCACGGTCGGCGGCGGCTCCGCGGGCGAGCAGCGCCTCCACCGTCGCGGGGTGGCCGTGGTAGGCGGCGAGCATCACGAGGGTGTCGCCCTTGTCGTTGGTGAGGTCGGCGGGGACGCCCGCGTCGAGATAGGCGGCGAGGGTCTCGGTCTCGCCGCGGCGCGCCAGGTCGAAGACCTTGGTCGCGAGTTCGATCACCTCGGAGTCCGGGACCTCGCTCATCTGAATGACCGCCTTTCACCACGTTGACCTGGATCGCACGGCGGGAGCGGCCGTACGAGTGAACCGACAGGGTACTGCCCGGACGCCGACGGCCCGGGGGACGCGTGCGCGCACCCGGGCGGTGACGGCGAACTCTGCCGTCCGGGCGGGCGGGGCGCCTGCCGGCGGGAGCCGGGTCGCCACCCATTCGAGTGAAGATGACCGAAATTCACTCGAATGAACCTTTTGTCGTATAGATACTTTCCGTAAGGATGGAAGAACTCATGGTGAATGTCCCCTCACCCAGGAGAACCTCATGATCCTGTCCATGTCAGGCGTCGTGCTGCTCGGCATCATCGTCTTCCTCTTCTTCCGGAAGGACGGCCTGAAGGCCTCGCACGCGTTCGTCTCCGCGCTCTTCGGCTTCTTCCTCGCGGGCACCGCGATCGCGCCGAGCATCACGGCGGGCACCACGAGCCTCGCCGGGCTGCTCGGCGGGATCAAGTTCTGACCCCGTACGACCGACGAGCACATCAGGAGACAGATGTGGCCAGGCGACCACTCCCCCGCATTCTGACCAGCGGCAGCGCACAGATCGCCCGTAGCAGGGAGCTGGCGCGCACGGCCGCCGACAGCGCCACGGATGTCCTCCATCCGCTGATCACGGTCGGCCGTGGTCTGCGGAAGCTGGCCGCCATGGCCCGCAGCAGATGGGCCGCCACACCGAAGGAACGGCGTGGTCCCAGCCTGTTCTTCGTGGCGGCCTGCGTCCTGGTGGTCGCGCTCATCCCGTACGGGCCCCTGATCGCCCTGATCACGGTGATGGCCGCGGCCGCCTGGGCGGGCCGCGTCAAGGCGCCGGTGCGCACCGGTCCCGCCGACGCGGAGATCGCCCGTCTCACCGCTCTCTACGAAGCCCTCGTGCCGTACTTCTCGGCCGAGGGCGACCCGGCTCCGCTCTTCGCCCACGGCGGCGAGTGGAGCAAGGCCTTCGGCTCCTACGAGTTCGACGACGACGGCCGTCTCACCCGGCTCCGGGTAAGCTACCCGGCCTGGTTCACCGACTCCGAGGCCGCTTCGCGCGAGCGCATCGAGCGCCTGCTGCACGCGAAGTCCGGACGGGGCCGCGAGTACCGCTTCGCCTGGGACGAGGAGGGCAACCAGCTCCTGATGAGCGTGCTGCCCGCGCTGTCCACGGCGATCGCGGCACAGCCCTTCGTCGTCTCGCCCGGCGAGACGGTGCTGGGCTTCACCGACCCCGAGTCCGTCCAGCGGACCGTGCCGGTCACCTCGCCGAACGGCGTCGAGCAGGCGCCGCCCGTGGTCTGGCGCACCGGCCCCCGTTCCGCCGAACCGCATCTGCTGGTGCTCGGGGACCCGGGCAGCGGCGCCACCACCCTGCTGCGCTCGATCGCCCTCCAGGCCCTGCGCCACGGCGACGTCCTCATCGTCGAGGGAGGCGGCACCGGCGAGTTCGCCTGCTTCACCGGCCGCCCCGGCGTCCTCGGGGTGGAGTGCGGCGCGGCCGGGGCCCTGTCGGGTCTGGAGTGGGCGGCGCAGGAGACGGAGCGGCGGCTGATCGCCCTCAACCGGGCACGGCAGGCCGGACTGCCCGTCCCGGAGGACACCCGGCGGCCGCTCTGGATCCTGGTGGACCGCCCCGGAGCCCTGGGGCACCTCGCGGCGGCCGACGGCCACATGGACCCCCAGGAGCTCCTCCGGGTGCCGTTGCGGCACGGCAGGGCCGCCCAGGTCACCGTCGTGGTCGCGGAACAGCTGGACGCCGAGCAGTCCCTCACCGAGACCGTGCGCACCCACACCCGGGCACGGGTCGTGCTCGGCCCCGTCCCCTTCGAGCGGGTGGAGGCCGTCCTCGGCGCCGCTCCGGGCACCACCGCGGCCGACGCCGTCCCGCCCGGCCGCGGGTACGCCCGGCTCGGCACCGGCGAGGTGCTGCGGATCCAGGTCCCGGCGACCCCCGACCCGTTCGACGACACGTCGGCCGAGGCACACCGCCAGGCGGTACTCGGTCTGCTCCCCGGGCGCCCCGACGAGGGCGACGGGAACGAGGACGCCGCAGCCGCGGCAGAGGCGCGGCCCGCGCTCGCCAAGCCGCCCGTCGCGGTCCCCGCCGAGGGCTGAGGCGCGTTGCGAACGTCCCTCCTGGCCCGCGGCGCCTGACCTGCGGCGGCCGGGTCCCCGCACCGCGCGGGGGCCCGGCCGTCGCATGTCAGGCCACGAACGTCCGGGGCGACTCGGCTCCGGTGGCCGCCCCCGTCCGCACCAGCCGGGCGGCGGCGGCCAGCCGGACGGCGGCCTCGTCGGCGACGGGCCCGCCCACGGTGAACGGCAGGCGGACGTACCCCTCGAAGGCGCCGTCGACGCCGAACCGCGGTCCCGAGGGCACCCGGACCCCCACCCGCTCCCCCACTTCGGCGAGCCGGGAGCCGGAGAGTCCGCCGGTGCGGACCCAGAGCGTCAGCCCGCCCTGCGGCACGTCGAACTCCCAGTCGGGCAGCTCCCGGCGCACCGCCGCGACCAGTGCGTCACGGTTCTCCCGCGCCTGCTCGCGGCGGATGGTCACGGCGCTGTCCCAGCCGCCGGTGCGCATCAGCCAGTTGACGCCCAGCTGCTCCAGCACGGGGGTGCCGAGGTCGGCGTAGGCGCGGGCGGCGACGAGGGACCGGATGACGTCCGGCGCGGCGCGCACCCAGCCGATCCGCATCCCGGCCCAGAACGCCTTGCTCGCCGAGCCGACGGTGAGCACCGTCGACCCGGCCGGGTCGAAGCCGCAGACGGGCCGCGGCATGACGACGTCCGGGTCGAGGTGGAGTTCGGACATGGTCTCGTCGACGACGAGGACGGTCCCGGCGGAGCGGGCAGCCTCGACGAGGGCGCGGCGCTGGTCGTCGTCGGCGAGCGCGCCGGTGGGGTTGTGGAAGTCGGCGACGACGTAGGCGAGGCGCGGCGCGGCCTCGCGCAGCACCTGCCGCCAGCGTCCGAGGTCCCAGCCGCTGAGCCCGGCGGCCATCGCCACCGGCACCAGCCGCGCCCCGGCCTCCCTCATCAGCTGGAGGATGTTGGCGTACGACGGGGACTCCACGGCGATGCGCTCGCCGCGGCCGGCGAAGAGGTGGCAGATGGCGTCGATGGCCCCCATCGCGCCGGTGGTGACCATGATCTGCTCGGGCATGGTGGGGATGCCGCGCTCGGTGTACCGGTCGGCGAGCATCTGCCGCAGGGCGGGCAGTCCGGCCGGGTAGTCGCCGTGGGTGTGGGCGTACGGAGGCAGCTCCTCGAGGGCCCCCTGGAAGCCCTGGGTGAGCCACGGCTCGGGGGCCGGGAGGGCGGCGCAGCCGAGGTCGATCATGGAACCGAGTGACTCGGGCGGGAGGGGTTCCAGACCGCGGGCCGGGAGGGGGTTGCCCGCGGGGACGGCGGTCCAGCTGCCCGCTCCCCTGCGGGACTCCAGGAAGCCTTCGGAGCGCAGCGCCTCGTACGCGGCGGCCACGGTGGTGCGGCTGACGGAGAGCGACAGGGCCAGTTCGCGCTCGGCGGGGAGACGGGCGGCCACCGGGACCCTCCCCTCGAGCACCAGGAGGCGGATGCCGTCCGCGAGGGCGCGGTAGGCCGGCGGACGGCGGGTGCCCGGGCCGGCGGGGCGCTGCTGCTGTGCGCTGAGCTGGCGGGCGAGCTGCGCCGCTCCCACCGCCGAGGTCCACTGCGACATGGAAGTCAGTCCACCTTCCTCGAATTGGCCATGGTTGCGGCTCTTTCCATAGCCACAGAGTGACATGCATCGGTCCACTACCACCAGAGGGGTCCCCGTGCCCGCGTATCTCACCCGCAGACTGCTCCAGCTCTACGCCGGCCTCGCGCTGTACGGGGCCAGCTCGGCGCTCCTGGTGCGCGCCGGTCTCGGACTGGAACCGTGGGGGGTGCTGCACCAGGGGCTCTCGGAGCGGACCGGGATCTCGATCGGCGTCGTGTCGATCATCGTCGGCGCCGTCGTGCTGCTGCTGTGGATCCCGATCCGGCAGCGACCGGGGCTCGGCACCGTCTCCAACGTGTTCGTGGTCGGGCTGGCCATGGACGCCACCCTCGCCCTGGTGCCCGACGTCCAGCCGCTCGGGGCGCGCGTGCCGCTGCTGGTGGCCGGCGTGGTGCTGAACGGCATGGCCACCGGCCTCTACATATCGGCCCGCTTCGGGCCGGGCCCGCGCGACGGTCTGATGACCGGACTGCACCGGCTGACGGGCCGGTCGATCCGCCTGGTGCGCACCGGACTGGAGGTGGTGGTCGTGGCGACCGGCTTCCTGCTCGGGGGCACGGTCGGCGCCGGCACGGTGCTCTACGCGCTCGCCATCGGCCCCCTCGCGCAGTTCTTCCTGCGGGTGTTCGCCGTCCCCGAGCCGGAGAAGAGCAGCACCGTGGTCGCCGGCGCGTCACCCCGGCAGTCCATACTGCGACCGTGATCCGCATATCCCACCCCTATCTCGACCATCCGGCGACGCTCGCCTTCGCCCACCGCGGCGGGGCCGCGGACGGACTGGAGAACACGGCGGCCGCGTTCCGGCGGGCCGCGGACGCCGGCTACCGCTACTTCGAGACCGACGTCCACACCACCCGTGACGGGCGGCTCGTGGCCTTCCACGACGCGACGCTCGACCGGGTCACCGACAGCGGCGGCCGGATCGCGGCGCTGCCCTGGAGCGAGGTGCGCCGGGCCCGGGTGGCGGGCCGGGAGCCACTGCCGCTCTTCGAGGAGCTCCTGGAGGAGTTCCCCGACGCCCGCTGGAACGTGGACGTCAAGGCCGCCTCGGCGCTGGAGCCGCTGATCGCGCTGATCGGCCGCACCGGGGCCTGGGACCGGGTGTGCGTCGGCTCCTTCTCCGAGCGGCGGGTGGCCCGGGCCGCCCGGCTCGCCGGCCCGCGGCTGGCCACGTCCCTGGGCGTCCGGGGCGTGCTGGGGCTGCGGCTCTCGTCGCTGGGCGTCCCCGCCCCGCTGCGGGGCGGTGCGGTGTGCGTCCAGGTTCCGGAGAAGGAGTACGGGGTGCGCGTGGTGGACCGGCGGTTCGTCCGCGCGGCGCACGACCGGGGGCTCCAGGTGCACGTCTGGACGGTGAACGACGCCGAGGGGATGGAGCGGCTCCTGGACCTTGGCGTGGATGGCATCATGACCGATCATCTGGAGACGTTGCGCACCGTACTGACCGGCCGGGGCCTGTGGGTCTGATCGTCCGGACGCGCCTGCGCAGGGGACGATCGAGGGGGCGCGGATGACGGCGGAGACGGCCGGCCACGAGGCGGGCACGGACGAGGGGGGCGCTCGCCGCCGGGAGCAGCGCGGCTGGTACTTCTACGACTTCGCGTGCTCGGTCTACTCGACGAGCGTGGTCACGGTGTTCCTCGGCCCGTACCTGACCTCGGTCGCGAAGGCCGCGGCCGACGCCGACGGCTTCGTCCATCCGCTCGGCATACCCGTGCGCGCCGGATCCGTCTTCCCGTACGCGGTGTCCGTGTCGGTGGTGCTCGCGATCCTCGTCATGCCGCTCGCGGGGGCGGCGGCGGACCGGACGGGCCGCAAGAAGCCGCTGCTCGCCGCCGCCGCGTACACCGGGGCGGCGGCCACCACCTGCATGTTCCTGCTCGACGGCGACCGGTATCTGCTCGGCGCGTTCCTGCTGATCGTGGCCAACGCCTCGCTCGCGGTGTCGATGGCCCTCTACAACGCCTACCTGCCGCAGATCGCCGGGCCCGACGAGCGGGACTCCGTCTCCTCACGGGGCTGGGCCTTCGGCTACACCTCCGGCGCCCTGGTCCTGGTGCTGAACCTGATCGTGTACTCGGGTCACGACTCCTTCGGCCTGTCCGAAGGGGACGCCGTCCGGATCTGCCTGGCGTCGGCCGGACTGTGGTGGGGCGCCTGGAGCATCGTGCCGCTGCGCCGTCTGCGGGACCGGCGGGTGGCGCCCTCGGGCGAGGGAGCGGTCGGGTCGGGCTGGCGCCAGCTGATCGCGACGCTCAAGGACATGCGCCGGCATCCGCTGACGCTGTCGTTCCTGCTCGCCTACCTCGTCTACAACGACGGCATCCAGACCGTCATCTCCCAGGCGTCGGTCTACGGCTCGGAGGAGCTCGGCCTCGACCAGACGACCCTGATCGTCGCCGTGCTGCTGGTGCAGGTGCTCGCCGTGGCCGGTGCGCTGGGCATGGGGCGGCTGGCCAGGACGTACGGCGCCAAGCGCACGATCCTCGGCTCGCTGGGCGTGTGGACGGCGATCCTGGTCGCCGGGTACTTCCTGCCCGCCGGTGCGCCGGTCTGGTTCTTCTGCCTCGCCGCGGGGATCGGGCTGGTGCTGGGCGGCAGCCAGGCGCTGTCCCGTTCGCTCTTCTCCCACCTGGTGCCGCCGGGCAAGGAGGCGGAGTACTTCTCCGCGTACGAGATGAGCGACCGGGGGCTGAGCTGGCTGGGGCCACTGGTGTTCGGTCTCGCGTATCAGGTGACCGGGAGCTACCGGGATGCCATCATCTCTCTGGTGATCTTCTTCGTGCTGGGATTCGCGCTGCTGGCGAGGGTCCCGGTGCGGCGGGCGGTGGTCGCCGCGGGGAACCCGCTGCCGGAGCGCATTTAGACAGCGGATGCGCAAGGCCGGTAGTGTACGCCTTTGGCCTGCCAGGCGGACCGTTACTGCGTGCTCAATGGCGAAAGACGCTGGGTGACATCTGCGTTCAGATGTGACAAACCGGGCACTGGTGGGTAGAACAAGGGGCGGCACGACGGGCGACGCATGACCCGCAACGGGAATCTTTACCGCCGACCGGACGTTGACCGGATGACGACGACAGCGACACCTGTCCTGTGGGCGACAAGCCCGGGAGGCACGATTCATGAGTGAGCGAGCTCTTCGCGGCACGCGCCTCGTGGTGACCAGCTACGAGACCGACCGCGGCATCGATCTGGCCCCGCGCCAGGCGGTGGAGTACGCATGCGAGAAGGGGCATCGTTTCGAGATGCCGTTCTCGGTCGAGGCGGAGATTCCGCCGGAGTGGGAGTGCAAGGTCTGCGGAAGCCAGGCACTCCTCGTTGACGGGGACGGCCCCGAGGAGAAGAAGGGCAAGCCTGCGCGTACGCACTGGGACATGCTCATGGAGCGGCGTACGCGCGAGGAGCTGGAGGAGGTGCTGGCCGAGAGGCTGGCGGTCCTCAGGTCCGGCGCCATGAACATCGCGGTGCATCCGCGCGACAGCCGCAAGTCCGCCTGACCGGACTCGCGCGGCCGGCACGTACGAAGGAGCCGCGGGACCGGCGACACCGAGAGGTGCCGCCGGCCCGCGGCTCCTTCGCGTGCTCTTTCCCGCGGCTCCGGCGTGCGGGCTCTCCCCCGGGGCTCCTTCGTACGGGCTTTCCTGCGGCTTCTTCGTGCGGGGTTCCGTGCGGCTCCTTCGTCCATGCCCTTCGCCGTGCGCTCCCCTCAGGCCGGAGGCGCAGGGCTTCGCGTGCCGTACGGGTGCGGCTGTGCGCCCGCACGGGGAGCGGAAGACGGGGACCACCGGGCGCGGGCAGAATGCGGCGGCGCGGCGTGTGCCCGCCCGGCGCCGCCGTTCCCAGAGGGGCGCCGGCGGGGGGCCCGGGGCGGGAACTCCCGTCCCGGGCGCGCCCCGGGCTCAGGGAGTGAGCGGCGGCCTGGGGGTCTCGTCCGCGGGCGGCTCGTCGCGCACGATGACCTCGCCCTGGACGACCTTGCCGTCCGGGCGGCGCATCCGGGCCTGCTGGAAGGCCCCGCCCAGGGTCTCCGCCGAGACCGCGTTCATCCGGCGCTCCAGGGAGCGTTCGGCGGAGCGGGCGAGACGGGTGCGCACCGGTGGCAGCAGCAGAAGCAGGCCGAAGAGGTCGGAGACGAGGCCGGGCAGCATGAGCAGCAGCCCGCCCAGCATCAGCAGGCCGTTCCCCTCCCCGCGCGACGACGGGGCCGCGGAGGCGCCGGCGGGGCCGGTGCCGAAGGGGTCCGCGCCCGGCGTGCGGTCCGGCGCCTGGCGCTGGAGCGTCTCGGTGAGGTTGGCGAACGCCCGGCGCCCCGCCCGCTTGATCACCACCGCGCCCAGCACGATCCCCGCCACCAGCAGGGCGAAGACCGTGAAGCCGCCGGCCGCGCCCGCCACGAGCGTCAGCAGCCAGATCTCCAGGACCAGCCAGGCGGCGATGGAGAGGGGGATGAGGGTGCGGGCGCGTGAGCGCCCGCGGGCGGTCGGGGTGGGTGCACCGGTCGTCATGCTCCCAGTGTGCCTGGGCGGTCGCCGGGGTGGCGTAAGGAAAAGATCAGTGGCTCGGGGGCCGGCGGCCCAGGAGCCGCCCCGCGCGGCTTCCGACCCCCCATGCGGTCACCCGCCAGAGCGCCTCGACGACGATGTCCCGGCTCATCTTCGAATCCCCCAGCTCGCGCTCGACGAAGGTGATCGGCACCTCCACGACGTGGAAGCCGGCTTCCACGGCGCGGCGGGCCAGGTCGACCTGGAAGCAGTAGCCCTGGGAGGCGACCTCCGTGAGGCCGAGGCCCTGGAGCGTCTCGGCGCGGAAGGCGCGGAACCCTCCGGTGACGTCGCGGATGGGGACGCCGAGCAGCATCCGGGAGTAGGTGCTGCCGCCGCGGGAGAGCATCTCGCGGTGCTTGGGCCAGTTGACCACGCGGCCGCCGGGCACCCAGCGGGAACCGAGCACGAGGTCGGCGCCCTTCAGGGCGGTGAGCAGCCGGGGCAGTTCCTCGGGCTGGTGGGAGCCGTCGGCGTCCATCTCCACGAGCACGCCGTAGCCGCGCTCGATGCCCCAGTCGAAGCCAGCCAGGTAGGCGGCGCCGAGCCCTTCCTTGCCCTTGCGGTGCAGGACGTGCACCTGCTCGTCGGTGGCGGCCAGTTCGTCGGCGAACTTGCCGGTGCCGTCGGGGCTGTTGTCGTCGGCGACGAGGACGTCCGCCTCGGGCACGGCGGCGCGCACCCGCGCGACGACGGCGGTGATGTTCTCGGCCTCGTTGTAGGTCGGGATGATCACCAGCGCCCTGCCGAGCGGGCCGTACCGCCTCCCCTGGGGTCCACCATGGGGAACCGCACCACCGTCGTTCACTGCTGCCCCTTAAAGTCCGTACGCAGGTCCCCACCATAGCGAGCGCTCACGGCGCTCAGCAGGGAGGCGGCGGATCACGGGGCGCGGAGCGGGAACTGCGGATCGGGCCCGGCGCCCTTCGGGCCGACCTGGGGCCCGCTGGCTGCGGGTCGACCGAGAGCCGTTGTCTACTGAACGCCGGGCCCCACCCGGGTCGCACCTGCCGGCCGGCTGAAACCTTCCCTCTGTCTCCGAGGCGCTGGCGCTGGACCTGGCTCCCAGTGGTGGTGCGCCGGTGCGGCACACCACCCCATGGCCCAGTGGCGTTCGGCGACTGCGTGGACGGTGCCGGTCGGACGTCCTGTGGTGGACCCGACCGAACCTACCGGCCCGTGGGCGCTCGCTGTCAACAGTCGCGCCACCAGCGGGAATCAGCCGAACCAGCAGGTCAGACAGGAAGATCCGCAGGTCGAGGCGGACGGGAGAGGGCCCGGGCGGACGGGACGAAATGTCCGTACGTCACCCGTTCGGGCCCTCGAAGACGGTTCGGCCGCCCACCACCGTCCGCAGGCAGCGGGGCAGGTCGGCGCCGGGTGCCAGGTCGGGCAGACCCGGCGTCCCCGACCGGGGGTCGGTGGACCAGCGCGCGACGCGGTCGTCCGGCGCCTGGACGACGAGTGCGCCGGTGCGCCAGACCGCGTAGTCCGCGGGGGCGCCCGGGACCAGCACTCCGGCGTCGTCGCGGCCCACGGCCCGCCAGCCCCCGCGCGTGTGGGCGGTGAAGGCGGCACGGACCGAGACCCGGTGCTCGGGGGTGCGGTGGAACGCCGCCGCCCGGACGGTCCCCCACGGGTCGAGGGGGGTGACCGGGCTGTCGGAGCCGAAGGCCAGCGGCACTCCGGCACGCAGCAGCGCGGTGTACGGGTTGAGGGTGCGGGCCCGGTCGGCGCCGAGCCGCTGCGCGTACATGCCGTCGGCGCCGCCCCACGCGGCGTCGAAGGCGGGCTGCACCGATGCGGTGAGACCGAACTCGGCGAAGGCGGCGACCGTCTCGGGGGTGAGCATCTCGGCGTGCTCGACGCGGTGGCGGGCGGCGCGCACCCGGGCGAGGCCCAGCTTCCCGGCAGCGGCCCGGACGCCGTCGGTCACCGCGGTCAGGGCGGCGTCGCCGATGGCGTGGAAACCGGCCTGGAGCCCCGCCTCGGTGCACGCCACGACGTGGGCGGCCACGTCGGCCGCCGCCAGGTGCGCCGTGCCGGTGTGCGGTGCGTCGGCGTACGGCTCGTGGAGGCAGGCGGTGTGCGAGCCGAGCGAACCGTCGACGAAGAGGTCGCCGGCCGCCCCCGCGGCGCCGAGGGCGCGCGCGCGTTCGACGTCGAGGTCGGCCCAGTAGCCGACGACGCGAGGGCCGGGCTCCTGGTCCGCGAGCGCGAGGAGGCCGGCGAAGTCGTCCTCCGACGAGATGCGGGGCCCGCCGCACTCGTGGACGGTGCCGATGCCCAGGGAGGCGGCACGGCGCAGGGCGGCGCGCTGGGCGTCGGCGCGCTGGGCGGGCGACACGGCTCCGTACGCGGCGTCCCGCACGGCGTGGTGCGCGTCGCCCGTCAGCGGTTCGCCGTCGCGGAAGCCGGCCATCGCGCGGACACCGGGCACGAGGTCGAGCATCGCCGTGGTCACGGCGGCCGAGTGGACGTCGATCCGGGTGAGGTACAGGGGGCGGCCGCCGGTGAGCTCGTCGAGCTCGTCACGCCGCGGCGGGCGGGCTTCGGGCCACCGCGAGGCGTCCCAGCCGTGTCCGGTGAGGATGCGGTCGCCGGGGCGGTCCTGGGCGTGGGCGCGGATCAGGGCGGCCGCCTCGGCGAGCGAGCCGGCCCGGGAGAGGTCGAGGCCGGTCAGCGCGAGGCCGGTCGCGGTCGTGTGCATGTGCGCGTCGGTGAAGGCCGGGGTGACCAGGGCGCCTTCGAGGTCCACGACCTCGTCGACGCCGGAGGCGAAGGCGTCGGCCGCTCCCTCGGAGCCCACCCAGGCGACATGCCCCTTCTCGACGACCATCGCGGTGGCGAAGGGGTCTGCGGGGCTGTGGACTTCTCCACCGCGCAGCAGCACGGTGCGGTGGTCGCTCTGGGGGGCGGTGCTCTGGGTCATGGGCCAACCCTATGGTCCCGTGCGGGCCGGGCCGGGGCCGGTACCCCGGCGGCCGGACGGGCCCGCACGGCACGGCCGGCGCCGCGGCGGGCGCGCCCCGTGCAGGGTCGACGGCGCGACCGGTGCGGCGACGGACACGCCCCGGACGGGATCGACGGCACGACCGGAGCCGCAGGACGGGCGCGCCCCGTGCGGGGGCGTCAGGAGGACTGGATCCGCGGCGGGCGTGCCTCGTACGGGGTCGACAGGACGACCGTCGTGCGGGTGGAGACGCCGGACAGCGAGCGGATGCGGGTGAGCAGGTTCTCCAGCTCGTGGGGGGTGCCCACCCGGACCTTGAGGATGTAGTTCTCGTCGCCGGCGACGCTGTGGCACGCCTCGATCTCCGGAACGCCGGCGAGCCGGTCGGCGATGTCGTCGGGAGCGCTGGGATCGAAGGGCTTCACCGAGATGAACGCGGTCAGCGGCAGGCCGACCGCCTCGGGATCCACGACGGCGGCGTATCCGCGGATGACGCCCCTCTGCTCCAGACGGCGGACGCGCTGATGCACGGCCGACGTGGACAGGCCGGTGGCCTTGCCCAGGTCGGTGTAGCTCATCCGCCCGTCCTTGACGAGCAAGTCCACGATCTGCCGATCCAGCTCCTCCATGCGGATCAACCTATTGCCCCGAGGGCCCCCAGGCACAGCCCGGGGCGGCCTCGGCGGCTCGCGGACCGGGTCCCGGCCGTGGCAGCGCCGCCCCGACGGGCCCCCGTGTGACGAACGCCACAGGTTTGCCCAACGGTCCGTCGTGACCTCGCGGTTACCCGGGCCGCGCGAGGGGAAGTGCTTGCTGTGGTCGAGGCCACAAGCGCCTGATCGGCCCATCCGAGGGGGAGATTCTCCATGCAGAAGACCAAGCACGACGGCCGCACCGAACTGGAGCCCGTCGATTCGGCCGACGGAGCCGAGTCCGAGGAGTTCGACGCGTACGACACCTTCGGCATGTACCGGGTCATCTGCCCGGACTGCGCCCAGCCGATCGCCCTCCTCGCCGACGAGGAGGTGCTCCCCGAGCACGCCCGGGTCCCCACTCGGTGGAACCCGTTCGGACTGGCCGAGTGCGCGGGCACCGGCCGGCCGTCGTCGGACGCGCGTCCGGCGGACGAGCACCTGTCCCACCAGGACCAGGACGCGATCGTGGTGCTGACGCTCCCCCAGGGCCTGGACTGGCGCACCCAGCCGTTCTCGCACGTCGGCGGCCCGGGGTCACGGCCGATCAAGATGGTGCCGCTGCGGCAGGCCGCCTGACGCACCGTCCGCGCCCGGGGACCGCGAGGGGTCGCGGTCCCGGGGCGTCGCGCATGCTCCCGCCCGACGGGCGGGGTGCGTACGGTCCGGACCGGCGCGCGATGCACGCGGGCGGTGACCCCCGCGCGGGCGCGGGCGTCGGCCCGGCACGAGACCGGTGTACTCCCCGACGGGGAGCGGTGCCCGGCGCCTGACCGCCCCGGTGCCCGAAGAATCGGTTCCGCACCCGGCCGGCCCACCGATCCACGCCGATCTCCTGCGGCTCCGGGCGAGCCGCGGCGGGACACTGCCCGGGTACCGCGACCCGGAGTGGAACCGTCTCGCGGCACCTCGCCCGGGAGGCGGGCGGGTCAGCGCGTCTCGGGCCCGGCGAGATGACGGGCGATGACCATGCGCTGGATCTGGTTGGTGCCCTCGACGATCTGCAGGACCTTCGCCTCGCGCATGTAGCGCTCGACCGGGAAGTCCTGGGTGTAGCCGTAGCCGCCGAGCACCTGCACCGCGTCCGTGGTGACGCCCATGGCCGCGTCGGTGCAGAACAGCTTGGCCATCGCCGCCTGACGGGAGAACGGCTTGCCCTGGTCGCGCAGGCGCGCGGCCGTCAGGTAGAGGGAGCGGCCCGCCTCGATGCGCGTCGCCATGTCGGCGAGCATGAAGCGCAGACCCTGGAAGTCGGCGATCGGCCGGCCGAACTGCGTGCGGTCGGTGGCGTACGCGACGGCCTGGTCCAGCGCCGCCTGCGCGACGCCGACGGCGCACGCCGCGATGCCGAGGCGCCCCGAGTCCAGCGCCGAGAGCGCGATGGCGAAGCCCTGGCCCTCGTCCCCGATCCGGCGGGAGTCGGGCACCCGCACTCCGTCGAAGTGGAGCTGGGCCGTCGGCGACCCCTTCATGCCCATCTTCTTCTCGGGCACGGCGGCGCTCAGCCCGGGGGCGTCCCCCGGGACCAGGAAGGCGGTGATCCCGCGCGCGCCCTCGCCACCGGTGCGGGCGAGCACGGTGAGGAAGTCGGCCACCGGACCATGGGTGATCCACGCCTTGGTGCCGGTCAGCACCCAGTCGTCGCCGTCGCGCACGGCCTTGGTCCGCAGCGACGCGGCGTCCGAGCCGGAGGCGGGCTCGGAGAGGCAGTAGGCGCCGAGCAGCCCGCCGCCGAGCATGGCCGGCAGGTGTTCGGCGCGCTGCTCCTTGGTCCCGTAGCCGGCGAGCGCGTGGCAGGAGAGGGAGTGGACGCTGACACCGAGGCCGACGGTGAGCCGGGCGGCCGCCAGTTCCTCGAGGACCTGGAGATAGACCTCGTAGGGCTGGTCGCCGCCTCCGTGCTCGGAGGCGTAGGGCAGGGCCAGCAGGCCGGAGCCGGACAGGAGCCGGAAGACTTCGCGCGGGAAGAGACCGGCCTCCTCCTCCTCGGCCGCGCGGGGAGCGATCTCCCGCTGGACGATGTCGCGGACCAGGGCGATCAGATCCCTGGCCTCGTCGGTGGGCAGCTGACGGTCCACCGGCTGCGGGGCACGGTCTGGCATTGCGGCGCACTCCTCCCTGTCGGGCGCTGCGGCGGTCGCGCGCGCAGGGTGTCGGGGCGCGCCGCCGGTTGTCCTGCCAGGCCGATGCTGCCCTTCCGGATCACGAAAGAGGCTGGTTGGCGGCTGTGGCGCGTCGAGTATGCCCGATCGGCGGGCTGCCGTCACCAGGTACCGGACACCTGCCGATCTTGGAATGCCGGCGGCCGGGGCGGGAGCGGCGAGGGGCGGGCCGGTTCACCGGATGGCGACGGCCGGCGGTGCACGGGACGCCGGCGGCTCGCCGGGCGGGGCTGCTCGCGCGACGGCCGCGGGCGGGCCGGTTCACGCCACGGCGGGGCCGCGGGCCAGGGCCCGCAGCGCGTCAGAGCAGGCCGAGCCGGGTGATCAGCACGGCCAGCACGACCACCAGGGTCCAGCCGAGGACGTGCTCCAGGACCGCGGGCCCGTCGGGACCCCCGGTGCGGGTGCGGGCGGCGGCTGCGGTTGCGGCGGTCGAAGTCATGGCGCTCTCGATCGGGTCGGTGTCGTCCCCCGGGACCCCACCACAGTGCCAGCCGGGCCGGGCCGTGGGGTAGAGACGTTCGTCACCCCCGCGGCCCGGCCCGGCGCCGCTCACGGCTCGCGGACCGGGCCCGCCGTCAGTGCACGCCGACGGCCTCGAGCGCCCTGCGCTGGGCCGGCGTCGGACGCACGGGCCAGAACAGGTAGCAGATGCCGCCCGTGCCGGAGACGACCCTGCCGCTCGCGTTCAAGCGCTTGGTGCGCAGCCAGATCCGCTCCCACTCGGCGCGGCGGTAGACCCGGCGCACCGCCTCGTTGCTCGGCGAGGCGGGGTCGTTGGCGACCACGTCTCCGTCCGGGGTGAACCCGACCACGGTCATCAGGTGTCCGGACGTGCCGTATCCCGCGCCGGTCAGTTCCTTCTCGAGGAAGGACTGCGACGTTATGGCCGGGATGCCGGCACGGACGAGCGTCTCCAGGTCCGTCAGCGAGGTCAGCCGGGTGACCACGGCGCTCATGTCCCGGTACGTCGCGGCGTAGGCCGCGTTGAACGGCCAGTTGCCGCAGCCCGCGTACTGGTAGTCGTACGTGAAGCGGGCGGCGTGGCACACCTGCGGGTCGTCGAACTCGGGGTTCACCCAGGCCAGTTCCGCGGCCGTCGGCCCGCGGCCCCAGTACTCGACGATCATCTGCGAGGAGGTGGGGCTGCACCACGCCTCGCCGCCGTTGTCGTACTCCGGGTACTGGCCGACGTGGGTGTTCTGCGAGTAGCGCGGCACGTCGAGCTCGCGTGCCGGGCCCGGTACGGAGGCGGGCACCTCGAACCGGTCGGGGACGTCGGACGCCATGGCTCCGAGCCGCCACACCGTGGGCGTGAGCCGGGTGCCGGGCCTGCGGTAGAGGGTGACCCGGAGCTGGTACGAGGTGAGGCGCAGCCCGCTCGCCGCGTCGTCGACGGCGAACGTGTCGGTCCACACCGACGCCTTGCCGTCGCCCTGGTCGTCGACCGAGGTGCGCCGGATGTCGCCGTCGCCCGAGGCCCAGTGCCCCATCACGAACCAGGGCGTCCGGCCTCCGTCGGAGTAGCGTCCGCTCAGTTCGATGCGGATCCAGGTGCCGGGCGGGGTGTCCGCGTTCCAGGAGGCGACGGCCTCCGTGGCGGGCACCGCCGAGCGGTGCTCGGGCGATGTCCAGGTCGCGTACTCCCAGCTCTGGGTGCGTCCGGTGTGGGGATCGGTGATCTCGGCGCTGCCGAGGGGTGCGGCGATCACGACCCCCGGGCGGCGGCCCGCGACGGCCCGGACGCCCGCGGCGTCCCCGCAGCGCCAGTCGGTGTAGGTGGACCAGAAGCGGTTGTCGACGGTGCGGGGCGCAGCCGGGGCGGCGGTGGCGGCCCGGCGCGGGGCGGCGGCGCCGGCCGGGGCCGCGGAGCCCAGGGCTCCGGCGCTCGCGGCGGCGACCGCGGCGCCGATGACGGTTCTGCGCGAAGCGGGTCTGGCCATGGGACCCCCAAGTCGGGTGCTCGTCAGTGGGGCCACTATCCCGGCTGCGGCGGCGGGCGGCCAGCACTTCGGAGACGCGTCGACGGAGCAATATTGGTCTGGTCCACTGAAGGTCCGCCTTCCGTGGCACCGGGCATGACCTGCGGTGTTCACGGTCCCTACGCTGGTGCGCATGGACGATCTCGGACAGCTGGCCACCGCACTGGCCGCCCTCGCGCCGTCGTGCGGACCGGTGCGGCTGATCGCCGTCGACGGCCACGCCGGTTCCGGCAAGACCACCTTCGCCGCACGTCTGGCCCGCGCGTGCGGCGAGGGGACGCCGGTGCTCCACCTCGACGATCTGGCGACGCACGATGAGCTGTTCGCGTGGACGGACCGGATGCGCCGCGAGGTGATCGACCCGCTCTCGGCCGGCCGCACCGCGCTCTTTCACCCGTACGACTGGAATCTGCGGCGGTTCCTCGACCCCGTGCCGCTCCCCGCCGCACCCGTCGTCCTCGTGGAAGGCGTGGGCGCCGGACGGCGGGCGCTGCGGCCGCAGCTGGCGGCTGTGCTCTGGATGGAGAGGGCGGCCGCGTCCTCGTGGGACCGGGGCAGGGCCCGCGACGGCGACGGCCTCGCGGACTTCTGGGACGGCTGGACAGCGGCGGAGACGCGCCATTTCTCGGCCGACCCGTCCCGGCCCCATGCCGATCTCCTGGTGCGGGAGTGCTGTGAGGGATACGAGTGGCGCCCGGGCCCCGCGGGACGCCATGAGAACGCCCGAGCGTGACCGAGCGTGACCGATTGATTTCGGACACATTCCGGGGGTCGAACGGGACCCCGAAGCGGCTTCAACTCGGCTTGACCGAGGGGGCTTACAGGTCTTACGTTCTCAATGTGCGGCTTTTCGGAGCCGCCGCAGACGCGAAGCCCCCGGTTGTTCCCCCGTGATCGGGGGCTTCGTTCTGCCCTCTCCGCCGCCGCGCACACACCGTGGCAGGCGATTCTCACCCTGGGTAGTCGGCGCCGACCGGCCCCTCGCGCCCTTAAACGGGCCTCCGCACGCGGGTACCATGCACCCCGGTGGGCTCAATTCCCTTCCGCGGCACGACCGTTCGGTCCGGCCGCCGGTGGACGCCCCCCGCACGACGACACTGGTGGACGGTTGGTGGGGGATGGTGGGGGACCCTGTGGACGGCGGCACGCACAGCCCGCGCACACCTGCCGAACTCGCCTGGCTGCGCGGGGTGGACGCCTGCACCATGGGTGCCTACCCGCAGGCCGAGGAGGAGTTCCGCGGGGCCGTGAGGCTCGACCCGGGCATGGCCGACGCCTGGCTCGGACTGCACGCCCTGCGTGCGGAGACCACGACGGCGCTGCTGCACATGTACCGCCACCGCGACCGCTTCGGCGAGCAGCGCGCCCGGCACCGCCGCACCCTCAACTCCTGGTACTGGCTCGGCTGGTGGGTGCAGCCGGTGCTGGAGAGCAGCAGGGACCTGCTGCTCGCCCACGCCTCCCACTGGCTGGACGGCCGCCACGTGGCCGAGCTCGACCGGGCGCTGGCGGGTCTGCCGCCCGTCGACACCGACCCGCAGGTGCGATTCCTCCACGCCTGCCGCGCGTACCTGGTAAAGGACTGGGAGCAGCTGGTGCGCCACACCGAACCGCTCGTCGACGACCCCCTGCTGGGGATCGAGGCCGGACTGTTCGGGGGCATGGCCCGGGTACGGCTGGAGATGTACGGGCAGGCGGAGCCCATGCTCGCGGCCGCCCTGATGCGCTGCCGCAGCGAGCAGCCCCAGCGCAAGGAGCTGCGGTACTGGCTCGCCCGGGCCCACGAGGGAACCGGGCGCAGCGCTGCGGCGCTGCCCCTGTACCGGGCGGTGCACCGGGTGGACCCGGCGTTCATGGACACCTCCGCGCGGCTGGCGGCGATCGCGGAGTACGACGGATTCGACGACTACGACCCCGACCCGTCCGGGCTGGCGGCCGTGTCACTGGCCGGGTTCGGCGCGGACCTGCGGTCCGAGTCGAAGGCCCCGGCCCCGGCCGACCGGCTCGGCGGCGAGGCCGCCGGCGACCTCGTCGACCTGGGGGACGTCCCCGACGACCTCACGGGACAGCGGCCCGGAAGCGGGAACGCGCCGCCGCCGCGGGAACCGTCGGGGCGTGGGCCGGGGGCGTCGCGTCCCGTCGCTCCGCCGCCCTTCCCGTCCGGCCCCACCGATCCGGTGCTGCTGTCCGAGGCGCTGTCCGAGCTGGAGCGCATGGTCGGCCTGGAGCCGGTGAAACGCCAGGTCAAGGCGTTGTCCGCACAGCTGGAGATGGCCCGGCTGCGAGCCGGCCAGGGCCTTCCCGTGCAGCCCCCGAAGCGCCACTTCGTCTTCTCGGGCCCTTCCGGCACCGGCAAGACGACGGTGGCCCGCATCCTCGGCCGGGTGTTCTACGCCCTCGGGCTGCTCGGCGGCGACCACCTGGTGGAGGCCCAGCGGGCCGACCTGGTCGGCGAGTTCCTCGGCCAGACGGCCGTCAAGGCCAACGAGCTGATCGACTCGGCGCTCGGCGGCGTGCTCTTCGTCGACGAGGCCTACAGCCTCTCCAACTCGGGTTACAGCAAGGGCGACGCCTACGGCGACGAGGCGCTCCAGGTCCTGCTGAAGCGGGCGGAGGACAACCGCGACCACCTCGTGGTGATCCTCGCGGGCTACCCGGAGGGCATGGACCGGCTGCTCGGGGCGAACCCGGGGCTGGGGTCCCGCTTCACCACCCGTGTCGACTTTCCCTCCTACCGGCCGCTGGAGCTCACCGCGATCGGCGGCGTGCTCGCGGCCGAGAACGGCGACGCGTGGGACGAGGAGGCGCGGGACGAGCTGCGCTCGATCAGCGGCCACGTCGTCGGCCAGGGCTGGATCGATGAACTGGGCAACGGGCGCTTCCTGCGGACGCTGTACGAGAAGAGCTGCGCCTACCGGGACCTGCGGCTGTCCCAGTACCCGGGAACTCCGGGCCGCGAGGACCTGTCGACGCTCCGGCTGCCGGATCTGATGCAGGCCTACGGCGAGGTGCTGTCGGGCCGGGGCCCGGCCTCCCGGGACCCGCTCGACCCCTGACCGGCCGGGTGCGCCGGAGCGCGGCCGCGGCCCGGTGCGGTGGGGCGCCCGGACGCCCCACCGACCGGTCAGCTCGCCAGTGCGGTGCCGCCGGGCGCCGACCGCGGCACCCGGGTGAGGGTGACGCGGTGGGCGGGGTCGCGCACCTCCCCCACCAGCTTCTCCAGCACGTCCTCCAGCGCGACCAGACCGAGCACCCGCCCGTCCGGCCCGGCGACCTGGGCCAGGTGGCCGGCGGCCCGCCGCATCACCGTGAGCGCGTCGTCGAGCGGCAGTTCGGCCCGCAGCGTGGCCATCGGACGCCACACGTGCTGCGGCACCGCGCGGTCCGCCTCCTCGGCGTCGAGCACGTCCTTGACGTGCACGTACCCCATGAACGGCCCGGAGCCCCCGGCGCAGACGGGGAAGCGGGAGTACCCGGTGCGGACGGTCAGCTCCTCCACCTGGCGCGGTGTCACGGACGGGTCCACGGTGACCAGGGTCCCCCGGGCGATCAGCACCTCGCTGACCGGCCGGCTGCCGAGTCCCAGGGCGTCCTCCAGGCGCTCCTGCTCGGCCGGCTCCAGGAGTCCCGCCTGGCCCGCGTCCTCGACGAGGCGCCCCAGCTGGTCGCTGGTGAACACGGCGTCGACCTCGTCCTTCGGTTCGACCCCGAAGCCGCGCAGGATCAGTTTGGCGCAGGCGTCGAGGGCGGCCGTGAGGGGCCGGCAGAGCCGGGCGAAGGCGACGAGACCGGGGCCGAGCCGGAGCGCGGTCCGCTCGGGGGCGGCCATCGCCAGGTTCTTCGGCAGCATCTCGCCGATCACCAGATGGAGGCAGACCACGAGCGCCAGCGCGATGGCGTATCCGAGGGGGTGGACCAGGCCGTCGGGCACCCGCGCCCAGTGGAACGCGGGCTCCAGCAGCCGCGCCACCGTCGGTTCGGCGACCGCGCCGAGGGTCAGCGAGCAGACGGTGATGCCGAACTGGGCGGCCGCCATCATCCGGGGAAGGTGCTCCAGGCCGTGGAGCACCTGGCGCGCCCGCGCGGAACCCGCGGCGGCGAGCGGTTCGATCTGGCTGCGCCGCACCGACACCAGGGCGAACTCGGCCCCCACGAAGAAGCCGTTCGCCAGCACCAGCAGCAGCGCGAGGAACAGCATCAGGGCGCTCACCGCGGGACCGCCCCGGCCGCAGGCGCGCCGGCCGTGCTGACCAGGCGCACCCGTTCGGCGCGGCAGCGCCTCACGTCGCGCACCGAGAGCCGCCAGCCGGGCAGCTCGGCCCGGTCCCCGGGTGCGGGGATGCGTCCGAGGAGGTCCGCGACGAGCCCGGCGACGGTCTCGTAGGGCCCTTCGGGGACGTCGAATCCCCGGCGGCGCAGGGTGAGGACCCGGCAGCCGCCGTCGACGTCCCAGGCCGGCCGGCCGTCCTCGGATGCGGCGGGCACGAGGTCGGGACGCTCGTCGGCCTCGCGGTCGTGCTCGTCGCGGACGTCGCCCACGAGCTCCTCCACGATGTCCTCCAGGGTGACCACGCCGGCCGTGCCGCCGTACTCGTCGACGACGACGGCCATCGGCTGCTGGGCGCGCAGCCGTTCGAGCAGCCGCTGCACGGGCAGCGTCCCGGGCACGAGGAGCGGGGCCACCGCGACCGCGGCGGCGGACACCCGCCGCCGCTCCTCGGCACGTACCGCGAGGGCGTCCTTCAGGTGCACCACGCCGGTGACGTCGTCGATCCCCGCGCGGTAGACCGGGAACCGGGAGAGCCCGGTCGCCCGGGTGAGGTTGAGGACGTCGGCGGCGGTGGCGTCCGCGTGGAGCGCGCAGACCCGTACCCGCGGCGTCATCACGTGCTGGGCCGTGAGACCGCCCAGCGAGAGGGTCCGCACGAAGAGGTCGGCGGTGTCCTGTTCGAGCGTCCCGGCGCGGGCCGAGTGGCGGGCGAGCGACACCAGTTCGCCGGGGGTCCGGGCGGAGGCCAGTTCGTCGGCCGGCTCGACGCCGAGCAGCCGGACGGCGCGGTTGGCGGCCGCGTTGAGCAGGGTGATGACGGGACGCAGCGCGGCGGAGAACACGGTCTGCGGACCGGCCACGAACCGGGCGACCTGCAGCGGGCGCGAGACGGCCCAGTTCTTGGGGACCAGTTCGCCGATCACCATCTGGACGGCGGAGGCGAGCAGCATGCCCACGACCACCGCGAGGGTCGCCACGGCACCTTCGGGCAGGCCCGCCGCGGTGAGCGGGGCGTCGAGCAGCCGGGCGAGCGCCGGCTGGGCGAGCATCCCGACGACCAGGGAGGTGACGGTGATGCCGAGCTGGGTCCCGGACAGCTGGAAGGAGAGTTCCCGCAGGGCGGTGACGACCCGGCCGGCGCGGCGGTCGCCGCCGGCCGCCGCGGCCTCGGCCTCGGGGCGCTCGACGGTGACGAGGCCGAACTCGGCGGCCACGAAGAAGCCGTTGGCCAGGATGAGAAGGAGTGCCGCACAGAGCAGCAACAGGGAGATGATCATGCCGCCGCCTCCGGGGAGGGGGCGGCGCAGGTACTGCCGGACGATCCGTCCATTGCCGGAGGGAGTCACTCCTCGGGTCGCGGGAAGGACCCCGCCGGCCCATGGGGGCCTCTCGGGCGGGGCGGGGCGCACCGGGCGCCGCCGCGCACCAGAGTAGTCACGCCGGGCCCGGACGGCTCCCGCCGTTGCGCCCGCAGCGCCGGGCGTCGTGTGGGCGAGGAGGGACCTGCGCGACGCGCCCTAGCGGACGTCCGCGCCGGCGCCCCGCGCGTCGACCAGCGTGCGCAGGGCGCGGGCGTGCGCGATCGCCTGCGCGCGGGCGATGCCGGGCTGGATGCCGAGCGCGGGCATGCTGGTGCCGTCGCTGAGGTCCAGGAAGACCCAGGGGTCGCCGGGACGGAGGTTGACGCGCAGGATCTCGGCCCAGGCGAGACGGCGCGTACGGGTGAGGTTGACGATCGTCACCCCGTCCTCGTCGGCGACCACCTTCGGCCGGCTGAGCAGCGCGAGCACCCCGAAGAACAGCAGGGCGACGAAGACGAAGCTCAGCCGCTCCGGCGGGCTGAGCCGGTCGAGGAGCAGGGTGACGGCGATGATGACGGCGCACATCACCGCGCCGACGCCGAGCAGGACGATCCTGGTGCGGGTGGGGCGGAAAGTCACCGGCAGCGCGGGGGCCGGCGTGGCGGGTGCGGACATGGTTCCGGTGCGTCCGTCCGTCAGAGCCGGCAGGCGTGGATGGCGGTCGTCAGGATGGCCCGTGCGCCCAGGGCGTAGAGGTCGTCCATGATCCGCTGCGCCTCCTTGGCGGCGACCATGGAGCGGACGGCCACCCATCCCTCGTGGTGCAGGGGGGAGATGGTCGGCGACTCCAGGCCGGGGGTGAGGGCGACGGCCTGCTCCAGGTTCTCGACGCGGCAGTCGTAGTCCATCATCACGTAGCTGCGCGCCACCAGGACGCCCTGGAGGCGGCGCAGGAACTGCTGGACCCGGGCGTGGTCGGGGTCGGCGCCGGTGCGGCGGATGACCACGGCCTCGGAGGTCATGATCGGCTCGCCGATGACCTCGAGTCCGGCGTTGCGCAGGCTGGTGCCGGTCTCGACGACGTCGGCGATGATCTGGGCGACGCCCAGTTCGATCGCCGTCTCGACGGCGCCGTCGAGGTGGACGACGGAGGCGTCGATCCCGCTGTCGGCGAGGTGCTTGGCGACGATGCCCTCGTAGGAGGTGGCGATCGTCATGCCGCCGAAGTCCTCCACGCCCTGCGCGGTGCCGGGCCGGGTGGCGTAGCGGAACGTGGAGCGCGCGAAGCCGAGCCGGAGGATCTCCTCCGCGCTCGCCCCGGAGTCGAGCAGCAGGTCGCGGCCGGTGATGCCGATGTCGAGGCGGCCGGAGCTGACGTAGATCGCGATGTCGCGCGGCCGCAGGTAGAAGAACTCGACCTCGTTCTCGGGGTCGACGAGGACGAGCTCCTTCGACTCCTTGCGCTGCTGGTAGCCGGCCTCATGGAGCATCGCCGACGCAGGTCCGGACAGTGAACCCTTGTTGGGGACGGCGATGCGCAGCATGAGACGGGCTTCCTTCGTTGACGTGACGGGGTTTCGCGCGGACGGTCCGCGTGACGGGGCGGAACGGCTCAGAGATGGGCGTAGACGTCGTCGAGGGAGATCCCCCGCGCCACCATCATCACCTGGACGTGGTAGAGCAGCTGGGAGATCTCCTCGGCGGCGGCTTCCTTGCCCTCGTACTCGGCGGCCATCCAGACCTCTGCGGCCTCCTCGACGACCTTCTTGCCGATGGCATGCACACCCTTGTCCACCAGTTCGGCGGTACGGGAGGTGGCGGGGTCGCCGGTCGCGGCCTTGTGCTGGAGCTCGGCGAAGAGCTCCTCGAACGTCTTCTTGGACATGGTGCTCCCACCCTACGCGGAAGTGCGCTCCCCTCAGCGCCAGGGTTCAGATACTGAACGCAGGATGGTCGCGGTGGCCACCGCGGCGGTGACCGCTTCGTGGCCCTTGTCCTCGTTCGACCCTTCCAGTCCGGCCCGGTCGAGCGCCTGCTCCTCGGTGTCGCACGTGAGCACCCCGAAGCCGATGGGGACGCCGGTGTCGACGGAGACCTGGGTCAGTCCCTGGGTGACGCCCTGGCACACGTACTCGAAGTGCGGCGTGCCGCCGCGGATGACGACGCCGAGCGCGACGACCGCGTCGTACCCGCGGCCCGCCAGGACCTTGGCGACGACGGGCAGCTCGAAGCTGCCGGGCACGCGCAGCAGGGTGGGCTCGTCGATGCCCAGCTCGTGCAGGGCGCGCAGGGCGCCGTCCACGAGGCCGTCCATGATCTTCTCGTGCCACTGGGCCGCGATGACCGCCACCCGGAGGTCGCCGCAGTTCTTCACGCTCAGTTCGGGCGCGCCCTTGCCGCTCATGTCTCTCCTTGGACTTGCTGATCGAGCTGGGAGGTACTGGCCTGCCGTGTGTGCGGCAGGCTCACTGGTTGCCGCAGGCCGACGCCCCGGGGGCCTCGAGCCACGGCAGGTCGTGCCCCATCCGGTCCCGCTTGGTGCGCAGGTACCGGAGGTTGTGCTCGCCCGCCTGGACGGGCATCGCCTCGCGTCCGACGACGCCGATGCCGAGCCGGGTGAGCGCGGCGACCTTGTCCGGGTTGTTGGTCATCAGCCGCACGCTGCGCACGCCGAGGTCGGCGAGGATCTGGGCGCCGGCCGCGTAGTCGCGGGCGTCGGCGGGCAGGCCCAGCTCCAGGTTGGCGTCGAGGGTGTCGCGGCCGCGTTCCTGGAGCTCGTAGGCGCGCAGTTTGGACATCAGCCCGATACCGCGGCCCTCGTGTCCGCGCAGGTAGACGACGATCCCGCGGCCGGCCTCGGTGACGCGGCGCATGGCGGCGTCGAGCTGGGGGCCGCAGTCGCAGCGCAGCGAGCCGAAGATGTCGCCGGTGAGGCACTCGGAGTGGACCCGCACCAGGAGGTCCTCGCCGGTGCCGAGATCGCCGTGGACGAGTGCCACGTGCTCGACGCCGTCGACGGTGGAGCGGTACCCGTACGCGGTGAAGTCGCCGGCGGCGGTGGGCAGGCTGACCTCGGCCTCGCGCCGCACGGTCGGCTCGCTGGAGCGGCGGTAGGCGATCAGGTCCTCGATCGAGATGATCGTCAGGCCGTGCTTGCGGGCGAACGGGACGAGTTCGGGCAGCCGCAGCATCACCCCGTCCTCGCCCGCGATCTCGACGATCGCCCCGGCCGGGCGCAGCCCGGCGAGGCGGGCGAGGTCGACCGCGGCCTCGGTGTGGCCGGGGCGGGTGAGGACGCCGCCGGGCTTGGCGCGCAGCGGGAAGACATGGCCGGGGCGGACGAAGTCGGCGGGCCCGGCGCGCCCGCCGGCGAGCAGCTGGAGGGTGGTGGCGCGGTCGGAGGCGGAGATGCCGGTGGTGACGCCGTAGGCGGGACCGGCGTCGACGGAGACGGTGAAGGCCGTCTGCATCGACTCGGTGTTGTCGCCGACCATCTGGGGCAGTTCCAGCCGCTCCAGCTCGTCGTTCTCCATCGGCGCGCAGATCAGGCCGCGGCACTCGCTCATCATGAAGGCGACGATCTCGGGCGTCGCCTTCTCGGCGGCGATCACCAGGTCGCCCTCGTTCTCGCGGTCCTCGTCGTCGACGACCACGACGGGGCGGCCCGCGGCGATGTCGCGGATCGCCTGTTCGACCGGGTCGAGGGAGAGGTCCTCGGCGCCGTCGGACGCGTACCAGGTGGGCAGTGCGCTCATGCTGCGACTCCTTCCAGGGCGGGCCGCGGCTCACGGGAGCGCTGCCACCAGTCGTAGGCACCCCAGACGACGAGGGCGAAGTAGATCACGTAGACCAGGCCGGAGAAGGCCAGGCCGCTGCTGAAGGCGAGCGGGACGCCGACCAGGTCGACGAGGAGCCAGGCGAACCAGAACTCCACCAGGCCGCGGGCCTGGGCGACCATCGCGACGAGGGTGCCGACGAAGATGTAGGCGTCGGCCCACGGGCTCCAGGAGAGCGACGGGAAGGCGGTGAACAGCCCGCCGACGGCGAGCGTGCCGGCCACGGCGCCGCCCAGCAGCCAGGCGCGTTCCCGCCAGGTGGCGAAGCGGACGGCGATGGAGCCGTCCTGCGCCTGCCGGCGGCCGCGGGTCCACTGGTGCCAGCCCCAGACCGCCACCCCGATGACCAGGAGCTGCTTGCCGACGCCGCCGCTGAGGTGGGCGGAGGCGTAGGCGCCGACCAGGATCACGCCGGAGAGCAGCTGCGCGGGCCAGGTGAGCACCGAGCGCCGCCAGCCGAGGGCGAGGGCGATGAGCCCGATGGTGTTGCCGAGCATGTCGGACCACATGATGTGCTGCCCGAAGGCGGTGAACGCCTCGGTGTTCAGCCAGTGCAGGGCGCTCACTTCGCACGCTCCGCGCCGTCCGCGCCGAGCAGCCGCTCGACGTACTTGGCGATGACGTCGACCTCGAGGTTGACGGGGTCGCCGGGCTGCTTGATCCCGAGGGTGGTGAGCGCCAGCGTGGTGGGGATGAGGCTGATGGTGAAGTGGTCGGCGCCCGCGTCGACCACGGTCAGGCTGACGCCGTCGACGGTGATGGAGCCCTTCTCCACGACGTACCGGGCGAGCTGCGGGGGCAGCGAGACCTTCACGATCTCCCAGTGCTCGGAGGGGGTGCGGGCAAGGATCTCGCCCGTGCCGTCGACGTGCCCCTGGACGATGTGGCCGCCGAGGCGGTCGCCGACGGCCGTGGGCCGTTCGAGGTTGACCCGCGAGCCGGCGGCGAGCGCGCCGAGGCTGGAGCGCTTCAGGGTCTCGGCCATCACGTCGGCGGTGAACTCGCCGTCGGCGGTCTCGACGACGGTGAGACAGACGCCGTTGACGGCGATGGAGTCGCCGTGCTTGGCGCCGTCGGTGACGACGGGGCCGCGCAGACGGAAGCGTGAGGCGTCGCCGAGGTTCTCGACGGCGGTGACCTCACCCAGTTCTTCGACGATTCCGGTGAACACTCAGGCTCCCTTGGGGACGGTCGCGGTGACGCGCAGGTCGGGTCCGATGCGGTCGGTGGCGTTGACGTCCAGCCGCAACGCTTCGGTGATGGTGGTGATTCCGGCGTCGGCGAGGGCCGCGGGGCCGGCGCCGAGGAGTACGGGGGCGAGGTAGCCGACGACCCGGTCGACGGCTCCGGCGGCGACGAAGGAGCCGGCCAGCGTCGGGCCGCCTTCGAGGAGCACCGAGCGGACGCCGCGCCGGTGGAGTTCGGCGAGCAGGGCGTGGACGGCGATGCCGCGCTCGCCGGCGGGGAGCCGGGCGATGCCGACGCCGGGCAGGTGGCGGGTGTCGGCGTCCTCGGCGACGGCGATCAGCGTGGGCGCCGCTCCGTCGAGGACGCGGGCGGTCGGCAGGACCGACGCCCGGCTGTCGAGGACCACGCGCAGCGGCTGGGTGACGCCCTCGATGCCGCGGACGGCGAGGTGGGGGTCGTCGGCGCGCAGGGTGCCGGAGCCGACGACGACGGCGTCGGACTCGGCGCGCAGCCGGTGGACGTCGGCGCGGGACTCGGCGGAGGTGATCCAGCGGCTGCTGCCGTCCCGGGCGGCGACGCGGCCGTCGAGGGTCGCGGCGTACTTCCAGGTGACGTGGGGGCGGCCGAGGCGCACGGCGGTGAGCCAGGCGGTGTTGCCGGCCTCCGCCTCGTCCTCCAGCAGGCCCTGCTCGACCCGCACGCCGGCGGCGCGCAGCGTGTCGGCGCCGCCGCGGGCCTGCGGGTTCGGGTCGGCGACCGCGTACACGACGCGGGCGACGCCCGCCTCGATCAGCGCCTGCGCGCAGGGGCCCGTGCGGCCGGTGTGGTTGCAGGGTTCGAGGGTCACGTAGGCGGTGCCGCCGCGGGCGCGGGGTCCGGCCGCGCGGAGGGCGCCGACCTCGGCGTGGGGACCGCCGGCGCGCTCGTGGAAGCCCTCGCCCACGAGGTGTCCCGAGGCGTCGGCGACGACGCATCCCACGACGGGGTTGGGACTGGTGGAGCCGAGGCCGCGGGCGGCGAGCGCGACGGCTCGGCGCATGGCGGCGGTGTCGGCTGCGGTGGCCACCGGGTCCTCCTGCCTCTTCGGGCACGGACTCCGGGGCCTGTCAACGAGGACAGGGAGCGGGAACGACCTGGTGCACGCGAACGCCGGGCCGAGCGCGGGTACGCCGCTGACGGCGACCTGCGCAGACGGCCGGCGCACCCGTGGGTGTCGCCCGCCGCGCACTGCCTCCCATCCGGACTTTAACCGTCGGTCCAGGAGTTTCACCTGGTCAACCGGCCGCTGGATGCGGACGGGTCGCGGACTGTAACCGCCGGTTCGGAATTGCACCGACCCCGGAGTGCGCTGCTGCTGATACAGGGCCAGTGTGCCACGTCCGGACGCGGGCCAGGCGGGTGACGGCCATGACCTGGCTCACATCCCACGTGACGGACACTTTCGTCCCGCCATCCGGACGGGGCGTTGCGTCGCCCCCTCCCCCACCTGCACCGAGATTGGTCCAGACCTATTGACGGGCTGGTCTAGTCCTCTTAATCTCTGCGTCACCTCCGCGGATCCGGCCCGGCGGTGCGCGCACACCACGGGCCAACCACTGAAGTCTGCAAGCCAGTTGTGCCAGCAGTGCCCTTCGTGCAAGGCCGAACACCCTCCGGAACCCGCCGCCCCGACGCGGCCCGGGGGATCCCCACCAGGAGGAACTGACCGTGCAGTCCCCCACCCCCCTGAGAGCCTCGCTGCTCGCCGCCGGCGCCGCCGTCGCCGCGCTGCTCGCGGGTTCGCTCTCGGCCGGCGTCTCCCACGCCGCCGTCGACAACAGCACCTGTCGCCCCGACGGGCTCTACGCCACCCCCGGCGTCGACGTCCCCTACTGCTCCGTCTACGACGAGAGCGGCCGAGAGAAGATGGGCGCCGACCACAAGCGCCGCATCATCGGCTACTTCACCAACTGGCGTACGGGCAAGGACGGGAAGCCGTCGTACCTCGCCTCCGACATTCCGTGGGACAAGATCACCCACATCAACTACGCCTTCGCCCACGTCGACTCGGGCAACAAGCTCTCCGTCGGTGCCGACGGGCCGAACAACGCCTCCACCGGCATGACCTGGCCGGGCGTCGCGGGCGCCGAGATGGACCCGTCGCTGCCGTACAAGGGCCACTTCAACCTGCTCAACAAGTACAAGAAGCAGTACCCGGACGTGAAGACGCTCGTCTCGGTCGGCGGCTGGGCGGAGACCGGCGGCTACTTCGACGAGAACGGCAAGCGCGTCGCCTCCGGCGGCTTCTACACGATGGCCACCAACGCCGACGGTTCGGTGAACCAGGCGGGCATCGACACCTTCGCCGAGTCCGCGGTCGCCTTCGTCAAGAAGTACGGCTTCAACGGCGTCGACATCGACTACGAGTACCCGACCTCCATGAAGGACGCCGGCCACCCCGCCGACTTCCCGATCTCCAATGCCCGCCGCGCCGGACTCAACAAGGGCTACGCGGCCCTGATGAAGACCCTGCGCGAGAAGCTGGACCGCGCGGGCGCGGCGGACGGCAAGCACTACCTGCTGACCGTGGCCGCCCCCTCCTCCGGCTACCTGCTGCGCGGCATGGAGACGTTCCAGGTCCAGAAGTACCTGGACTACGTCAACATCATGTCCTACGACCTGCACGGCGCCTGGAACGAGTACGTGGGCCCGAACGCCTCGCTCTTCGACGACGGCAAGGACGCCGAGCTGGCGGCGGCCAACGTCTACGGCAGCTCCCAGTACGGCGGCATCGGCTACCTCAACACCGACTGGGCGTACCACTACTTCCGGGGCTCCATGCCGGCCGGCCGCATCAACATCGGGCTGCCCTACTACACCCGCGGCCACAAGAACGTGCAGGGCGGCACGGACGGCCTGTGGGGCAAGGCCGCCGCCTCCTCCTGCCCGGCCGGGTCCGGCCTGACCAAGTGCGGTGACGGCGCGGTCGGCATCGACAACCTCTGGCACGACAAGGACGACAACGGCGTCGAGTCCCCGGCGGGCTCCAACCCGATGTGGCACGCCAAGAACCTCGAGAAGGGGATCGTCGGCGACTACGTCACCCAGTACGGCTTCCCGGCGAACACCACGCTCACCGGCACCTACGCCCGCAAGTACAGCTCCACGCTGGTCGCGCCGTGGCTGTGGAACGCCGAGAAGAAGGTCTTCCTCTCCACCGAGGACGAGCAGTCGATCGGCACCAAGGCCGACTACGTCGTGGACCGCGGCATCGGCGGCTCGATGATCTGGGAACTGGCCGGCGACTACCAGTGGAACGCCGCCAAGGGCCAGTACGAGATGGGCGAGACCCTCTCCACGCTGATGTACGACAAGTACAAGGCGGCCTCCCCGTACGGCGCCAAGAAGTCGAACGCGGCGCTGCCGTCCGAGGCGGTCGACGTGGACGTCGACTTCACCGAGTTCAAGCTCGGCGACTCCAACTACCCGATCACGCCCAAGCTGCGGATCACCAACAACACGAAGACGGCGCTGCCCGGCGGCACGGAGTTCCAGTTCGACTACGCCACCGCCGCCCCGCCGAACGCCTCGGACCAGTCCGGCTTCGGCACCAAGGTCATCAGCAGCGACCACACCGGCGGCAACGTGGGCGGCCTGAAGGGCGACTTCCACCGGGTCTCGCTGAAGCTGCCGGCGTGGCAGTCCCTGGCGCCCGGCGCCACGGTGGACCTGTCGTTCAACTACTACCTGCCGGTGTCGACGCCCTCCAACTGGACGGTGAAGATCGGCGAGAAGACGTACGCGATCGAGGGCGACCTGGCCCGCGGCACGACCCTCGTCGAGCCGGGCACGGGCGGCAACCCGTCGCCGTCTCCCTCGCCGAGCCAGTCCGGCGGGACCGGCGGCACGGGCGGCGGCGGCACCTGCTCCGCCACCGCGTGGTCGGCGTCGGCCCAGTACGGCGGCGGCACGACCGTCTCCCACGCGGGGCACACCTGGAAGTCCAAGTGGTGGACGACCAACGAAGAGCCCGGCAAGACCGGCGAGTGGGGGGTGTGGCAGGACCTGGGAGCCTGCTGACCCACCGGCCGGCGGTCCCTGACCGCCGGCGCCCGGGGCCCGGTGCCGCGCTCGTGCGCGGCACCGGGCCCCGGTGCGTGCGGGCGTGCCAGGGGGCCGGGGCAGGGGTGCGCGCCTGAGGGCGGGGGCGCGGCCGCGGGGCCGGTGCGTGCTGGGGCCCGGTGCGCGCCCGCGCCCCCCGCCCTCAGGCGGGAACGACCGCCACGGCTACGCCGTACCGCCCGTGAACAGTTCGTCCTGGGCCGCCTCCTGGGCCATCAGCAGGGCGCCGCGCAGTACGGCGTCGCCGCCGAGGGCGCCGGGCCGGACCTCGGTGGGCAGCGGGGACATCGCGGCGAGGCCCGCGCCCACCCGGGCGGCCAGTTCCGGGCCGCCCGCGTGCCCCACCTCCCCGCCCAGGACGACACAGCCCGGGTCCAGCACCGACACCACGGCGGCCGCGCCGAGCGCGAGGCGGCCGGCGAGCTCGTCGAGGAAGGCCGTGTGCCCGCCGGCGACGGCCTCCGCGACCGCCTGAGCGGCGTCGGACGTGCCGTCGTGGGCGCGGGGCGGCAGGCCGTGCCGCTCGGCGAGCGCGCAGACGGCGGCCGACCCCACGAGGGAGTGGAAACCCCCCTCGCAGTCGACCGACGAGGGGGTGCCGCCCGTCCCCGGCACGGGGAGGAAGCCGATCTCACCGGCTCCCCCGGAGGATCCGCGGCGCAGCCGGCCGTCGAGGACCAGCCCGGCGCCGACGCCGTGTCCGAGCCACAGGAAGGCGAACGACTCGCGGTCGCCGGCCGCGCCGCCGGAACGCTGCTCGGCGAGCGCCGCCAGATTGGTCTCGTTCTCCACGAGCACCCGGGCGCTCAGCCGGTCCTGGAGGGCGGTGACCAGCCGGCGGTGCCAGGCGGGCAGTCCGGTGGTCTCCCGGAGCTCACCGCTGGCGGGGTCGATCAGCCCGGGGGCGCCGATGCCGACGCTGTGCAGCCGGTCGGCGCCGGCCCGTGCGGCGGTGCGCTCCAGCAGGGCGGCGGCCTGCTCGACGGCGGGTTCGGTGCCGGTGTCGCCGCCGATGGGCAGGGACGCCCGCGCGAGGGTGGCGCCCAGCAGGTCCGCGACGACGACGGTGACGCTGCGGGTGCGCACGTCGAGCGCGGCGAGGTGCGCCCGGTCGGCGACGATGCCGTAGAGCCGGGCGTTGGGACCGCGTCGTTCGGCGCCGGCCTCTCCCACCACCGTCACCAGTCCGGTCCCCTGGAGGCGTTCGACGAGATCGGCGACGGTGGGCCGGGACAGTCCTGTCATGGCCTTCAGCTGTCCGGCCGTCAGCGGACCCTCCCGCTGGAGCAGTTCCAGGGCGAGCCGGTCGTTGATGACCCGGGCGGTGCTCGGGGATGCGGGCATACCGGAATCCTTCCAGACGGCCCGGTGGGCGCCGTGCGCGGTCGGCAGTTCCCGGGATCTATTTATCAGGCAAGGTTCCTGATAGTTTACGTCGCACGCTCTCGGGGAGGGGTACACCCATATGCTCAGCACACCGTCGGCCGTGCCGAAGCTCCAGCAGCTCAAGCGCGCCCGCATCGCCGTCGCCGTCGTGTTCTGCGTCCACGGCGCGGTCACCGGCAGCTTCGCCACCCGGATTCCGTGGATCCAGGACCACGCCGGGGTGAGCGCGGGCCAGCTGGGGCTCGCGCTCGCGTTCCCCGCGCTCGGCGCCTCGGTGGCGATGCCGCTCGCCGCCGCCGTCAGCCACCGCCTCGGCGCCCGCAACGCACTGCGGGGGCTGCTCGCCCTGTGGACACTGAGCCTGATCCTGCCGTCGCTCGCACCGAACCTGGTGACGCTCTGCCTCGGGCTCTTCGTCTACGGCGCCACCGCCGGCATGTCCGACGTGGCGATGAACGCCCTGGGCGTGGAGGTCGAGAACCGCCTCGACCGGTCGATCATGTCCTCGCTGCACGGCATGTGGAGCGCCGGCGCCCTGATCGGCTCGGCCGTGGGCACGCTCGCCGCCCATCTGGGCACCGACGCCCGGCTGCACCACGCGCTGGCGGCGGCCGCGCTCACCGCCCTCGGGCTGATCGCCTGCCAGGGCGTGCTGGACCTGCGGAGCGCCCCGGACGAGGAGGCGCCCCCGCGCTTCGCGCTGCCGCCCCGTTCCGCACTGGTCATCGGCGCGGTCGGCTTCTGCGCGGTCTTCGCGGAGGGCGCCAGTCTCGACTGGTCGGCGGTCTACCTGCGCGACGTGATGGACACCTCCGCCGGCCTCGCGGCCGCGTCGACCACCGCGTTCGCCCTGATGATGGCGATCGCCCGGCTGGCGGGAGACCGGATCGTGGACCGCTTCGGACCGGTGCGCACGGTCCGCACCAGCGGGGTGCTGGCCACCGCCGGCGGCGTCCTCGTGGTCACCGCGCCGCACCCGGCGCTCGCCATGGCCGGGTTCGGGCTCATCGGACTGGGCGTGGCGGTGGTAGTGCCGCTCGCCTTCGCCGCCGCCGGGCGCAGCGGCCCCAACCCGAGCCAGGCCATCGCCGGCGTCGCCACGATCACCTACACCTCCGGGCTGATCGCCCCGTCCGCGATCGGCGCCGTGGCCGATGTGACGAGCCTGGTGGTCTCCTTCGGCCTGGTGACGGCCCTGGCGCTGGGACTGGTCGTCGGCGCGGGCGTGCTGCGCTCGGCGGGCCGGGAGAGCGCGCCGGTCAGTGCGGGGGACGCAGCAGTGCCCGGCCCGCGTTCCTGAACCGTGCGCTCCACGGCGCGGGACGCAGGGTGGCCGCGTCCAGCCGGACGAGGACGCGGCTGCCGCGGGCGTACGTCGTGGCACCGTCGGCGGAGCAGAAGCGGAAGCCGTAGGTGAGGCCGGTCGTACCGAGGCGGTCGAGCCACAGGTGCACGGCGTACCCGCCGGCGCGGGTCACCGGCTGCTCGTAGCCGATGCGCAGTTCGCGCACCGCGTTGCAGGCGTCCTCGGCCGCGGCCCAGTCGCCCTCGTAGCCGAAACCGTGGCCCGCCCAGTACGCCGCCCACGCCCGTTCGACGAGCAGGGGGTAGCGGGCGTTGTGCAGCAGCCCGAGGGCGTCCAGGTCGTCGAAGTGGACCTCGACGGGGACGAGGACGCCGGGTGCGGCGGAGCCCGCGTCCGCGTCGGCGTCCGCGCAGACGGACGGGGACACGGGGGCGGGCGCGGGCAAGGACGGGGAGGGGGACGGGGCGTGGGTCGTCACGGGTGGTACTCCAGATGCGGGGCCGAGCGGTGGGACCGCCGGTGCGGGCCGAAATCGATTCATCCTAAGCGGTCGCTCAGCCACCCCCCGCGCAGGTCCTCCGCAGGTCTCCGGACCGGGGAGCACTACGATGTCGCCGATCCTTGACTACTGCATGAACTGGAGCGGCCCGTGAAACTCGGCGTGCGCTGGACCCTGCACGGCGACGGGCGGACCCCCGCCCCCGGTGCCGTCGTCCGACCCGACGAGCGGCTGTCATGGCCGAGAACCGCCGGTCTCGGCGCCCAGCACGTGGTCGCCATGTTCGGCGCCTCGTTCGTCGCGCCGGTGCTGATGGGCCTCGACCCGAACCTCGCCATCATGATGTCCGGCGTGGCGACCGTGATCTTCCTCCTCGCCACCCGCGGCAGGGTTCCCAGCTACCTCGGCTGCTCGCTCTCCTTCGTCGGCGTGGCCGCCACCATCCGTGCGACGGGCGGCGACAGCGCCACCGTGACCGGCGCGGTCCTGGTCGTCGGTGCCGTGCTGTTCGCCGCCGGACTCGCGGTGCAGCGCTTCGGCGCGCGGATCATCCACGCCACGATGCCGCCGATCGTCACCGGCGCCGTGGTCATGCTGATCGGCTTCAACCTGGCCCCGGTCACCGCGGCCACCTACTGGCCGCAGGACCAGTGGACCGCCCTGCTCGTCATGCTCTTCACCGGCCTCGCGGTGGTGTGCCTGCGCGGCTTCTTCTCGCGCGTCGCGATCTTCCTCGGCCTGATCTTCGGATACGTCCTGTCCTGGGCGCTGGACCGGATCTTCGGGAAGATCCACTCCCCCGCCGGCGGCGGCGAGGCCGTGGACCACTGGCGCCTCGACCTCTCCGGCGTCGGGCAGGCCGACTGGATCGGGCTGCCCTCCTTCCACGCACCGAGCTTCGAGTGGTCGGCGATCCTGGTCGCCCTGCCCGTGGTCATCGCGCTCATCGCGGAGAACGCCGGCCATGTGAAGGCGGTCGGCGAGATGACCGGCGACCCGCTCGACGACAAGCTGGGCACGGCCATCGCGGCCGACGGCGCCGCGTCGATGCTCTCCACCGCCGTGGGCGGCCCGCCGAACACCACGTACTCCGAGAACATCGGCGTCATGGCTGCCACCCGGGTGTACTCCACGGCCGCCTACTGGGCCGCCGCCGGCTTCGCGCTGCTCTTCGGCCTGTGCCCCAAGTTCGGCGCCGTCGTGGCGGCGATCCCCGGCGGGGTGCTGGGCGGCATCACCGTGATCCTGTACGGCATGATCGGCCTGCTCGGCGCGCAGATCTGGATCAACGCGGGAGTCGACCTGCGCAATCCGCTCAACCTGGTCCCCGCGGCCGCGGGCATCATCATCGGCGTGGGCGGCGTCAGCCTGAAGATCACCGACAACTTCGAGCTGGGCGGGATCGCGCTCGGCACGCTCGTCGTCATCACCGGCTACCACGTGCTGCGGGCCTTCGCCCCCGCCCACCTCAAGGAACCCGCGGCCCGGGAGGAGCCGCTCCTCGACTCGGGCACCTCCTCGTACGACGACGATCCCGAGCGCTGACCCGCACCACTCGGGGCCTCCGCCCCTGACCCGCACCACCCGGCGTCCGCGCCGCCCCGGCACGCACCGCACGGGGCGTCGCCCCGCGGGCCGCGGCGTCCTCCTTTCCGGGGAAGCCGCGGCCCGTCAGCGCGTCCACGGCTCCGCGCCTGGGACCCTGCGTCCATGGCGCAGAGGGAACAGCTCGCGGTGCGGACGGTGCGCGGCCCGTCCCCGGTCACCGGCGGCACGGACACGGCTACGCACGACCCGGCACGGACGCCTGCGGGACTCGCCTCCGCGGCCGCGCGGATGCGGGCCGCCGGAACGCGCTGGCCGGCCTCGGACGGCCTGGCCGTCTTCAACCGGGTGTACCTCACGGTCACCGAGGATCTCGCCCGGCGGGTGGCGGGCGGGCACTTCCCCGACCGGCCGGCGGCCGACACCCTCGGCACGGTCTTCGCGGAGAGGTACCTCGCGGTGGCCGAGGGCGGCGGGGACGGATTCCGGCCGCCCGCCTGCTGGCGGCCGCTCCTCCAGTTCCGCGGCCACCCCGGCGTCCGGCCGCTGCAGTTCGCGCTGGCCGGCATCAACGCGCACATCGGGCACGACCTGCCGCTCGCCGTGGTGGACTCCTGCCGGGCGCTGGGCTGCTCCCCGCCCGCGCTGGAGGACGAGTTCGAGCGCGTCGGCGACCTCCTCGTACGCCTGGAGGAACGCGTCCGCGAGGAGCTGATGCCCGGTCCGGACCTGCTTCAGGTGGCCGACCCGCTGACCCATCTGGTGAGCGCCTGGTCGCTGGAGCGCGCCCGGGAGGGCGCCTGGTCCGCCGCGCGGCTGCTGTGGGGGCTGCGGGAGCTGCCCGAGCTGGCCTCGGAGTTCACCGAGCGGCTCGACGCCGGTGTCGGCCTGGTGGGCCGCTGCCTGCTCACTCCGTGCCGGTGACGGGCGACCGGCGGTCCGGCCCGGGGGCGCCCGTCAGTCCTCGGGCAGTTCGACGGGCGCGATGTCGTCGTACACGTCGCCGGGGCCCGGGTTGGTCGGGTCGGTGGCGCCGCCGAACTGGTGCATCACGCCCCAGACGGCGTTGAGCGCGGTCTGCACGGCGCCTTCGGCCCAGCCGGCCGTCCAGGAGATGTCGTCGCCGGCCAGGAAGATGCCCCGCTTGTCCTCGGGCAGCCGGTCCTGCATGAAGTGGGTGAACAGCCGCCGCTGGTAGCGGTAGTGGCCGGGCAGGTTGGCCTTGAAGGCGCCCATGAACCAGGGCTCGTTCTCCCACGAGACCGTGACCGGGTTGCCGATGATGTGGCTGCGGATGTCGACGTCCGGGTAGATCTCGCCCAGCGACTTCAGCATCACCTCCATCCGCTCGTTCGCGGAGAGCGGCAGCCACTTCAGGCTGTCGTCGCACCAGGTGTACGACAGGCAGATGACGGCGGGCTCGTCGGGGCCGCTGTCCAGCAGGTAGGTGCCGCGGGTCATCCGGTCGGTGAGGGTCATCGACATGGTGTCCCGGCCGGTGCGCGCGTCCTTGTCCAGCCAGAACGGCCGGTCGACGGGCACGAACAGCTTGGAGGACTCCATGTAGTGGGTGCGCTCCATCGCCGTCCAGTGGTCGATGGGGAACAGCGCGTCGTCGCAGGCGATCTTCGAGAGCAGCAGCCAGGACTGCGCGGTGAAGACCGCGGCGCGGTAGGTGCGGATGTCGCCGGCCGCGTCGGTGACCGTGATCCGGTTGCCCGCGGTGCGCGTGAGGCGGGTGACGGCGGGGCGCGGGTCGCCGCCGTGGAGCGAGGAGAGCGAGGTGCCCAGCGGCCAGTGCACGATCTTGGCCGGCTCGCGCTCCCACAGGCGCAGCGGAAGCTGCTGACTGCCCTCGACGATGCCGCGGTGGTGGTCGTCCGCCTCCGAGTAGACGACCCGCAGGATCTCCAGGATGGAGTTGGGGAAGTCGGTGTCCCAGCCGCCGGTGCCGAAGCCCACCTGTCCGAAGATCTCGCGGTGGCGGAAGGACGTGAACGCCTCGGAGTCGCAGAGGAAGCCGTAGAACGTCTGGTTGTCGAGCTTCTCGACGAGCTTCGCCCAGATCTCGCGGATGCGCGGGACGTCGCGCTCGCGCATGGCGCGGTTCATGTCGGAGAAGTCCGCGCCCTCCTCCAGGCAGGCGTTCCAGGCGTTCATCACGTCGCGGTAGACCTGCGGCAGGTCGTCGATGGTCTCCGCGTAGTGCGACTCGCCCTTGAGGTCGACGACGGTGGACGGCGTCGAGGGCGCCAGCGGGTTGGGGAAGGGGCGGGTCGTCAGCCCCACGAGGTCGATGTAGTGCTGGAGCGCGGTCGACGACGGCGGGAAGCGCATGGCGCCCATCTCCGCGGTCAGCCCGCCCTCGCAGCCCTCGAACCCGACCGTGCGCAGCCGGCCGCCGATCCGGTCCGCCTCGTACACGACGGGCCTGAGGCCCATCTTCATCAGCTCGTAGGCGGCGACGATGCCGGAGAGTCCGCCGCCGATGACCGCCACCTCGCTGCCGTGCTCGGTCGCGGGTATCTGCCCGATGCCCGCCGGGTGGGCGAGGAAGTCGTCGTAGGCGTAGGGGAAGTCCGGGCCGAACATGGTGATCGGCGGCTGCTCGTCGCTGTGCTGGACGGCGGTGGGGGGCACCGTGGACGTCATGGGGTACGGACTCCTTGCGCGGAACGATGAAGCGGGGAAGCGGGTGGGCGGGGCGGTCAGCTCAGGGAGCCGTAGAGACCGGGGCGGCGGTCGCGCAGATACGGGTTGTTCTCCCGCGAGGCGGCGAGCAGGGCGGGGTCGACCTCGCCCACGACGAGTTCCTCGCCGCGTCCGGCCCGGGTGCGCACCGTGCCGTCGGGGCCGGCGAGCGAGCTCAGCCCGACGAACTCGAACTCGCCCTCGGCGCCGGTCCGGTTGACGTACGCGATGTACAGCTGGCTCTCGAAGGCGCGGACCGGGACCAGTGACTCGGCGACGAACTGGAACGGATGCATCTGCGCGGTGGGCACCAGCAGCAGATCGGTGCCGGCGAGGGCGTGGGCCCGGACGTTCTCCGGGAACTCCACGTCGTAGCAGATGAGGAAGCCGACGCGGACGCCGTCCAGCTCGGCCTGCACGACGGGCCGGTCGCCGGGGGTGAACCACTGCTGCTCGAAGCAGCCGAAGAGGTGGGTCTTGCGGTAGTTGGCCAGGCGGGTGCCGTCGGAGGCGATGAGCTGGGCGGAGTTGTGGACCAGCCCGCCCGCGCGCTCCGGGTAGCCGTAGTGGACCGCGATGCCGTGCCGTGCGGCGAGGGCGGCGACCGCCTGGGCTCCCGGTCCGTCGGCGGCCTCCGCGAGCACGGGAACGTCGTCGCCGATCGCGTAGCCGGTGAGGAACATCTCGGGGGCCACCAGCAGCCGGGCGCCGGCCCGGGCGGCCCGGCCCGCGGCATCGTCGAGCACCTTCAGGTTCGCGGCGACGTCACCGGGGACGCCGGAGCTCTGGAGCAGGGCGGTGCGCAACGGGGGCATGCATGACCTCGGACGACGGTACGGACGAAGGGAGACGTCCAAAACGGTACGGTCCGCCCTCCTGCCGCGACAAGGCGCGTCCGTTGCGCGCCGACGGGCGATCCGTTGCGTCGTCGAGGCCGTTCGCGGCGATTCGTTGCGCGCCCGGGGGCGACGTCGCCGAGGCCCGCCGCGCCCCCGCCGGGACCGGTGCCCGCCGCCCGGTTCAGGCGGGCGCCTCCCCGCGGGAGGGCGCCCGGCGGGGAGGCCGCGGGAGGCCGCCCCGCCCGGCTCAGGCGGGCGAGCCCGACGAGAAGCGCCGCAGCAGCGGCGAGAGCACCAGCACCGACTTGGTCCGCTCGACGAACGGCTCGCCCGCGATCCGCTCCAGCACCCGCTCGAAGTGCCGCATGTCGGAGGTGAAGACCTGCACGAGCGCGTCCGCGTCGCCGGTCACCGTGGACGCGGACACCACCTCGGGGTAGCGCTCCAGTCCGCGCCGGATGTCGTCGGGCGAGGTGTTGTGCCGGCAGAAGATCTCCACGAACCCCTCGGTCTCCCATCCCATCGCCGCCGGGTCCACCCGTACGGTGAAGCCGGTGATGGCCCCCTCGGCGCGGAGCCGGTCGACCCGGCGCTTGACCGCCGGGGCCGAGAGGCCGACGATCTGGCCGATGTCGGCGAAGGAGCGGCGGGCGTCCTCGGCGAGGGCGTGGACGATGCGTTCGTCGAGATCGTTCAGTCGCACTGCGGGCGGATCACTTCTCTGATGGGGCCAGTCGGGAGCGGCGGTAGCCGTAGCTGAAGTAGAACACGAGGCCCACCGCCATCCAGGCACCGAAGACGGCCCAGGTCACGCCCGGCAGGCTGACCATCATCCAGGCGCAGAAGAGGAAGCCGAGCACCGGGGTCACCGGGAAGAGCGCCACCTTGAACGTGCGCGGCATGTCGGGCCGGGTGCGGCGCAGGATGACCACGGCCACGTTGACCAGCGCGAACGCGAAGAGGGTGCCGATGCTGGTGGCGTTGGCCAGCTCGCCCAGCGGGATGAAGGCGGCCAGCGCGCCGCAGAAGAGGGAGACGATCACGGTGTTGGCGCGCGGCGCGCCCGTCCGCGCGTCCACACGGGCGAACACCCTGGGCACCAGACCGTCGCGGGACATCGCGAAGAGGATGCGGGTCTGGCCGTACAGCACGGCGAAGACGACGCTGGCGATGGCGACGACGGCTCCGGCGGCGAGGACGACGCTCCAGAAGCTGTCGCCGGTGACGTCCTGCATGATCCGCGCCAGTGCGGCCTCGGTGCCCTCGAAGTCCTGCCAGGGCATGGCGCCGACGGCGACGAGCGCGACGAGGCAGTAGAGCACGGTGACGATCAGCAGCGAGAGCATGATCGCGCGCGGCAGGTCCCGCTTGGGGTTCTTCGCCTCCTCACCGGCGGTCGACGCCGCGTCGAAGCCGATGTAGGAGAAGAACAGCGTCGCGGCGGCGGCGCTGATGCCGGTGACGCCCAGCGGGGCGAGCGGGGTGTAGTTGCCGGCCTTGATGCCGAGGAAGCCGATGGCGCAGAAGAGCAGCAGCGTCGCGATCTTCACCACGACCATGGCGGTGTTGATGCGGGCGCTCTCCTTCGCTCCGCCCATGAGGAAGACCATGGCGAGCAGCACGACCACCAGCGCGGGCAGGTTGATCAGGCCGCCCTCGCCCAGCGGGGCGGAGACCGACGCGGGGATGGTGACGCCGATCGTCCCGTCGAGCAGTTCGTTCAGGTACTCGCCCCAGCCCACCGCGACGGCGGCGACGGAGACCCCGTACTCGAGGACCAGGCACCAGCCGCAGATCCAGGCGACGAGTTCGCCCATGGTCGCGTACGAGTAGGAGTACGACGAGCCGGAGACCGGGACCGCTCCGGCGAGCTCCGCGTACGACAGGGCCGAGAAGAGCGCGGTGAGCCCCGCGAGCACGAACGACACGGCGACGGCGGGGCCCGCGAGCGGGGTGGCCTCGCCGAGGACCACGAAGATCCCGGTGCCCAGCGTGGCGCCGATGCTGATCATCGTCAGCTGCCACATGGACAGCGAACGGCGCAGCGCACCGCCCTCGCCCAGGCCCCCCTCGGCCACCAGCCGGTCGACGGGCTTGCGCCGCATCAGGCGCGCACCGATCCCCCGGCCCGGCGGGGGCGTGGGGGAGGGATCGGTCGCGGGCGGGGCTGCGCCGTGTTCCAGCACAAGGACTCCTTCATCGCTGCTGTCGGTGAGGGAGACCCACGGCGGCCGGTGCGCATGCCGAAAAGGCCCACGCAGGGGGGACAGACCGCCGAGCAGACGGTCACCGCCACTCCTGGTACGGGGCCCGAGCCTACGAGTACGCAGGTCACGGCCGTAATGCACCATTATTGCTCATCGGCGGACGATTATTGCGCGTCGGCCCGGTACGCGGGGAAACATTGCGCCCGGGTGCGCGGGAACGCCGTTCGGGGTGCGGCGGGCGGCCCGCCGCCGGACGCGGGCGGCGCGGGCGGAATCCGGAGTGATAAACGGCCGGTTGCGGGGTAGACGAGCGGTGATGAACGCACAGCCGCAGCACATGGTGCTCCAGGAATCGCCGCCCGAGGAGTCGGGTGGCGCGGGCGCGCGGAGCGCGACCGCGGAGTTCCTGTCGCAGCACTGCCCGTGGGCCGACCTGGACGCGGTGCTGCTCGTCGTCTCGGAGCTGGTCTCGAACGCGGCCCGCCACACGGCCGGCTGGTGGCGTCTGCGGCTGACCGCCGGATCGGACTCGCTGGTCGTGGAGATCGACGACTCCAGCCCCCAGCTGCCGGTGGCCCGGGAACCGGACCTCGCCGGCGGCGGCGGATTCGGCTGGCACATGGTGCAGCGGCTGGCCGGCCACGTCGAGGTGAGCCTGCAGCCCTACGGCAAGCGGGTCCAGGCGGCGTGGCTGCGTTCCGCCCCGGCTGCCTGCTGAACCGCTTTCGCGTCACCGTCTTCCCCGCGCCGCGTGCGCCCGCGCCCGTCCGCCGACACGCACCCCCGCGCCGTCCGCGCAGTTCCGCTGACGCACACCCCCATGCCGTCCGCGCCCGTGGCCCGTGCACCCGCACGCACCGCTCCGCTCCGGCCGAGGTGCCCCAGGCGGGCGGCGGGCAGGGCGAAGGTCGCGCACGCGCTCCGCTCCGTGCCCGCGGCAGCCCCCGCCAGAACCACAGAAGCGGCGCCCCTGGGAGGGGACGCCGCTTCTGCCGTGGGGGGAACATGGCTCGGGAGGCCGGGGGCGGGGTGTGTCCCCCGGCCGGTGGGAGGTCACTCCACGAGCAGCAGACCCTCGCGCAGCCGCCCGGTGATCCGGGACAGCAGCCGGGAGACGTGCATCTGCGAGACGCCCAGGGCCTCGCCGATCTCGGACTGCGTCATCTCGTCGCCGAAGCGCATCTGGAGGATGCGGCGGTCACGCTCGTCGAGGCCCTCGATCATCGGCTTGAGCGCCTGCACGTTCTCCGCGATCTCCAGGTCCGCGTCGGGGGCGCCGAGACGGTCGGAGAGGGGCACGGCCGCATGGTCGGAGGCGTCGTCCATCGGCATGTCGATCGAGCCGGCCGTGTAGCCGTTGCTCGCGACGACACCCTCGATGACCTCTTCCTCGTCGATCCCGAGGTGCTCGGCGAGCTCCGCCGTGGTCGGCGCGTGGTCGAGCTTCTGGGAGAGCTCGTCCACCGCCTTGGCGAGGTCGATCCGCAGCTCCTGGAGCCTGCGCGGCACATGGACCGCCCAGCTCGTGTCGCGGAAGAAGCGCTTGATCTCGCCCACGATGTACGGGACGGCGAAGGTGGCGAACTCGACCTCGCGGCTGAGCTCGAAGCGGTCGATCGCCTTGATCAGGCCGATGGTGCCGACCTGGACGATGTCCTCCATCTGTTCCGCACGATTGCGGAAGCGCCCGGCGGCGTACTTCACCAGCGCCAGGTTGAGTTCGATGAGGGTGTTGCGGACGTACTGGTACTCGTGGGTCCCCTCCTCGAGGCTGTTCAGCCTCGCGAAGAACACCTTCGAGATCTCGCGTGCGTCCTTCGGTGCAACCTCCCCCGGGTTCTGCACATCCGGAAGGTCGAGCTCCGCCATGCGCGGGCTCTGGGTCCCGGCGGACGTGCGTTCGGTCGGGATCGTGCTGGCCGTGGACACGTTCATCCTCCCCTGGTCCGATGTCACTGCGAAAGCGCGCCTACCCCCGAAGTCTCCGCCCATGCCGACGAATCCCGGAGAATCGCGAATTTATTTTTTCCGGGTCCTCCGCACGGCCCGGGAAGGGGCCGGAACGCCGCCCGCCCGGTCCCCGGCGGTGACGCGCGGGGACCGGGCGGGCGGCTGCGACGGTCCGTCAGCTCCAGCTGGCGTGCAGCGGCTTGCCCTCCGCGTAGCCCGCGGCGCTCTGCACGCCCACGACCGCGTTCTCCGCGAACTCCGCCAGGGAGCCGGCGCCCGCGTAGGTGCAGGAGGACCGGACGCCCGCGATGATCGAGTCGATCAGATCCTCGACACCCGGGCGGACCGGGTCGAGGAACATGCGCGAGTGGGAGATGCCCTCCTCGAACAGGGCCTTGCGGGCGCGGTCGTAGGAGGACTCCTCGCTGGTGCGGTTGCGCACCGCGCGGGCGGAGGCCATGCCGAAGGACTCCTTGTAGAGCCGGCCGTCCGCGGCCTGCTGGAGGTCGCCCGGAGACTCGTGGGTGCCCGCGAACCAGGAGCCGACCATCACGTTGGACGCCCCGGCCGCCAGTGCCATGGCGACGTCGCGCGGGTGGCGGACACCGCCGTCGGCCCAGACGTGCTTGCCGTACTTCTTCGCCTCCGCGGCGCACTCCAGCACGGCGGAGAACTGGGGCCGGCCCACCCCGGTCATCATGCGGGTGGTGCACATGGCGCCCGGTCCCACACCGACCTTGATGATGTCGGCGCCGGCCTCGATCAGGTCGCGGACGCCTTCGGCGGCCACGATGTTGCCCGCCACGATCGGCACCGAGGGGTCGAGGCCCCGCACCGCGCGGACCGCGCTGATCATCGACTCCTGGTGACCGTGCGCGGTGTCCACGACGAGCGTGTCGACGCCCGCGTCGAGCAACTGCTTCGCCTTGCCCGCGACATCGCCGTTGATCCCGACCGCGGCGGCGATCCGGAGCCTGCCCCGGTCGTCGAGCGCGGGCGTGTAGAGAGTGGCGCGCAGCGCGCCCTTGCGCGTCAGCACACCCGCGAGCCGGCCGTCGGAATCGACGGCGGGCGCGTAGCGGCGGTTGGCGTTGTCGAGGGTGGTGAACGCCTCGCGCGGGTCGATCTCCGCGTCGAGCAGCAGCAGGTCGCGGGACATCACCTCGGACAGCTGCGTGAAGCGGTCGACACCGGCGAGGTCGTGGTCGGTGACGATGCCGACGGGACGCCGGTCGGCGTCGACGACGACGCCGGCGCCGTGCGCGCGCTTCGGCAGCAGGGAGAGCGCGTCCGCGACGGTCTGGTGGGGCGCGAGGACGATCGGGGTGTCGAGCACGTGGTGGCGCGACTTGACCCACGAGACGACCTCGGTGACCACCTCGATGGGAATGTCCTGGGGGATCACCACGAGGCCGCCGCGTCGCGCGACGGTCTCGGCCATGCGGCGGCCGGCGATGGCCGTCATGTTGGCGACCACCAGCGGAACGGTCGTGCCCGTGCCGTCGGGGGACGAGAGGTCCACACCCTGACGGGAACCCACGGCCGAACGCCGCGGCACCATGAACACATCGTCGTACGTCAGGTCGTACAGCGGCTTCTGGTCATTGAGAAAACGCACGTGCTGAACATCCCAGTCGATCGGAGTTGGCCCCCCGACGGGCGCAGCCGGAGGAAAACGCACGTACTTCATTCTCCCATGCGGGGGCGGCCGTCAGGCCCCGGCGGAAGCTCCAGTCCCGGCCGCCGGCCAGGAGCGGATCCTCCAAACCCTCCCTCGCACGGGAAACGCCGTGGCCCCTCGGAACCGGTGGTTCCGAGGGGCCACGGGACAGGCGCGGGCGCGCTCCCACCATGCCGTGGGCACCGTCCGCTCAGTCGTCCGGGTCGGCACGCTCCAGCGCCGGCCGCGGCCCCGGGTCCGCCCCGAGCAGCAGATCGGCCGCCGCGGTGTCCGTCACCAGGCTGGTGACCAGTCCGGAGCGGAGGACCGCCCCGATGGCCTCGGCCTTGCGCTGGCCGCCCGCGATGGCCACGACCTCGGGGATCCGCCGCAGCCGGTCGGCCTCGACCGTGATGCAGCGCTCGCCGAGGTCGCGTCCGACGCGGCGTCCGTCGGTGTCGAAGAGGTGCGCGGACATCTCCGCCGCCACGCCCAGCGAGGCGTAGTGGGCGCGCTCCTCGTCGGTGAGCATGTCGTGCACCGTGGAGATGCCCGTCTCCCAGGACCCGATGGAGACGCAGGCGACGGTGACCTTGTCGAAGTACTCGAAGGCCCGTGCGATCCCCGTCTGGTGCCGCAGCGCGGCGGCCGTCGCCGGATCCGGCAGCAGCATCGGCGCGTAGATCGGGTGGGCCTCGCCGCCGGAGACCTGGGCAGCCCGCCGGACCGCCTCGACCGAGCCGCGCTCGGCGGTTCCGGCGTCGTAGACACCGGTGAGCTGGACCACCGTGCAGGGTGGCAGCCGGTCCAGGGCGGCGGCCATGTGGATGGTGGAGCGGCCCCAGGCCAGGCCCAGGACGTCGCCCTCGGCGACCAGCTCGCCGAGCAGGTCGGCGGCCACCTCTCCGAGGTTCTCCGGGTCGGGCGATTCGTCGGCGTCGGCCGGCGACTCGACCACGACGGCGTGCCGCAGCCCGAACCGGGCGCGCAGCGCGTCGGAGCGCTCGGCGTCCAGTTCGGCCGGGACGCGGATCTCGATGCGCACGAGATCGCGTTCCAGTGCCGTCTCCAGGACCCTGGCGACCTTGAAACGGCTGACGCCGAACTCCTCGGCGATCTGGATCTTGGACTTGCCCTCGAGGTAGAAGCGGCGGGCCATGGCCGCCGCCTGCACCAGCTCAGCGGGTCCCATCCGCAGGGCGGACCGTCCCGCCGGCCTAGCAGTCACCGCGTTCTCCTCACTGCTGTACACATGCACACACTCCCCCGGACCCGCCATCCTGTCAGATGGTCCGGTCCTTGATCAGCCCTGCCGGGCCAACATCGGTTGAACAAGCACAGCCGCCGGTGCCCCGGCGTCAGTGGGCGCAGGCCCAGGGCGCCGAGGCGGTCACCGCGGCCGCCTGGTCGCGCAGCATCCGCACGGCGGCGGCCGGGTCGTCCGCGCTGTAGACCGCCGAACCGGCGACGAAGACGTCCGCCCCCGCCTCGGCGCACCGCTCGATGGTGGAGGCCGACACGCCTCCGTCGACCTGGAGCCAGAGCTCCAGCCCGTGCTTGGAGATCAGCTCCCGGGTGCGCCGGATCTTCGGCAGCATGATGTCCAGGAACGCCTGACCGCCGAATCCCGGCTCCACGGTCATGATCAGCAGCATGTCGAGCTCGGAGAGCAGGTCCTCGTACGGCTCGACGGGCGTGGCGGGCTTGAGCGCCATCGACGCCCGCGCCCCCTTCGCCCGGATCTCGCGGGCCAGCCGCACGGGTGCGGCGGCGGCCTCGGCGTGGAAGGTGACCGAACCGGCTCCCGCCTCGACGTACTGCGGCGCCCAGCGGTCCGGGTTCTCGATCATCAGATGGCAGTCCAGCGGGGTCTCCGTGGCCCTGGCCAGCGACTCGACGACGGGCACGCCCAGCGTCAGGTTGGGCACGAAGTGATTGTCCATCACGTCGACGTGGAGCCAGTCGGCTCCCTCGACGGCCTTCGCCTCCTCGGCCAGGCGCGAGAAGTCTGCGGAGAGGATGCTGGGGCTGATCTGTACGGCCATGTGCCAAGCCTGCCACGTTCCGGGCCACTTCCCCTCCCCCGGACGGTATCCGGTATGGACCAGACCCGTACGGGTTCCCGACAGCTCACCGCAATACCGGCCATTCGACCTGGTGCCGGCGTGATCCCGCCGGTGCCGTGCCGGGCACGGCACCGGCGCGGGTGCACCGGCGGGTCGCCACGGGCTCGGCTCCACGGCGCCCCTCGGCATCCGCCGCCCAGGCCCCATGACCCTCGCCTCGCGCCGTACGGCCTCGCGCCCCGTCCGGGAGCCGGCACGGGCGCACGCCGCCCCTCCCGGCGCGCACGGGGCCTGCCGCGACCGGCGCGGTGGTCGTCCCGGCGTCCCCGGTGCCCGCCGGGACCTCCGCCGCGCCGGGGGCGCCTCGGCCGGCCGGCTCCGCGCTCGCCCTCGGCGTGGTGACCGGCACCGCCGCGGTGCGCCCTGCGCCGGGGGCGGCCCCTGCCGCGGGCGGCCGGGCGCGGTGCCCGCACCGGCCGCCGGGGCGGCCCCGGGACGTGGCATGCTCTGCGGAGCGCTCCTGACGGGACATCAGGGCCGCCAGGGCCACCCGGACGCCCCGTCCTCCCGCGGACGCCGAGACGATCCCGGAGCATCATGCGACGACCCACCGCCACCAGGGACGAGATCGACGCCTGGCTGACGGCCCACGGCTGGCACCCGGGCCGGGCCAACGAGCCGCGGAACCTGGCACGGGCCGGTGAACTCCTCGCCCTGCGGGTGCGGGACGCCGCCGCGCAGGGCTTCCCCCTGGAGCCGTGGGACGCCGTGCGGCGGTTCGTGGCGTCCTACGCGGACCTCGCGTTCCCGATGCCCCGTGCCCCGGAGAGGGCGTTCCGGGCGGACCCCTCCTTCGGGTACGCGGGCGACGCCGAGGACATCGCCGGACTCGCGGGCGACCTGGGGCAGCCGCTGTTCCCGGTGGGCTGGGAGACGACCGAGATGGGCCTCGTGCTCCTCGACCGCACCGGACGCTTCTTCTACCTGCACGGCACCGGCCCCTACTTCCTCGGCGGCGACGAGACCGAGGCGCTGTCCAGCCTGATGACCGGTGACCAGGAGGATGCGGAGCACCACTTCACACGGGGGCGGCCGACCCCGTGAGAGGAGGCACCCGGGGTGCGGCGCGGCCCGCGGGGCACCGGCTCAGGGGCCGGCGGCTCCCGGGCTACGCGGTGCGGCGCAGCAGCGCGAGGTACATCGCGTCGGTGCCGTGCAGATGCGGCCACAGCTGCACGTCGGGGCCGTCGCCGAGGGCCGGGACACCCGGCATCAGCGGCCGGGCGTCGATCCACTCGGCGGACACCTGCGGTCCGCCGCGGCCGCGCAGCACGTCGTCCACGACGACCCGGGTCTCCGCGAGGTGCGGCGAGCAGGTGGCGTAGCCGACGACCCCGCCGACGCGCACCGCGCGCAGCGCCTCGCGCAGCAGGCCGCGCTGGAGCGGGGCGAAGCCCTCCAGGTCTTCGGGCCGGCGCCGCCAGCGGGCCTCGGGGCGGCGCCGGAGGGCGCCGAGACCGGAGCAGGGCACGTCGACCAGCACCCGGTCGAAGACGCCCTCCCGCCACGGCGGACGGGTTCCGTCTGCCGCGACCACCTGGTAGGGACCGGGGTTGCCCGCCAGCGCCCGGCCCACCAGCCGGGCGCGGTGCGGCTGCTTCTCCGAGGCGAGGAGCGCGGCGCCGCGTTCCGCGGCAAGCGCGGCGAGCAGCGCCGCCTTGCCGCCCGGGCCGGCGCAGCCGTCGAGCCAGCGCCGGTCGGGGCCTTCGAGGGGCGCGGCCGCCAGGGCCAGCGCCACCAGCTGGCTGCCCTCGTCCTGCACGCCCGCGCGTCCGTCCCGGACGGCCTCGATCGCCCCGGGCTCGCCGCCCTCGGCGAGGCGCACCGCGTACGGGGACCAGCGGCCCGGCAGCACCGACTCCTCGCCCAGCGCGTCCACCAGTTCACCGGGCGTGGTGCGGCCCGGGCGGGCGACCAGCGTGACCTCGGGGCGCTCGTTGTCCGCCTCCAGCAGGTCCTCGATCCCGGCCCGCCCGCCGCCGAGAGCGTCCCAGAGCGCCGAGACCACCCACCGCGGGTGCGAGTGGACGACGGCGAGGTGGTCCTCGGCGTCGTCGTCGTACGGCGGGGCGACGCGTTCCACCCAGGCGTCCAGGTCGTCCTGGGAGATCTTGCGCAGCACGGCGTTGACGAACTTCGCCCGGCCGTCGCCCAGCACCACCCGGGCCAGCTCGACGCTGGCGGAGACCGCCGCGTGCGTGGGGATACGGGTGCCGAGCAGCTGGTGGGCGCCGAGGGCGAGGACGTCGAGGACCGGCGGGTCGACCTCGCGCAGCGGCCGGTCGATGCAGGCCGCGATGATCGCGTCGTAGGTGCCCTGCCGGCGCAGGGTGCCGTAGACGAGCTCGGTGGCGAGCGCCGCGTCACGGCCGTCGAAGTCGCCGTTCTCCCGGGCCTTCTTCAGCAGCGGCGGCAGCACGAGGTTCGCGTACGCGCCCCGTTCGTCGACGGCCCGCAGCGCCTCGAAGGCGAGGATCCGCACCGGATCCTTCTTCGGCTTGCGGTACGGCTTGGGGGGACGGCGACGGGACTGCTCGCTCAAAAGGTGCTCCGCGTTCGTGAGGGCTGACCGCCCCCACCCTACGTCCGGCGCACCGCCCGCCCGTGCCGGGAGCCGCGGCGGCTCAGGCGCCCAGCTTCTCGGACGGGCCGATGCGCACGCCGCGCGCCCAGTCGGCCGCGCGCATCGGCTTCTTGCCCTGCGGCTGCACCCACAGCAGCTCCACGGCGTACGAGCCGGTGCCGGCGTGGACGTGGTTCTTCCCGGCGTCCAGCTCGCCGGGGGCGAGGCCGGTGCGGTCGGGCAGCGGCGTGACGTGGAGGAGCTTGAGGCGCTCCCCGCGGAAGACCGTCCAAGCGCCGGGGGCCGGGGTGCAGCCGCGGACCACGCGGTCGACGCGCAGCGCGGGCGCGGTGAAGTCGACGTGGGCGTCCTCGACCGTGATCTTCGGGGCGAGCGAGACGCCGTCGGCGGGCTGCGGCACCGCGTGCAGGGTGCCGTCCTCGATGCCGTCCATGGTCGCGGCGAGGAGGCCGGCTCCGGCGAACGCCAGGCGGGTGAGCAGGTCTCCGCTGGTGTCGGTGTGCCGGACCTGCTCGGTGATCACGCCGTACACCGGTCCCGAGTCCAGCCCCTCCTCGATCTGGAAGGTCGCGGCGCCCGTCATCTCGTCACCGGCGAGGATCGCGTGCTGCACGGGCGCGGCGCCGCGCCAGGCCGGCAGCAGGGAGAAGTGGAGGTTCACCCAGCCGCGGGCCGGGATGTCGAGGGCGGCCTTGGGCAGCAGGGCGCCGTAGGCGACGACCGGGCAGCAGTCCGGCGCGATCTCGCGCAGCCGCGCGAGGAACGCCTCGTCCCTCGGACGGGCCGGCTTGAGCACCTCGATACCGGCCTCCTCCGCCCGCTGGGCGACCGGGCTCGCGACCAGCCGCCGGCCGCGTCCGGCGGGCGCGTCGGGCCGGGTGACGACGGCGACGACCTCGTGCCGCCCGGAGGCGATCAGGGCGTCCAGGGCGGGAACGGCGACCTCGGGGGTACCTGCGAAGACGAGCCTCATCGGTGACTGACTGCCTCTCGGGATGGAGCGGTGACGCGTGCGGTGACGAGCAGCTCACCAGTCTATGGGGAGGTGCCGCAGGGGGCGTACGGAAGACCGCGCGCCCCGCGCATGTGCGCATACGCCCCGAAGCGTGACCAGATCGGCGGCACGAGCGTTGGTCAAGAGAGATTGACCGAAGCGGGCCGCCCGGACGCGGCCCGGACTCTTTCAACGCCGGTTCGAGAGGCTTGTCGATGGCCGACCACGCAACCCACGACGCCCAAGCCCGGGCGAGTCTGCACCTGTTGGTGCGGGACATCGAGCGGGTCCGCCGCCAGGTGGACGCCCTGCGCACGCTCACCGCCCAGTTGGGCAATGTCTACCGCCCGCGCCGCTCCGGCCCGTCCACGGGCTTCGTCGTCTACGGCAGGGCGCCCGCCCCGACCGTCCGCCTCGCACAGGAACTGCGCGACAGCGTGGAGACGCTGGTGACGGCGGCCGTGGACTTCGACCGCTCGCTGGGCTTCTCCTGGGACGCCGTGGGCTCGGCGCTGGGCGTCACCAAGCAGGCCGTGCACCGGCGTTACGGATCGCGCCGCGCGACGGCCCCGCAGCCGGGGCCCGTCACGGAGGCGGAGCGGCTGCCCGAGAGCACCACCACGCGGACGGTCCCCGGGCCGCTTCCCGCGGTGCCCGCCGCCCGCTCGATGCCGCCCCAGCCGTCGGACCCGCGCCACGGGGCGTTCCCGGGCCCGCGCAACGGCTGACCCCCGTGCGCCCCGGCCCTCCGGCCGGGGCGCACGCGTACCCGCGGCGGGCCGCCGAACCGGCCGCTCGGCGCCCCTCATGACCGGAGGAGCGGCACCGCGTACGCCCGCCGGCCACGGTGCCGTTCCTCCCCGGGTGCTCGCGAGGTGCCGCCCCTCCCCGCGGACGCACCGGCCCACCGCCCCCGGTCGCCGTCCCGTGCGGCGGCGGCGCCCGGCACGCACCCGGGCCCGCCGTACCCGGCCGCCGACAGCGCGCCCGCCCCGCGCACCCGCCCCCGGTCACCCCTACCGGAACACTTGCCGGCTCCCGCCGAGCCCCGGACCGGGGCCCGCACCGAGGGCCCGACCGCCCACCTCGCCCGGAACACGACCCGGACGCCCGACCGGCACGTCCGGCGAGCGCCCCCACCCCGACCGGAACCCGCACCGAAGGCCCGACCGACCGGAACCCGCACCGGAAGCCCGACCACCCGCCCCGACCGGACCTCGACCCGGACACCCGACCGCTCCACCCGGCTCCGGCGCGGCACGCCGCCCTCGGAGGGTGCTCGCGCCCCCTGTCAGCCGATGTCCGGCGGGTCCACGCGGATGCGGACCGGGTCCGTGCCGCCGCGGGCGAGCCGGGAGACCTGAGCCGTCTTGAGGGCCGCGGCCAGCGCCGCTCCGCTGCCCGGCGGCACCCGCAGCAGTGCCCGCTCCCAGCGCTCGCCCACGGGCGGGTCCCCCGGGCGGCGCGGGCCCCGGCCCGGCTCGGTGACCGGGAGCGGGACCGGACCGAGCACCTCCGTGCCCGGCGGCAGCTCCGCGGTGGCGAGGAACTCCGCGACCGCCGCGCCTCTCCCGGTCGCCTCCGCCATCCGCGAGACCGGAGGGAAGCGCAGCTCCGCCCGTTCCGCCAGTTCCCGCAGGGCGTGGCCCACCGGGTCCCAGCGGACGAGCGCCTGCACGGGCCGCAGCGTCGGCTCCGCCACCACGACGACCGTGCCGCCCTCGTCCTGCCCCCGCACCAGGGACGCGGCGGCGATCCAGCGCCGCAGCGCCTCCTCGCCCGCGCGCAGGTCCGGCCGGGTGAGCATGGCCCAGCCGTCGAGCAGCAGGGCGGCCGTGTACCCGCCTTCGGCGACCGGTTCCGCCCCCGGCGTGGAGACGACGAGCGCGGGCCGGCCGGGAACCGTGTCGAGCACATGGTCCCGGCCCGAGGTGCGCACCGGCACGGCCGGGAAGGCGCGCCCCAGCTCCTCCGCCGTGCGCCGCGCGCCGACGATCTGCGCGCGCAGCCGGAAGCCGCCGCACTCCGGGCAGTGCCAGTCGTTCTCCGCGGTGCCGCACCACACGCAGTGCAGTTCGCGCTCGTCCGCCGCGGCGAGCGGCCCGGCGCAGTGGCGGCAGCGGGCCGGGGTGCGGCACCGCTCGCAGGCGAGGCGGGGCGCGTAGCCGCGCCGGGGGACCTGGACGAGCACGGGACCGTCCCGCAGGCCCTCGCGCACCGCCTGCCAGGCGAGACTCGGCAGGCGGGCGGCCCGGGCCGCCTCGTCGCGGGCCAGGTCGTGGTCGCCGACGGTCCGCACCAGCGGGGCGGCGGCCCTGACCCGTGCCCGGTCGGCGACCAGGGGCCGGGCCCAGCCGCTCTCCACGAGCTGCGCCGCCTCGACGGTGCAGCTCGTGCTGCCCAGCAGGAAGGCGCAGTCGTCGTGGGCGGACCGCAGCTCCAGCACTTCGCGGACGTGCGGGAAGGGCGCGTGGTCGTCGCTGTGGCTCGCGTCGCCGTCGTCCCAGACGGCGACCAGGCCGAGGTCCCGGACCGGCGCGAACATGGCGGCGCGGGTGCCGACCACGGCGCGCACCGCTCCCCTGCGCACGGCGAGCCACTGGCCGTACCGCTTCTGCGGCCCCGAGTCGGCGGTGAGCAGGGCGTGGCGTCCCGGACCGAGGAGGGCGGTGAGCGCCTCGTCGACCCGGGCGGCCCGGCGCCCGTCGGGGACGACGACCAGGGCGCCGCGCCCGGAGGCGAGGGTGGCGGCGACGGCCCGCGCCAGTTCCTCCGGCCAGTGCGGGCCGGGGAGGGCCGTCCACACGGCGCGTGGGGTGCGGCCGGCCGCGAGCGACGTCAGGAAGGCGGGTCCGTGCGCGTAGCGGTCCCAGGGCCCGGGGTCGGGAGCGGGCGGTGGCGGCAGCGGATCGGGGGACGGCCGGGCCTCCGCCTTGCCGTTCCGGGGCGGCACGGCGAGCTGGAGGATGTCGGCGAGGCTGCCGGCGTACCGGTCGGCGACCGCTCGGGCGAGGTCGAGCATGCCGGGGCTGAGGACCGGCTCGGGCGAGACGACATGGGCGAGCGCGGCGAGCGGTCCGCTGTAGTCCGACTCGGCCAGCCGCTCGACGAGGAAGCCGTCGATGAGCCCGCCGCCCTCCCGGCGCCCGCCGCGCACCTGGTGGGTGCCGGCTCCGAAGCGGACGCGGACGCGGACCCCGGGCTGGGCGGCGGCGTCGAGTTCCTCGGGTACGGCGTAGTCCCAGAGGCGGTCGAGGTGGAGCACGCCCTTGTCCACCATGACGCGTGCGACGGGCCGGTCCTTCGCCAGCGCGGCCCCGCGCCAGGTGCGCGGCTTGGCTTTCGGCACCTGGGCCCTGCGTACGGTCTCGCGGATGAGCGCAAGCTGCTCCGGCCCGCCGTCCGCGGGCTCCGTCGGCTGCTCGTCGTCGCTGCTCACAGCCAATATTCCTACCAGAGCCCGCCGACACCAAGGCCCGGCCCGGGCACCGGCCGCAACGCCACCGGGCCCCCGGCCGCTGGTGCGGTCGGGGGCCCGGTGCGGGTGCGGCTCAGATGCCGGCCGCCGCGCGGAGCGCTTCGACGCGGTCGGTGCGCTCCCAGGTGAAGTCGGGGAGCTCGCGGCCGAAGTGGCCGTAGGCCGCGGTCTGCGCGTAGATCGGGCGGAGCAGGTCGAGATCGCGGATGATCGCGGCCGGGCGGAGGTCGAAGACCTCGGAGATGGCCTGCTCGATCTTCTCGACGTCGGTGGTGGCGGTTCCGAAGGTCTCGACGAAGAGACCGACCGGCTCCGCCTTGCCGATGGCGTACGCGACCTGGACCTCGCAGCGGGCCGCGAGACCGGCCGCCACGACGTTCTTGGCGACCCAGCGCATGGCGTACGCGGCCGAGCGGTCCACCTTCGACGGGTCCTTGCCGGAGAAGGCGCCGCCGCCGTGGCGGGCCATGCCGCCGTAGGTGTCGATGATGATCTTGCGGCCGGTGAGGCCGGCGTCGCCCATCGGGCCGCCGATCTCGAAGCGCCCGGTCGGGTTGACCAGCAGCCGGTAGCCGTCGGTGTCCAGCTTGATGCCGTCCTCGACGAGCTGCTTCAGCACGTGCTCGACGACGAACTCGCGGATGTCGGGCGCGAGCAGCGAGTCCAGGTCGATGTCGGACGCGTGCTGCGACGACACCACCACGGTGTCGAGGCGGACCGCCTTGTCGCCGTCGTACTCGATGGTGACCTGCGTCTTGCCGTCCGGGCGCAGGTAGGGGATGGTCCCGTTCTTGCGGACCTCGGACAGCCGGCGGGAGAGCCGGTGGGCCAGGTGGATCGGCAGCGGCATCAGCTCGGGCGTCTCGTCGCACGCGTACCCGAACATCAGGCCCTGGTCGCCCGCGCCCTGCTTGTCGAGCTCGTCCTCGTCGCCCTCGACGCGCTTCTCGTACGCCGTGTCGACGCCCTGCGCGATGTCCGGGGACTGGGAGCCGATGGACACCGAGACGCCGCAGGAGGCGCCGTCGAAGCCCTTCTTCGACGAGTCGTAGCCGATCTCGAGGATCTTGTTGCGCACGAGGGTCGGAATGTCCGCCCAGGCCTTGGTGGTCACCTCGCCGGCGACGTGCACGAGGCCCGTGGTGATCAGGGTCTCGACGGCGACCCGGGAGGTCGGGTCCTCCGTGAGCAGGGCGTCGAGGATCGTGTCGCTGATCTGGTCGGCGATCTTGTCGGGGTGGCCCTCGGTCACGGACTCCGAGGTGAAGAGACGGCGGGACACATCGCTCCCTGGGGTTGCAGCGGCTGCTGGCTGATCATTGAACGGATCGGCAGGGGGCTGCGCCCCGCGACGTTCCGCGGACCAGTTTATCGGTCGCGTTCCGCAGCCGGACAACCCGTCTCGCAGCGTGGGAGCCCCCTGACCTGTGGTCCATGACCGAGACGGTACGACCATAGCGCCTGCGAGCGGAGTGATTCGCCACATTTGGCGGGTTTTACCTGGGTGCTGTTCTTCACCCGGGGGTCGCCGAGAGTTCGCCGGGCCGGGCGGGGAGCCCGGCCCGGGCCATGAGCTGTCTCACACCGCGGGACGCGGCGGGGCCGCGGCGTCCCGCGGAGCCTGCCCTCCGGTCAGCGGCCGGCCCGGTCCACCCGGGCTTCGACGAGGTCCCAGACGATGTCGGCGAGGGCTTCCTTCGGGCCGTGCGGCACCGGTGTCTCGGCGCCGTCGGCGGCGAGGACGACGGCCTCGTTCTCCTCGGAGCCGAAGGTCCGGCGCTCCCCCACCTCGTTCACGACGAGCAGATCGCAGCCCTTGCGGCGCAGCTTGTCGCGTCCGTTGGCGAGGACGTCGTCCGTCTCGGCGGCGAAGCCGACGACCACCTGGCCGGTGCGGGCGCGGTCGGCGGAGATCTCCGCGAGGATGTCCGGGTTGCGGACGAGGGTGACCGCGGGGGCCTCCACGCCGTCCTTCTTCTTGATCTTGCCGGTGGCGTACTCGGCGGGACGGAAATCGGCCACGGCCGCGGCCATGACGACGGCGTCGGCCTCCGCAGCCGCCTTCAGCACCGCCTCGCGGAGCTGCACCGCGGTCCCGACGTGCACCACGTCGACCCCCGCCGGGTCGGGCAGGCCGGTGTTGGCCTCGACCAGGGTGACCCGGGCGCCGCGCGCGGCCGCGGTACGGGCCAGGGCGTACCCCTGCTTGCCCGAGGAGCGGTTGCCGAGGAACCGCACCGGGTCCAGCGGCTCGCGGGTGCCGCCGGCGCTGACCACCACATGGAGTCCGCCGAGGTCGGGGGCGGCCGTGCCGCGGGCGAGGACCCGGCGGCAGACCTCGAAGATCTCGCCCGGGTCGGGCAGCCGGCCCTTGCCGGTGTCCACGCCGGTGAGCCGGCCGACGGCGGGCTCGACGACCACGGCGCCGCGGCGGCGCAGTGTGGCGACGTTCTCCCGGGTGGCCGGGTGCTCCCACATCTCGGTGTGCATCGCGGGGGCGAAGACCACCGGACAGCGGGCCGTGAGCAGGGTGTTGGTGAGCAGGTCGTCGGCGAGCCCGTGCGCCGCCCTGGCCAGCGTGTCCGCCGTGGCGGGGGCCACCACCACGAGGTCGGCGTGCTGGCCGATGCGCACGTGGGGGACCTCGTGGACGTCGTTCCAGACCTCGGTGGAGACGGGGTTGCCGGAGAGCGCCGACCAGGTGGCCGCCCCCACGAAGTTCAGGGCGGACGCGGTGGGCACCACCCGCACGTCGTGCCCGGACTCGGTCAGCCTGCGCAGCAGTTCGCACGCCTTGTAGGCGGCGATGCCCCCGCTGACCCCCAGAACCACCTTCGGCTTGTCCACTGCCTCTCCCCGCACTCGGATGCGCTACGTGTCCATGCTGCACCACCCCGCGCGGGGCGTCCCCGCCCGGGGCACGCCACAGGCCCGGCGGAGGATCCGCCGGGCCTGTGGCCGAGAACGTGGTGCGCCTACTGGGCCGGGCCCTCGATGGCCTCGGAGGTCAGCAGTCCCGCGTTGATCTCACGCAGGGCGATCGAGAGCGGCTTCTCGTGGACGTGGGTGTCCACCAGGGGGCCGACGTACTCCAGCAGGCCCTCACCGAGCTGCGAGTAGTACGCGTTGATCTGACGCGCGCGCTTGGCCGCGTAGATCACGAGGCTGTACTTCGAGTCAGTGGCCTCGAGCAGCTCGTCGATCGGCGGGTTGATGATGCCCTCGGGCGCGGTGATGGAAGAGGACACTCTCTAGCCTTCCGAAGAACGTGCACAAAAGATTCGGACAAAAGATCAAACAACTGCCATCAAGGCTAGCAGCTCGCGGGCCACGCCTTCGACGGAGGTGTTGACCAGGGTGGTGTCGAACTCCGCCTCCGCGGCGAGCTCGACCTTGGCCGCCCCGAGGCGCCGCTCGATCACCTCGGCGGACTCGGTGCCGCGGCCGGTGAGCCTGCGGACCAGTTCCTCCCAGCTCGGCGGCGCGAGGAAGACCAGCTGCGAGTCCGGCATGGACTCCTTGACCTGGCGGGCGCCCTGGAGGTCGATCTCCAGGAGCACGGGCTCACCCGCTTCGAGGCGCTCCAGGACCGCACGGCGCGGCGTGCCGTAGCGGTTGCCCGCGAACTCGGCCCACTCCAGCAGCTCGCCGTTGGCGATCAGCTTGTCGAACTCGTCGTCGCCGACGAAGAAGTACTGGACACCGTGCTTCTCGCCGGGACGCGGCTTGCGGGTCGTGGCCGACACCGAGAGCCACACGTCGGGGTGGACCTTGCGCATATGCGCGACGACCGTGCTCTTGCCGACCCCCGAAGGGCCGGAGAGCACGGTCAGCCGCGGACGTACCTCTGCTGCCATGAAGCGATTATCCAGCTTCCCGGGAGTGCCTCGTGCCGCGCCCGGCGGAGCCGGCCGGGCGGCGGGCGCCGGCCGCTTCCGCGGACCGGGCCGCCCACCGGCCGGTGTGCCGGGCGGGGCACCAGGGGCGTCAGGCGGCGCCGCCGCCGAACTCCCGCTCCAGGGAGGCGATCTGGTTGGAGCCGAGGCCGCGCACGCGGCGGCTCTCGGAGATGCCGAGCCGCTCCATGATCTGCTTGGCGCGGACCTTGCCCACGCCGGGCAGGGACTCCAGGAGGGCCGAGACCTTCATCTTCCCGATGACGTCGTTCTCCTGGCCCTGCTTGATGACCTCGTGGAGGGAGGCGCCGGAGTGCTTGAGTCGATTCTTGACCTCGGCCCGCTCCCGGCGAGCCGCGGCGGCCTTTTCGAGCGCGGCTGCGCGCTGTTCAGGGGTAAGGGGCGGAAGAGCCACGCCTACGTCACCTCGGATGTCGAACTGTCGGATACGGACCGGTGGGGACCGAAGACGGTCCCGCACCCGGTGAGCGTCGAACAGTGCAGTTCACCGCCCTGCTCGCGCGCTCTGGGACGGAGACTAGCGGCCAACACGGCTCCAGTCAGCGAGAACGGACGAAAAGTCCTGGTCAGCATCGACCGACCAGGACTTTTCAGACGAAACGACCGACATTTCCGTGAAGAAAATGTCAAGGCCGGGCCCGGAGGCACCTTCGCCGCTGCTCAGACCCCCGCCGAGGCCACGGCCTCGCGGACCTCGTCGGCGAAGCGGTCGGCGGCGGACCGCAGCGCCGCGGCGTCCGGTCCGTGCCGCAGGACCCCGCGGCTGACGCTCGGCACCACGTTGCCCACCGCCGCGCCGAAGACCCGGGGAAGGTCGGCCGGGGTCGCCCCCTGGGCCCCGATGCCGGGGGCGAGCAGCGGACCGTTGATCGCGAGGTCGACGCCCGCGTCCCCGAGGGTGGCGCCGACGACCGCGCCGACCGACCCGAGCGGGTCGGCCCCCTCGTTCTCCGCCGCCATGTGCCGCAGCATCACCGCGGCGAGCGAGGACCCGTCCGCGGCCGTGGCGCGCTGCACCTCGGCGCCCTCCGGGTTGGAGGTCAGCGCGAGGACGAAGACCCCGCTGCCGCTCAGCACGGCCTGGTCCAGGGCGGGCCGCAGCGATCCGAAGCCGAGGTACGGGGAGACGGTGACGGCGTCCGAGAAGAGCGGCGAGTCCTTGCGCAGGAAGGTCTCCGCGTAGGCGCCCATGGTGGAGCCGATGTCGCCGCGCTTGGCGTCCATCAGCACCAGGGCGCCGGCCGCGCGGGCCTCCTCGACGGCCTTCTCCAGGACGGCGATGCCCCGGGAGCCGAAGCGCTCGAAGAAGGCGGACTGGGGCTTGAGGACGGCCACCCGGTCGGCGAGGGCCTCCACGGCGGTGCGGGTGAACCGCTCCAGGCCGGCGACGTCGTCGGCGAGGCCCCAGGCGGTGAGCAGCGAGGCGTGCGGGTCGATGCCGACGCAGAGCGGCCCGCGGGTGTCCATGGCGTGGCGCAGACGGGTGCCGAACGGTTCCAGGGGGCTCATGCGGTGGCTGCCTTCCGTGTCTCGGCGCCGACGGCCTCGGCGAGGGTGGCGTACGGGCTGGCCGCGAGGCGTGCGGCGAGGCCCTTGTGGATCGCCCGGGCGTAGAACGGGCCCTCGTACACGAAGGCGCTGTAGCCCTGGACGAGGGTGGCCCCGGCGAGGATGCGCTGCCAGGCGTCCTCGGCGTTCTCGACGCCGCCGACGCCGACGAGGGTGATGCGGTCGCCGACGCGGGCGTACAGGCGGCGCAGCACCTCCAGGGAGCGGGCCTTGACGGGGGCGCCGGAGAGGCCGCCGGTCTCCGCCACGACGCCGGGCGGCGAGGTCAGGCCGAGACCTTCGCGGGCGATGGTGGTGTTGGTGGCGATGATGCCGTCCAGGCCGAGTTCGAGCGCCAGATCGGCCACCGCGTCGACGTCCTCGTCGGCGAGGTCGGGGGCGATCTTGACGAGCAGCGGCACCCGGCGGCCGGTGACGGTGCGGTCGGCGGCCTCGCGCACGGCGGTGAGCAGCGGGCGCAGCGACTCGGTGGCCTGGAGGTTGCGCAGGCCGGGGGTGTTGGGCGAGGAGACGTTGACGACGAGGTAGTCGGCGTGGCGGGCCAGGCGCTCGGTGGAGGCGACGTAGTCGGCGACGGCCTCCTCCTCGGGGACGGTCTTCGTCTTGCCGATGTTGACGCCGAGGGTGGTGCGGAAGACCTCGCGGCGGGCCGCCAGGCGCGCGGCGACGGCGGCGGAGCCCTCGTTGTTGAAGCCCATCCGGTTGATCAGGGCGCGGTCCGGCACCAGCCGGAAGAGGCGCTTCCTGGGGTTGCCCGGCTGGGGCTCGGCGGTGACGGTGCCGATCTCGACGTGGTCGAAGCCGAGCATCGCCATGCCGTCGACGGCCTGGGCGTTCTTGTCGAAGCCGGCCGCGAGGCCGAACGGCCCGTGCATCCGCAGGCCGAGCGCCTCGGTGCGCAGTTCCTCGTACCGGGGGGCGAGCACCGCGGCGGCGAAGGTCCGCAGTACGGGGACGCGGGCGGCGAGGCGGATCCAGCGGAAGGCGAGGTGGTGGGCCTTCTCGGGGTCCATCCGGGTGAAGACCAGGGCGAAGAAGAGTTTGTACACGGTGGTGTCCTCATGAGGAGGGGGACACCGTTTCCGGTGTCCCCCTCGGGTGACTAGTCGCGGGCCGCGGTCAGGTGTTCGGCGTGTTCCTGGAGCGATCGGACGCCGACGTCGCCGCGGTTCAGCGCGTCGATGCCCTGGACGGCCGCCGCGAGGGCCTGGACCGTGGTGAGGCACGGTACGGAGCGGGCCACCGCCGCCGTACGGATGTCGTAGCCGTCGAGGCGGCCGCCGGTGCCGTACGGGGTGTTGACGATGAGGTCGACCTCGCCGTCGTGGATGAGCTGGACGATGGTCTTCTCGCCGTTCGGGCCCACGCCCTCGGACTGCTTGCGCACCACGGTCGCGTGGAGGCCGTTGCGCTTGAGGACCTCGGCGGTGCCGGAGGTGGCCAGCAGCTCGAAGCCGTGGGCGACCAGCTCGCGCGCCGGGAAGATCATCGAGCGCTTGTCCCGGTTGGCGACCGAGACGAACGCGCGGCCCTTGGTCGGCAGCGGGCCGTACGCGCCGGCCTGCGACTTGGCGTACGCGGTGCCGAAGACCGAGTCGATGCCCATGACCTCGCCGGTGGAGCGCATCTCCGGGCCGAGGATGGTGTCGACGCCGCGGCCGTGGACGTCGCGGAAGCGCGACCACGGCATGACGGCCTCCTTGACGGAGATCGGCGCGTCCAGCGGCAGGGTGCCGCCGTCCCCGCTGCGCGGCAGCAGGCCCTCCTGGCGCAGCTCGGCGACGGTCGCGCCGAGCGAGATCCGGGCGGCGGCCTTGGCCAGCGGCACGGCGGTCGCCTTGGAGGTGAAGGGCACGGTGCGGGAGGCGCGGGGGTTGGCCTCCAGCACGTAGAGGATGTCGCCGGCCATGGCGAACTGGATGTTGATCAGACCGCGCACGCCGACGCCCTTGGCGATGGCCTCGGTGGAGGCGCGCAGGCGCTTGATGTCGAAGCCGCCGAGGGTGATCGGGGGCAGCGCGCAGGCCGAGTCGCCGGAGTGGATGCCGGCCTCCTCGATGTGCTCCATGACGCCGCCGAGGTAGAGCTCGTGGCCGTCGTAGAGGGCGTCGACGTCGATCTCGATCGCGTCGTCGAGGAAGCGGTCCACCAGGACGGGGCGGGTCGGCGAGATCTCGGTGGACTCGGCGATGTACGCCTCCAGGCGCGCCTCGTCGTAGACGATCTCCATGCCGCGGCCGCCGAGCACGTAGGACGGGCGGACGAGGACCGGGTAGCCGATCTCGTCGGCGATGGCCTTGGCGCCGGCGAAGGTGGTGGCGGTGCCGTGCTTCGGGGCGGGCAGTCCGGCCTCGGCGAGCACCCGGCCGAAGGCGCCGCGGTCCTCGGCGGCGTGGATGGCCTCCGGGGAGGTGCCGACGACGGGGACGCCGTTGTCCTTGAGCGCCTGGGACAGGCCGAGCGGCGTCTGGCCGCCGAGCTGGACCACGACTCCGGCGATGGGGCCGGCCAGCGACTCGGCGTGCACGATCTCCAGCACGTCCTCCAGGGTGAGCGGCTCGAAGTAGAGCCGGTCGGAGGTGTCGTAGTCGGTGGAGACGGTCTCCGGGTTGCAGTTGACCATCACGGTCTCGAACCCGGCGTCGTGCAGCGCGAAGGAGGCGTGGACGCAGGAGTAGTCGAACTCGATGCCCTGGCCGATGCGGTTGGGCCCGGAGCCGAGGATGATCACGGCGGGCTTGGTCCGCGGCGCGACCTCGGACTCCTCGTCGTAGGACGAGTAGAAGTACGGGGTGCGGGCGGCGAACTCGGCGGCGCAGGTGTCGACCGTCTTGTAGACCGGGCGGATGCCGAGCGCGTGGCGCACCTCGCGGACGACGTCCTCGCGCAGACCGCGGATGCCGGCGATCTGGGCGTCGGAGAAGCCGTGGCGCTTGGCCTCGGCGAGCAGCTCCGGCTCCAGCTTCTCGGCCGCGGCGAGCTCGTCGGCGTACTCCTTGATCAGGAACATCTGGTCGACGAACCAGGGGTCGATCCGGGTCGCCTCGAAGACCTCCTCGGGCGTGGCGCCCGCGCGGATGGCCTGCATGACGGTGTTGATCCGGCCGTCGGTCGGGCGCACGGCGTCCCGCAGCAGCTCGTCCTTGTCCCCCGGGTCGCCGGTGAAGTCGAACTGGCTGCCCTTCTTCTCCAGGGAGCGCAGGGCCTTCTGGAGGGCCTCGGTGAAGTTGCGGCCGATGGCCATGGCCTCGCCCACCGACTTCATGGTGGTGGTGAGGGTGGAGTCGGCGGAGGGGAACTTCTCGAAGGCGAACCGCGGGGCCTTGACCACGACGTAGTCGAGGGTGGGCTCGAAGGAGGCCGGGGTCTTCTCGGTGATGTCGTTCGGGATCTCGTCCAGCGTGTAGCCGACGGCGAGCTTCGCGGCGATCTTGGCGATCGGGAAGCCGGTCGCCTTGGAGGCGAGCGCCGAGGACCGGGAGACGCGGGGGTTCATCTCGATGACGATGATCCGGCCGTCGGCCGGGTCGACCGCGAACTGGATGTTGCAGCCGCCGGTGTCGACGCCGACCTCGCGGATGATCGCGATGCCGATGTCGCGCAGCCGCTGGTACTCGCGGTCGGTGAGCGTCATCGCGGGCGCCACGGTGATGGAGTCGCCGGTGTGGACGCCCATCGGGTCGAAGTTCTCGATGGAGCAGACGACCACGACGTTGTCGTTCTTGTCGCGCATCAGCTCCAGCTCGTACTCCTTCCAGCCGAGGATGGACTCCTCCAGGAGCACCTCGGTGGTCGGGGAGAGCGTGAGGCCCTGGCCGGCGATGCGGCGCAGCTCCTCCTCGTCGTGCGCGAAGCCGGAGCCGGCGCCGCCCATGGTGAAGGAGGGGCGGACGACGACGGGGTAGCCGCCGAGGGTGTCGACACCCGCGATGACGTCGTCCATGGAGTGGCAGATCACCGAGCGGGCGGACTCGCCGTGGCCGATCTTGCCGCGGACGGCCTCGACGACCTCCTTGAAGAGGTCGCGGTCCTCGCCCTTGTTGATCGCCTCGACGTTGGCGCCGATCAGCTCGACGTTGTACTTCTCCAGCACGCCCTGCTCGTGCATGGAGATCGCGGTGTTGAGCGCGGTCTGGCCGCCGAGGGTGGGCAGCAGCGCGTCGGGGCGCTCCTTGGCGATGATCTTCTCGACGAACTCGGGGGTGATCGGCTCGACGTAGGTGGCGTCGGCGATCTCCGGGTCGGTCATGATCGTGGCCGGGTTGGAGTTGACCAGGATGACCCGCAGGCCCTCGGCCTTGAGGACACGGCAGGCCTGGGTGCCGGAGTAGTCGAACTCGGCGGCCTGGCCGATGACGATCGGGCCGGAGCCGATGACCAGGACGGACTGGATATCGGTGCGCTTAGGCACGCTCGGCCTCCATCAGAGCGGTTTCCATCAAAGACGTGAAGCGGTCGAAGAGGTACGCGGCGTCGTGCGGGCCGGCGGCCGCCTCGGGGTGGTACTGGACGCTGAAGGCGGGCTGGTCGAGCAGCCGCAGGCCCTCGACCACGTCGTCGTTCAGGCAGACGTGGGACACCTCGGCGCGGCCGTAGGGGGTGTCGGAGACCTTGTCGAGCGGGGCCTCGACGGCGAAGCCGTGGTTGTGCGCGGTGACCTCGACCTTGCCGGTGGTGCGGTCCTGCACCGGCTGGTTGATGCCGCGGTGGCCGTACTTCAGTTTGTAGGTGCCGAAGCCGAGGGCCCGGCCGAGGAGCTGGTTGCCGAAGCAGATGCCGAAGAGCGGGGTCCGGCGCTCCAGGACCGCCTTGATGACCGTGAGGTCGGCGGTGGCCGGGTCGCCCGGGCCGTTGGAGAGGAAGACGCCGTCCGGGTTCACCGCGTAGACCTGCTCGGCGGTGGCGGTGGCGGGCAGCACGTGCACCTCGATGCCGCGCTCGGCCATCCGGTGCGGGGTCATGCCCTTGATGCCGAGGTCGAGGGCGGCGACGGTGAACTTCTTCTCGCCGATGGCCGGCACCACGTAGGTCTCGGTGGTGGCGACCTCGGCGGAGAGGTCGGCGCCCTTCATCTCGGGGGCCTGCTGGACGCGGGTGAGCAGCTCCGCGTCGTCGCCGAGCGCCTGGCCGGAGAAGATCCCGACGCGCATGGCGCCGCGCTCGCGCAGGTGGCGGGTGAGCGCGCGGGTGTCGATGCCGGAGATCCCGACGACGCCCTGGGAGGCGAGCTCCTCGTCGAGGGAGCGGCGGGAGCGCCAGTTGGAGGGGATGCGGGCGGGGTCGCGGACGACGTAGCCGGAGACCCAGATCCGCTTCGACTCGTCGTCCTCGTCGTTGACGCCCGTGTTGCCCACGTGGGGGGCGGTCATCACGACCACCTGGCGGTGGTAGGACGGGTCGGTGAGGGTCTCCTGGTATCCGGTCATGCCGGTGTTGAACACCGCCTCGCCGAAGGTCTCCCCCACGGCCCCGTAGGCGCGGCCGCGGAAGATGCGGCCGTCCTCCAGGACGAGTACGGCGGGAGCTTTGCCGGCTCCCCGGGTGGAGATCGTCATCGTGCGGTGCCTTCCGTCGTCTTGATCATGTTCTCGATTGCGTCGACCCAGGTGGTCTGCTCGGCCGCGTGGTCCGAGCGGAAGCCGGAGTCGATCTCCCGGTCCCCGTGCGCCCAGGTGACGATCAGCAGACCGCCCTCGGCGAGGACCTTGCCCGCGATGCCCTTGTCGAGCCGGGCGCCGCGCAGGGCGCCGGCCGGTACGAAGAAGTCCCGGGCCCCGGGGCGCACCACGGTGAGCCCCTGGTCGGTGAGCGTGAGTTCGGCGCGGCTGCGCACGCCGAGGCCGTGGGCCACGATCCGGTCGAGCCACTGCCCGGCCGTGGTGGAGCCGTGGTAGCGGCCGGTCATCGTGAGCAGCGCCTCGCCGGGCGCCTCGGGCGCCTCGGGGAGTTCGGGCAGGTCGGACTGGAGGCTGCCGCGCCACTTCCATCCCTGGCGCATCAGCCAGTAGACGAAGGCGACGAAGAGGAGCAGGCCGACCACCCAGCCGATCCGGGCGGCCCAGTCGGTGACCTCCGCCGACTTCCGCTCGGCGTCGGCGGCGGCCTGTGCGGCCAGATTCATCAGTGCAGGTGTCACGCCAGCTTCCCGTCCACGACCGTTGCCCGGCCCCGCAGGAAGGTGTGGGTGACGCGTCCCGGCAGCTCGCGGCCCTCGTAGGGGGTGTTGCGGCTGCGGGAGGCGAAGCCCGCGGGGTCCACCACACCACGGTATGCCGGATCGACCAGCGTGAGGTTCGCGGGCTCACCAGCCGAGACGGGCCGTCCGTGGCCCTGGGCCCGTCCGATGCGCGCGGGGGCGAACGACATCCGGTCCGCCACCTGGGCCCAGTCGAGGAGCCCGGTCTCGACCATCGTCTGCTGGACGACGGAGAGCGCGGTCTCCAGGCCGACCATGCCCATGGCGGCCGCGGCCCACTCGCAGTCCTTGTCCTCGTGGGGGTGCGGCGCGTGGTCGGTGGCGACGATGTCGATCGTGCCGTCGGCGAGCGCCTCCCGCAGGGCCAGCACGTCGCGCTCGGTGCGCAGCGGCGGGTTGACCTTGTAGACGGGGTTGTAGCTGCGGACCATCTCGTCGGTGAGCAGCAGGTGGTGCGGGGTGACCTCGGCCGTGACGTCGATGCCGCGGGACTTGGCCCAGCGGACGATCTCCACGGAACCCGCGGTGGAGAGGTGGCAGATGTGCACCCGGGAGCCGACGTGCTCGGCGAGCAGGACGTCGCGGGCGATGACCGACTCCTCGGCGACGGCGGGCCAGCCGCCGAGTCCGAGTTCGGCGGAGACGACGCCCTCGTTCATCTGGGCGCCCTCGGTGAGGCGGGGCTCCTGGGCGTGCTGGGCGACGACGCCGCCGAAGGCCTTCACGTACTCCAGGGCGCGGCGCATGATGACCGCGTCGTCGACGCACTTGCCGTCGTCGGAGAAGACGGTGACGCCGGCGGCGGAGTCGTGCATGGCGCCGAGCTCGGCGAGCTTCTTGCCCTCCAGGCCCACGGTGACGGCGCCGATGGGCTGCACGTCGCAGTAGCCGGACTCCTTGCCGAGCCGGTACACCTGCTCGACGACGCCGGCGGTGTCGGCGACGGGGAAGGTGTTGGCCATGGCGAACACGGCGGTGTAGCCGCCGCTCGCGGCGGCGCGGGTGCCGGTCAGCACGGTCTCGGAGTCCTCGCGGCCCGGCTCGCGCAGGTGGGTGTGGAGGTCGACGAGGCCCGGCAGCAGGATCTGGCCCCCGGCCTCGATCACCCGGGCGCCCTCGGCGGAGAGCCCGGTGCCGACGGCGGCGACGGTCTCGCCGTCGATCAGCACGTCCTGGGCTTCGCCGCCCAGCACCTTCGCCCCGCGGATAAGGATCTTGCTCATGGTTCTTACTTCTCCTCGGTACGGGGGTTGGGTGCGTCGGATTCGTTGCCGCCGAGCAGCAGGTAGAGGACGGCCATCCGGATGGAGACGCCGTTGGCGACCTGCTCGATGACGGTGCAGCGGTCGGAGTCGGCGACCTCGGCGGTGATCTCCATGCCGCGGACCATGGGTCCGGGGTGCATCACGATGGCGTGGCCGGGCATCCTGGCCATCCGGTCGCCGTCGAGGCCGTAGCGGCGGGAGTACTCGCGCTCGGTGGGGAAGAACGCGGCGTTCATCCGCTCGCGCTGGACGCGCAGCATCATGACGGCGTCGGACTTGGGGAGCACCGCGTCGAGGTCGTAGGAGACCTCGCAGGGCCATGCCTCGACGCCGACCGGCACCAGGGTGGGCGGCGCGACGAGGGTGACCTCGGCGCCGAGGGTGTGCAGCAGGTCGACGTTGGAGCGGGCGACCCGGCTGTGCAGCACGTCGCCGACGAGGGTGATCCGGCGGCCCGCCAGGTCCTGGCCGATCCCGGCGTCGCGGCCGACGAGGCGGCGGCGCATGGTGAAGGCGTCCAGCAGGGCCTGGGTGGGGTGCTGGTGGGTGCCGTCGCCGGCGTTGATGACGGGGGCGTCGATCCAGCCGGAGGTGGCGAGCCGGTAGGGGGCGCCGGAGGCGCCGTGCCGGATGACGACCGCGTCGACGCCCATGGCCTCCAGGGTCTGCGCCGTGTCCTTCAGGGACTCGCCCTTGGAGACGCTGGAGCCCTTGGCGGCGAAGTTGATGACGTCCGCGGAGAGGCGCTTCTCGGCGGCCTCGAAGGAGATCCGGGTGCGGGTCGAGTCCTCGAAGAAGAGGTTGCACACGGTCCGGCCGCGCAGGGCCGGGAGCTTCTTGATCGGCCGGTCGGCGACCCGGGCCATCTCCTCGGCGGTGTCGAGGATGCGGACCGCTTCGTCGCGGGTGAGGTCGGCGGCCGAGATGAGGTGGCGCATCATCGGGGTGTTCTCTCCAGATCTGTGGAGTCAGACAGGCATGCGGGCGCGCGGCAGCGCTCGCCGTACGCGGGGGTGGCGGTACGGCGGAGCTACTGCTCGCCGGCCGGAGCGGTGTCCTTCAGCCCGAGCAGCACGGTGTCGCGACCGTCCTCCTCGGCGAGCTGGACCCGGACCGTCTCGCGGAGCGACGTGGGGATGTTCTTGCCGACGTAGTCGGCGCGGATGGGCAGCTCGCGGTGGCCGCGGTCGACGAGCACGGCGAGCTGCACGGCGCGCGGGCGGCCGATGTCGCCGAGGGCGTCCAGCGCGGCGCGGATGGTGCGCCCCGAGAAGAGCACGTCGTCGACGAGGACGACGAGGCGGCCGTCGACGCCGGAGGCGGGGATCTCGGTGCGGGCGAGCGTCCGCGCGGGCTTCAGGCGCAGGTCGTCGCGGTACATGGTGGTGTCGAGCGAGCCGATGGCCATCTTCTGGCCGGTGATGCCTTCGAGCTTGTCGGCGAGCCGGCGGGCGAGGTGCACGCCGCGCGTCGGGATGCCGAGGAGCACCACGTCGTCGGCGCCCTTGGCGCGTTCGACGATCTCGTGGGCGATGCGGGTCAGTGCCCGCGCGATGTCCGGGGCCTCCAGAACGGGCCGGGCGGCATCGGTGCTGTGCTGTGCGTCCATACGAAACGGACCTCCTTCTCCGTCTCACGGGACGGCTCTTAAAGGACGTCGGAATTGCGCCGTCCACGTTACCAGGGCTTCATGGGTGTACTGATCCGGGTACGCCGGTCCGTGGCCGGAACCGGTCCGGACCATTCGGCTTGACTCAGCCAAGTCACGCTGCGTAACCTCACAGTGAGTTACCAGTCGCGCGGCGGAGCCGCACGTTGTCCATGCGTCCGGGGAGCCATATGTCCAGCGAATACGCAAAGCAGCTCGGGGCCAAGCTCCGCGCCATCCGCACCCAGCAGGGGCTTTCCCTCCATGGCGTGGAGGAGAAGTCCCAGGGCCGCTGGAAGGCCGTCGTGGTCGGTTCGTACGAGCGCGGCGACCGTGCCGTGACCGTGCAGCGCCTCGCCGAGCTGGCGGACTTCTACGGCGTCCCGGTGCAGGAGCTGCTTCCGGGCACGACGCCGGGCGGGGCCGCCGAGCCGCCGCCGAAGCTCGTCCTCGACCTGGAGCGCCTGGCGCACGTCCCGCAGGAGAAGGCGGGCCCGCTCCAGCGGTACGCGGCCACGATCCAGTCGCAGCGCGGGGACTACAACGGCAAGGTGCTCTCGATCCGCCAGGACGACCTGCGCACCCTGGCCGTGATCTACGACCAGTCCCCCTCGGTGCTGACCGAGCAGCTCATCAGCTGGGGCGTCCTGGACGCGGACGCCCGTCGCGCGGTCGCGCACGAGGAGAACTGAGCGACCCCCGCACACCCCTTCTGAAAAAACGTCACGCCCGAGGGCGGGACCGGTCCCGGACCGGTCCCGCCCTCGGGCGCGTTCACGTCCCCGGGCCCGGTGCGCACAACGCACCGGGCCCGGGGCGGGAGGATGGTGGTCCTCCCGCCCCGGGCCCGGTGGAAGCCGTCCGGCCGGCCGCTCGGTCAGTCGCGGCGCAGGCTCGGCTTGAGGTCCTTGAAACGGCCCAGCAGGCCGTTCACGAAGGACGGCGACTCGTCGGTGGAGAACTCCTTGGCGAGCTGCACCGCCTCGTCGATCACCACCGCGTCCGGCGTCTCGTCCACCCACACCAGCTCGTACGCGCCGAGGCGGAGGATGTTGCGGTCGACGACCGGCATACGGTCCAGCGTCCAGCCGACCGCGTACGTGGCGATCAGCTCGTCGATGCGGTCCGCGTGCGCCGCGTACCCCTCGACGAGGTCCATCGTGTACTCGGCGACCGGCGGCTGGCGGTCGTCCGACCGCGCGTGCCGCACCCAGTCCGCGAGGACGCTCTGCACGGACGCACCGCGCTGGTCGGCCTCGAAGAGGATCTGGAAGGCGCGCTTGCGGGCCTTGTTACGGGCGGCCACGGTTAGCTGTTCACCCGGCCGAGGTAGTCGCCCGAGCGGGTGTCGACCTTGATCTTCTCTCCGGTGGTGATGAAGAGCGGGACCTGGATCTCGTAGCCGGTCTCCAGGCGCGCGGGCTTGGAGCCGCCGGTGGAGCGGTCGCCCTGCACCCCGGGCTCGGTGTGCTCGATGACCAGCTCGACTGCGGCCGGGAGCTCGACGTAGAGCACCTCGCCCTCGTGCTGCGCGACGCTGGCGGTGAAGCCCTCGATGAGGAAGTTCGCCGCGTCGCCGACCTGCTTGCGGTCGACCATGAGCTGGTCGTACGTCTGCATGTCCATGAACACGAAGTACTCGCCGTCCATGTACGAGAACTGCATGTCACGGCGGTCGACGGTGGCCGTCTCGACCTTCACGCCTGCGTTGAAGGTCTTGTCGACGACCTTGCCGGAGAGCACGTTCTTGAGCTTGGTGCGCACGAAGGCAGGGCCCTTGCCGGGCTTGACGTGCTGGAACTCGACGACGGACCAGAGCTGGCCTCCGTCGAGCTTGAGCACCATGCCGTTCTTGAGGTCGTTCGTGGAAGCCACGGTTGCGGAATCTCCTGGACTGACGCTGGTGGACGACGAAGTGGCCGCGGGTGCGCGCTAGAGCGCGAGCAGCTCCTTGGTCGTGATGGTGAGTAGCTCGGGTCCGCCGTCCGCCTCCTGGCGCACGACGAGCGTGTCATCGATCCGGACCCCGCCCCGTCCCGGGAGGTGGACCCCCGGTTCGACGGTGACCGGCACGCAAGCGTCCAGTTTACCCATGGCCGCAGGGGCCAGTTGCGGGTCCTCACCGATTTCCAGCCCGACACCGTGCCCGGTCCGCGGGGCGAGGTGCTCGCCGTGCCCCGCGGCGTCCAGCACCTGACGGGCCGCATGGTCCACGTCGCGGTACGCCGTCCCCGGCCGCAGGGCCTGTCGCCCGGCGCGCTGAGCGGCGAAGACCAGGTCGTACAGCTCGATCTGCCAGTCCGCGGGCGAGGTGCCGATCACGAAGGTGCGGCCGATCTCGCAGCGGTAGCCGCGGTAGTTCGCGCCGAGCGAGACGGAGAGGAAGTCGCCCTCCTCCACCCGCCGGTCCGAGGGCCGGTGGCCCTGGAGGCCGCTGTGGGGCCCGGTGGCGACGGAGGTGGGGAAGGCGGGGCCGTCGGCGCCGTGGTCGACGAGGCGGCGCTCCAGCTCCAGGGCGAGATGCCGTTCGGTCCGGCCGACGAGGATCGACTCCAGCAGCTCCCCGAGCGCCTGGTCGGTGATCTCGGCGGCGATGCGCAGCGAGGCGATCTCGTCGTCGTCCTTCACGATGCGCTGCTGCTCGACGGCGAGGCCCAGGTCGGCGATCCGCACCCGTGGGGCGGCCGCGGCGACGGCTCGGTGGCGGGCGACCGTCAGGTGGTGCTCCTCGACGGCGAGCGCCGGCGCGCCCGCGCCCTGGGCCAGCTCCGCGGCGGCGACGACGGGGTCGGCGGCGCCGGCCGGCAGCACGGCGATCCGGAGCCCGTCGTCGGGCCGCCCGGACGGCGGATCGCCCTCCGGGCCCGGGGGGCACAGCAGCACGTCCTCGCGGCCGCCCAGCAGCAGGGCGGCACCGGGCGGGGCGGCACCGGCGAGATAGCGGACATTGGCGGGCCGGGACACCAGGACCGCCGCGCTTCCGGCCGCCGCGCAGCGGTCACGCAGCCGGCCGCGGCGGACGCCATAGACCTCGGACATTCCTCGAGCGTACGAGTCCCCGGGGCACTCGGCCCGGCGACGGACCCGGGCGGGTGTTCCCGCGGCGGCGGGAGATCCGGCCCGTCCGGCGCGCGATCCCGGACCGCCCGCCGCGAGATCCGCTGGGAAGCGGCCCGGCCCCCAGCAGCCGGACGGGCCGGCAAGCCGCCGCCCGCCCGGGGGCCTACCAGGTCGGCGGGCTGGCGATCGCGCGGGCCAGGACCTCGTCGAGGACGCGGGCGGTGGTCTCCACGTCGTACTTGGAGTTGTCGATGATCGGCAGGCCCGAGCCGTACCACCCCGCCATCCGGCCGTGGATCCCCGCGACCTCCTCGTCGGAGAGGCGGCGGTTGCCGGAGCGCTCCGCGTTGCGTTCGAGGACGATCTCCAGACCGGGGAGGAGCACCACGGGCAGCAGGCCGGGGCCGACGTGGCGCTTCCAGCCGCCGAGGCCGACGACGGGACGGTCGGGGAAGACCGCGTCGTCGAGGATGCAGGAGATCCCGTTGGCGAGGAAGTTGCGGGCGGCGAAGCCGCAGGTGCGGCGCGCCAGGCGGTACTGGGCCTCGGAGTGGTCGTTCCAGCCGTCCTGGGGGTCGGCGAACCCCGAGCAGACCCATTCGCGGACGTCGTCGAGGCTGATGTGCGCGGTGGGCACCCTACGGGTCCTGGCCCAGTGGCGGGCGACCGTGGTCTTCCCCGCCCCCGCGGGGCCGATGAGCAGCACGGCGAGCATGGCGGCGCCCGTGCCGTCGGACGGCGGCGGAGCGGGCAGGGGGACGGGCTCGCCCGGCGGCAGCTGGACGTGTCCCGTCGTCTCGCGCAGCGGCGGTCCCGAGGGGTGCCGGGGCGCGGGTCCGGTCCAGCCGCCGGGCACCGGCGGCGCCGAGGGGTGCGGCCCCGGCGGCCCCTGCGGGGGCGGCGGAGGCGGCGGCCCGCCGGGCGGGCCGGGCACCGGCCCGGGGTGGTGAGCGCTGGGTGTCCATGCGGCCGGCCCCTGCCCCGGTCCGTGGGGCGGCGGCAGCGGAGCCCCCACTGCGTGCTGCATCCGGTGCAACTCCGTCTCGTACGACTGACGCTGACGGGCGGCCGTCGGCCCCCCGACCCCGAACGTTACCCTTTCGCGACCGTTCGGATGTGCGACCGCCCGGGGCCGTCGCCGCGGCGACGGCCCCGGGCGGCGCGAACCGCCCCTCCGGACAGGGCCGTCGGGCCGGGCCGGGCGCAGCGGGTCAGGCGTCCAGCTCCTCCACCAGCGCGCGGAGCGCCAGCCGGTAGGAGCCGATGCCGAAGCCGGCCACCGTGCCGCTGGCCACGGCGGCGACCACGGAGGTGTGGCGGAACGCCTCCCGCGTGTACGGGTTGGAGATGTGCACCTCGACGAGGGGCGCGGTCCGCTGCGCCGCGGCGTCCCGCATCCCGTACGAGTAGTGGGTGAAGGCCCCCGGGTTGAGAACGACCGGAATCGCATGGTCCGCTGCTTCGTGGAGCCAGCGGATCATCTCGCCCTCGTCGTTGGTCTCCCGCACCTCGACGTCGAGGCCGAGTTCCTTCCCCAGCGTCCCGCACGCCTCGACCAGGCCCGCGTAGGACGTCGAGCCGTAGACGTCGGGCTCGCGGGAGCCGAGGCGGCCCAGGTTCGGCCCGTTGAGGACCAGGACGCGGCGGCTCACGCGGAGACCTCTCCGAACGCCGCGAGCAGCACGGCCGGGTCGGGGCCCTCCAGCACGGTCGGCTTGCCGAGCCCGTCGAGGACGATGAAGCGCAGCACGCTGCCGCGGGACTTCTTGTCGACCTTCATGGTCTCCAGCAGCTTGGGCCACTGGTCGCCGCGGTAGGTGAGCGGCAGCCCGACGGACTCCAGGACGCTGCGGTGCCGGTCGGCGGTGGCGTCGTCGAGCCGGCCCGCGAGGCGGCCCAGCTCGGCGGCGAAGACCATGCCGACGGAGACGGCCGCGCCGTGCCGCCACTTGTAGCGCTCGTTCTTCTCGATGGCGTGGGCCAGGGTGTGACCGTAGTTGAGGATCTCCCGCAGCCCCGACTCCTTCAGGTCGCTGGAGACCACGTCGGCCTTGACCCGGATCGAGCGCTCGATGAGTTCGGCGGTGTGCGGACCGTCCGGCGTACGGGCGCCCTGCGGGTCCGACTCGACGAGGTCGAGGATGACCGGGTCGGCGATGAAGCCCGCCTTGATGATCTCGGCCATGCCGCTGACGTAGTCGTTGACGGGCAGCGAGTCCAGCGCGGCCAGGTCGCAGATGACCCCGGCCGGCGGGTGGAAGGCGCCGACGAGGTTCTTCCCCTCGGCGGTGTTGATGCCGGTCTTGCCGCCGACGGCCGCGTCGACCATGGCGAGCACGGTGGTCGGGACGGCGATCCAGCGCACCCCGCGCAGCCAGGTCGCCGCGACGAAGCCGGCGAGGTCGGTGGTGGCGCCGCCGCCGACCCCGACGATGACGTCGGTCCGGGTGAAGCCGGTCTGGCCGAGGGCCTTCCAGCAGTAGGCGGCGACCTCGGCGGTCTTCGCCTCCTCGGCGTTCGGCACCTGGACGGCCACGGCCTCGTAGCCCTGGTCGGCGAGGTCGGCGCGGAGCGCCTCGCCCGTCTCGGCGAGCGCCTCGGGGTGCACGACGGCCACCCGCTGGGCCTGCGTCCCGATGAGGCCCGGCAGCTCGCCGAGCAACTGGCGGCCGATCAGCACCTCGTAGGGGTCGGTGCCGGCCGTGCCGCCGACCTGGATACGTGTCACTGCCTGGTCCGTCACTGCTTCTCCTGGCGGGGGTCCGGGGTCGTCTCCCCCGGTGTCTCGGTCTTCAGCTCCAGCGCGTCGAGGACGGCGTCGGCGACCTCGGCGGGGGTGCGGTCGTCGGTGGCGACGACGGCGCGGGCGACCTCGGTGTAGAGGTGGCGGCGGGCGTCCATCAGCTCCCGCCACTGGCGGCGGGGGTTGACGGCGAGCAGCGGCCTGGCCTGGTTGAGGCCGACCCGGCGGACGGCCTCCTCCACCTCCATCGAGAGGTAGACGACCGGCAGGCCGCCGAGCAGCCCGCGGGTGCCCTCGTCGAGGACCGCGCCGCCGCCGAGGGCGAGGACCCCGGGGTGGCCGGCGACCGCGGCCGCGACCGCGGTGCGCTCCAGCTCCCGGAAGCGGGCCTCGCCCTCGTCGACGAAGATGTCGGAGATCTCGCGGCCCTCGGCGGCGACGATGTCGGCGTCGGTGTCGCGGAACGCCACGCCGAGCCGCTCGGCGAGCAGTTCGCCGACGGTGGTCTTGCCGGATCCCATGGGCCCGACCAGCACGATCAGCGGGGCGCTCACCGGATGTGGAGGTTGTCGAGGTAGGCGCGGACGTTGCGCCGGGTCTCGGTGACGCTGTCGCCGCCGAACTTCTCGGCGACCGCGTCCGCGAGGACGAGCGCCACCATGGCCTCGGCCACGATGCCGGCGGCGGGCACGGCGCACACGTCGCTGCGCTGGTGGTGGGCGGCGGCGGGCTCGCCGGTCTCCACGTCGACGGTGCGCAGCGCCCTCGGGACGGTCGCGATCGGCTTCATCGCGGCGCGCACGCGCAGCAGTTCACCGGTGGACATGCCGCCCTCGGTGCCGCCGGAGCGGCCGGAGGTGCGGCGGATGCCCTCGTCGGTGGGGACGATCTCGTCGTGGGCCTGGGAGCCGGGCACCCGGGCGAGGTCGAAACCGTCGCCGACCTCGACGCCCTTGATGGCCTGGATGCCCATGAGCGCGCCGGCCAGCCGGGCGTCGAGCCTGCGGTCCCAGTGGACGTGCGAGCCGAGGCCGACGGGCACGCCGTAGGCCAGCACCTCGACGACGCCGCCGAGGGTGTCGCCGTCCTTGTGGGCCTGGTCGATCTCGGCGACCATCGCCTTGCTCGCGTCGGCGTCCAGGCAGCGGACGGGGTCGGCGTCGAGGCGCTCCTCGTCGGCGGGGACGGGGACGACGCCGTACGGCGCCTTGGCGGCAGCCAGTTCGACGACGTGGGAGACGATCTCGATGCCCGCCGTCTCCTTGAGGTAGGAGCGGGCGACCGCCCCGAGGGCCACCCGGGCCGCGGTCTCCCGCGCGCTCGCGCGCTCCAGCACCGGGCGCGCCTCGTCGAGGGCGTACTTCTGCATGCCCGCGAGGTCGGCGTGACCGGGGCGGGGGCGGGTGAGCGGGGCGTTGCGGGCGAGCTGCGCGAGCTCGTCCGGATCCACCGGGTCGGCCGCCATGACCTTCTCCCACTTGGGCCACTCGGTGTTGCCGACCATCACGGCGACCGGCGAACCCATGGTCAGGCCGTGGCGGACGCCGCCCAGGAAGGTGACCTCGTCGCGCTCGAACTTCATCCGGGCACCGCGCCCGTAGCCGAGACGCCGCCTGGCGAGGTGGTCAGCCACCATGTCGGTGGTGACGGGGACGCCGGCGGGAAGACCCTCCAGCGTCGCCACCAGGGCGGGTCCGTGCGACTCGCCCGCGGTCAGCCAACGCAACCTGCTCAACGGTGCTCCTCATGCTCGCGCCTCGTACTGCGACGGCACGGCCCGGGGCACCTCCCAGGGGTGAACTGGGGGCGCGCGGCCCAGGCCCGCCTCCCCCGATCCTCCCACGTCCCGGCCCGCCCCCCGGCCACCGTCCCATCAGGCGGACGTGGAGCGGGACGGCTCAGTGCGCGTCGTTCCCGCCGGGGCGGGCGGCCGGGGCGTAGGAGCCGAGGAAGGCGGCGCCGCCCTGCTGCGGGGCCGGGGGCTCGGCCGGCGACGCGGCGGGCTGCCGCGCGGCGGGCGCGTACGGGCCGAGGAAGTCCGCGCCGCTGGGCCCGGCGGGCTGCGGGGCAGGGGGTGCGTACGGGCCGAGGAAGTCCGCGCCGCTTCCGCCGCCGCCCGCACCGGACGGCGGGGCGGCCACCGGCTGCGGCGACCGGGCGGCGCGCCGCCGGGCCGCCTTCTTGCGGATCGAGGAGATCCAGCCGAGGACCACCAGGAGGACGATCAGGCCCACGATCGGGATCTGCAGCCACTCGGGGAGGAAGGAGACGACTCCTTCGAAGACGTTCTTCAGAATCGATGCCTGCGGCTGACCGGTGTCCATGGCCGGGATCCCCCTGTGCTTTTGTCGTGCTCCTGCTCGAACGGGCCGATCCTAGCGGGCCCGCAGGGCCTCTTCGCCCGCCGTGCGCATGGCCTCGACCGGTACCGGGGAGACGCCCGTCATCTGCTCGCACTGGAGCACCGCCTGGTGGACCAGCAGGTCCAGGCCGCCGACGACGGCGCCGCCCCGCTCGCCCCAGGCCGACGCCAGCCGGGTGGGCCACGGCTCGTACAGGACGTCGAAGAGGGTGCCGGGCCGGGACGGGACCGCGGCCGCCAGTGCATCGGTGGTGCCCGAGGGCGTGGTGGCCACCACCAGGGGTGCGGTCAGGGCCCGGGCGGCATCGGCCCAGTCCGCGACCGTGACGTCGACGCCGAGCCGCTCTCCCCAGCCGCGCATCTCCGCCGCCCGGGCGGCGCTGCGGACGTAGGCGGTGACCGGGCCCGTGCACAGGTGCGACAGGGCGGCCAGCGCGGAGGACGCGGTGGCCCCCGCGCCGAGGACGGCGGCGGAGTCCACCTTCTCCACACCGGCCTCGCGCAGGGCGGCGATCATCCCCGGGATGTCGGTGTTGTCGCCGGTCCTGCGCCCGTCCTCGGTGAAGATCAGCGTGTTCACCGCCTCCACGGCGGCCGCCGTCGCGCTGATCTCGTCGAGCAGCGGGATGACGGCCCGCTTGAGCGGCATGGTCAGCGACAGGCCCGCCCAGCTCTCGTCGAGGGAGGCGACGAACCCCGGCAGCGCGGCCTCGTCCACCTCGAAGCGCCCGTAGGTCCGGCCGGCCAGGCCCATGGCGGCGTACGCGGCGTTGTGGAGCACCGGGGAGAGCGAGTGGGCGACGGGCGAACCGAGCACGGCCGCCCGCCGCGCCCCGGGCCTAACTGGCATTGAACTTGTCCTTCAGCTTCAGGAAGTCTCTGTGGGTCTTGGCGAACTCCGTCACCTTCATGCCGTCCGTGGCGACGAAGTACATCCAGCCTTCGTCCGTCGGGTTCAGCGCCGCCGCGATGGCGTCGTTGCCCGGGTTGCTGATCGGCCCCGGTGTCAGGCCCCGCTGGGTGTACGTGTTGTACGGGTCCTGGTTCTTGTTGATCTCGGCCTCGGAGATGTCGATGTTGCTCTCGCCCTTGAGGTAGTTGAAGGCCGAGTCGAACTGGAGCAGCTGGTTGGTCTCGGTGTTGGTCGGCTTGAGGCGGTTGTAGACGACCTCGGACATCTTGCGGAAGTCGTCGTGCGTCTTGCCCTCGACCTGGACGAGGCTGGCGATCGTCAGCAGTTCCCAGGGGCTCTTCAGGCCCAGCCCGTCGGCCTTCTCCTCCAGGCCGGCCTTCTCGTACTCCTGGTTCGCGCGGGCGACCATCTTCTTCAGGACGTCCTCGGGCTTGGCGCCCTTGGCGACGGGATAGGCGGCCGGGAAGAGGAAGCCCTCCAGCGGGTCCTTCAGGTCGGCGTGGCCCTTGGCCCATTCGGGGAGTCCGAGCGAGTCCGCGTTCTTCTCGGCGACGTCCTCGGTGGTGCCGGCCTCCAGGCCGAGCCTCTTGTCGATGTCGGCGTAGATCGTGGCGTTGCGGCGGCCCTCGGCGATGATCAGGTTGTTGCGGCTGGCGTCGCTGAGCATCAGCTCGACCGCGCTCTTCGCCGACATCTCCTTCTTCAGGAGGTAGTTGCCGTCCTGGATGGAGCGGCCCTTGGGGTTGTCGTTCTGGGCCTGGATGAAGGCGTCGACGCTCTTGACGACGCCCTCGCGCTTGAGGATCTGACCGATCGTCGAACCGGTCGCCCCCTTGGGGATCTCGACCGAGACCTGGCCGGTGCCCGATCCGGCGAAGTCCTCGACCGTGCCGCGGTCCTGCCAGAACTGGTAGCCGAAGTACCCGACCCCGCCGACGCCGCCGACCAGGACCGCCGCGACGACCAGGCACGCCAGGCCGTTCCGGCCGCCCTTCCGCTTACCGGCGCCGCGACCGCCGCCGGAGCGCGGGGCGTCGTCGTGGTCGTCGTATCCGTCGTCGTCGCCGTCGTCCCCGTCGTGACCGCCGTCGCCGCCCCCGGCCTGCTCACGCCCGCGTCCGCGGCTCTCGCCGCGGCGGCCCGTGCGGGCGTCCTCACCGGTGAAGAACGGGTGGTCCTCCTCCTGCTCGGCCTCCCGGTCCCAGTCGGAGACGGGTTCCGGTTCGGGCTGGGGACGGCCGCGGCGGGAGGGCGGTTCCGGCGGCGGGTAGGCCTCGGGGGTGGCGTAGTAGTCGGCCTCCTGCCGGCTGCCGTAGCCCTGGGGGTGGGCGCCGTGACCGCCCGTCCCGTCCGTGCCGTACGGCACGGCCGCCTGCTGACCGGTGTCCCAGGATCCGTCGTAGCCCTGGCCGCCGTACTGCTGCTGCTGTTGCTGCTGCGCGTACGGGTCCTGCTGCCCGTACTGCTGCTGGGCGTACGGGTCCTGCTGCCCGCCGTACTGCTGGTGCTGCCCCTGCTGCTGGTACTGCTGCTGCGCGTACTGCTGCTGCGCGTACGGGTCCTGGCCGCCGTACTGCTGCTGCTGTTGCTGCTGCGCGTACGGGTCCTGCTGCCCGTACTGCTGCTGGGCGTAGGGATCCTGCTGCCCGCCGTGCTGCTGGTGCTGCCCCTGCTGCTGATACTGCGGGGACTCACCGGCGTACGGAGCGTGACCCTCGGTGGACTGCCGGCCTCCCCATCCCTGGTCCCCGTACAACGGGTCCTCGGGATGCCACGGTTCGGAGCCGGGGCCCCGGCCATACTCAGTCATCGATCCCCTAGGGCCGCGAGACGGCGAAGACGATCCGCCTCTTCTCTGTGCGCCCGCTGTTCGAACACGGCCGCATTGCGCGGAACGTTACCGTATCGCGATCAGACAATCGTTTCGACGCCCTCGCCCGGGGGTCGGCCCGACACCCGTTCGGACTCCAGGGCGTTCTGCAGGATCACCACGGCGGCGGCCTGGTCGACGACGGACCGGCCCTTCTTCGCCTTCACGCCCGACGCCCGCAGCCCCGCGGTGGCCGTGACCGTCGTCATCCGCTCGTCGACCAGACGGACGGGCACCGGCTTGACGCCCTGGGCGAGCGTGCGGGCGAAGGAACGGACCTTCTTGGCCGCCGGTCCCTCCGTGCCGCTGAGCGAGCGGGGCAGCCCCACCACGATCTCGATCGGCTCGTACTCCTCCACCAGTTGCCGCAGCCGCCGGTGTGCGGCCGGGACGTCCCGGCCGGGGACGGTCTCCACCGGTGTGGCGAGCAGCCCGTCCGGGTCGCACGAGGCGACCCCGATCCGGGCGTCGCCGACGTCGACCGCGAGGCGGCGTCCTCTGCGCATGGCGCTCACTTCCCGTTCCCCGCCGGGGCCGGGGCCGGCCGGACGCGCGCACGGAGGGCCCGTGCGCGCGTCCGGCCCCGCCGCGGACCGGCGGCCGTGCTCACGCGGTCTCGGCGACAAGACGCTCGACGGCGGCGATGGCGTCGCCGATGGCGTCCGGGTTCTGGCCGCCGCCCTGGGCGACGTCGGGCTTGCCGCCGCCTCCGCCGCCGAGGGTCTTGGCGGCGGTGCGCACCAGGTCGCCGGCCTTGAGGCCCCGCTCGCGGGCCGCCTCGTTGGTGGCGATGACGGTGAGCGGGCGGCCGTTCGCCGTGGTGAAGACGGCCACGACGGCCGGGCGGTCGCCCGGGATGCGGCCGCGGACGTCGAGCACCAGCTTGCGCAGGTCGTCGGCGGAGGTGCCGTCGGGGACAGTGCCCGTGGCCAGGGCGATGCCGCGGACGTCCCTGGCGCCCTCGGCGAGGCCGGCCGCGGCGCCCAGCACCTTCTCGGCGCGGAACTTCTCGATCTCCTTCTCGGCGTCCTTCAGCTTGCCGAGCATGGCGGCGATCTTCTCCGGCAGCTCCTCGGAGCGGCCCTTGACCAGCTCCTGGAGCTGGGCGACGACGGTGTGCTCCTTCGCGAGGAAGTTGTACGCGTCGACGCCGACGAGGGCCTCGACGCGGCGGACGCCGGAGCCGATGGAGGACTCGCCGAGCAGCTTCACCAGGCCGAGCTGGGCGGTGTTGCCGACGTGGGTGCCGCCGCACAGCTCCTTGGAGAAGTCGCCGATGGTCACCACGCGCACCCGCTCGCCGTACTTCTCGCCGAACTCGGCGATGGCGCCCTGCTTCTTGGCCTCGTCGATGCTCATGACCTCGGCGTGGACGTCGAGTTCGCGGGAGAGCACCTCGTTGATCTTCTGCTCGACGTCGGTGAGGACCGTGCCGGGGACGGCGTTCGGCGAGCCGAAGTCGAAGCGGAAGCGGCCCGGGGAGTTCTCCGAGCCGGCCTGGGCGGCCGTGGGGCCGAGCGCGTCGCGCAGGGCCTGGTGGGTGAGGTGGGTGGCGCTGTGGGCACGGGCGATGGCCCGGCGGCGGCGCACGTCGATGGCGGCGTACGCGGAGGCGCCGACGGTGACCTCGCCGACCTGCACGACGCCCTTGTGGACGCTGACGCCGGGGACCGGCTGCTGCACGTCGCGGACCTCGATGACCGCGCCGGAGTCCAGCCTGATGCGGCCCTGGTCGGCGAGCTGGCCGCCGCCCTCGGCGTAGAACGGGGTGCGGTCGAGGACGACCTCGACCTCGTCGCCCTCGGAGGCGGCCGGCGAGGAGACGCCGTCCACGAGCAGACCGACGACGGTGGACTCGCCCTCCAGGGAGCCGTAGCCGGTGAACTCGGTGGTGCCCGCGTTGTCGGCGACCTCGCGGTAGGCGGAGAGGTCGGCGTGGCCGGTCTTCTTGGCCTTGGCGTCGGCCTTGGCCCGGTCCCGCTGCTCCTTCATCAGGCGGCGGAAGCCCTCTTCGTCGACGGACAGGCCCTGCTCGGCCGCCATCTCCAGGGTCAGGTCGATCGGGAAGCCCCAGGTGTCGTGGAGCAGGAACGCCTTGTCGCCGGCGAGCACGGTGCCGCCTGCGGCCTTGGTCTCGGTGACGGCGGTGTCGAGGATGTTGGTGCCGCCCTTGATGGCCTTGAGGAAGGCGGACTCCTCGGCCACGGCGACGGTCTCGATGCGGCCGCGGTCGGTGGCCAGCTCCGGGTACTGCTGCCCCATGGTGTCGACGACGACGCCGACGAGGTCCTTCACGACCGGTCCGGTGGCGCCCATCAGGCGCATGTTGCGGATGGCGCGGCGCATGATCCGGCGGAGCACGTAGCCACGGCCCTCGTTGCCGGGGGTGACGCCGTCGCCGATGAGCATGGTGGAGGTGCGGATGTGGTCGGCGACCACGCGCAGCGAGACGTCGGACCCGGCCTCGGCGCCGTAGCGGACGCCGGTCAGCTCGGTGGCCTTGTCCATCACGACGCGCAGGGTGTCGGTCTCGTACATGTTCTGCACGCCCTGCAGGATCATCGCGAGGCGTTCCAGGCCGAGGCCCGTGTCGATGTTCTTGCTCGGCAGGTCTCCCAGGATCGGGAAGTCCTCCTTGCCGTCGCCGGCGCCGCGCTCGTACTGCATGAAGACCAGGTTCCAGATCTCCACGTAGCGCTCGTCGTTGACGGCCGGGCCGCCCTCCTCGCCGAACTCCGGACCGCGGTCGTAGTTGATCTCGGAGCAGGGTCCGCAGGGGCCGGGGACGCCCATGGACCAGAAGTTGTCCTTCTTCCCGAGGCGCTGGATGCGCTCGGCCGGGACGCCGACCACGTCGCGCCAGATCTGCTCGGCCTCGTCGTCGTCGAGGTAGACGGTGATCCAGAGCTTCTCCGGCTCCAGGCCGTAACCGCCCTTGTCCCGGGGGCTGGTGAGCAGCTCCCAGGCGAGCTTGATGGCGCCTTCCTTGAAGTAGTCGCCGAAGGAGAAGTTGCCGCACATCTGGAAGAACGTGCCGTGGCGGGTGGTCTTGCCGACCTCTTCGATGTCGGGGGTGCGCACGCACTTCTGCACGCTGGTGACGCGCGGGGCGGGCGGCTTGACCTCCCCGAGGAAGTAGGGCTTGAAGGGGACCATGCCCGCGGGGACCAGGAGCAGAGTCGGGTCGTCCGCGATGAGCGACGCCGAGGGGACAACGGTGTGGCCGCGCTCCTCGAAGAAGCTCAGCCAGCGGCGGCGGATTTCAGCCGACTCCATCAGTGGTCCTCATTCCGGTTGTACGGGGCCCCGGCGGCGGGGCCCTCGGTGGTGTTCTCGGTGGTGCGGCGGCCGTCGTCGGTGCGGCGGCCGTCGTCCGTCAGCGCGTACGGGCGGGGCGCCGGCGCGGGCCCGCCGCGCCCGACGGCCGGGCGCCGGGAGGCCGGGGGCAGTCCGGGGCGCTCGTTCAGGCCGAGGGCGTCGCCGAGTTCGGCCTCGCGCTGCGCCATCTGCGCGCGGATGTCGACGGCGATCTCCTTGAGCCGGTGCCCCGCGTCGACCGCCTTGCCGGCGGCCTGGGCGGCCAGGCTCTCCGGGGTGAGCTGCTTCAGCTTGCGGTTGACCTTGGTGGTGGCCCACACGCCGGCGCCCACGCCCGCGGTGAACCAGAAGGTACGGCGGAACATGGAGCGTCAGCCTTTCCGCTTCTTGCGCCGTGCGCCCGGTACGGTCCGGCCGACGATCACGGTACGACGGGGGTCCGCGGACGGGGTGTCCTCGCCGCGGCGGCCCAGCGCGCGCCGCACGCCGTAGCCGAAGGCCGCGACCTTGACGAGGGGGCCGCCGAACGTCGAGGCGACGGTGGTGGAGAGCGCGGAGGCGTTGGAGGTGACCTCCTGGACGTCGCTGGCGATGGCGTCGACCCGTTCGAGCTGGGTCTGCGCGGAGCGGACCGCGGTCGAGGCCTCGGCCAGCAGCGGCACGGCCTGTTCGGTCACGTCCGCCACGAGTCGGGTGGTCGCCCTGAGCGTCTGCGCCAGCCTCACCAGCACCACGGCGAGGAAGGACACCAGGATCGCCCAGAAGACGGCCACCAGGATCCCGGCAACCTCTCCACCGGTCACTGCGCACCGCTCTCTGAAATCGTCGTCCGGCACTGAATTGTCCGCGTCCCCGACCTTATCGCGCCCGGGGTGGCGCACCGTACCGGATTGCCGCCCGGCGGGACGGGCCGACGTGGGGCGGTTGAACGCAGTGCGCACGCGTCGGTACGCTGCGTGCGCTATGCGAGACCACGGCCCCGGAGATCCCGACCGCCTTCCTCCCCCGGCCCCGTGCGGCCTGCCCGCCGAGGTGAACGGATTCGTCGGCCGGGCCGGCGAACTGGCCGCCGCGGCCCGTGCCCTGGAGACGTCGCGACTGGTCACCCTCGTGGGGCCGGGCGGGATCGGCAAGACCCGCCTGGCGGTGCGGGCGGCCGCGGCACAGCAGAATCGGTACGCCGACGGTGCGCGGCTGGCCGAGCTGTCCCTGGTACGGGACCCCCGGCTCGTCGCCCACGCCCTGCTCGGAGCGCTCGGCGTCACCGACCACACCGGCCGGCCCGCCCGCGACGTGCTGCTGCGGCACCTGGCGGGCAGGCGGCTGCTCCTCGTCGTGGACGGCTTCGAGCACCTGGTCGAGACGTGCGCGCCTCTTCTCCGCGATGTCCTGCGGCACGCGCCGGGCGTCGCGGTGCTGGCGGCGGGGCGGCGGCCGCTGCGGCTGGACGGCGAGGCCGTGCTGCCGCTCGGGCCGATGACCCCGCAGGACGCCGCGCTGCTGTTCACGGCCCGTGCGGCCGGCACCGGGCGGTGGGCTCGGGAGGATCCGGCGCTGGTGCGGGAGCTGTGCCGGCGCCTGGACGGGGTCCCGCTCGCACTGGAACTGGCCGCCGGGCGGCTCCCCGCCCTGACGCTGGAGCAGCTGCTGGACCGGATGGACGACCGCTTCGGGCTGCTGACGTGCGGTGTCCGGGGGGCGCTGCCCCGGCACCGGACGCTGCGCACCGCCGTCGGCTGGAGCCACGAGCTGTGCACCCCCGCCGAGCGGCTGCTGTGGGCGCGCTTGTCGGTCTTCGCCGGCGACTTCGACCTGGAGGCGGTCGAGTACGTGTGCAGCGGTCCGGACCTGCCGGCCGGGTCGGTGCTGGACGTCCTCGGGGAACTGATCGCGCAGTCCGTGGTCACCCGCGCGGAGAGCGCCGGCGGCGCCCGCTACCGGATGCTCGACACCGTGCGCGCGTACGGCGCGGAGTGGCTGGCCGAGCTGGGCGACGCCGAGCGGCTGCGCAGCCGGCACCGCGACTGGTACATGGGGCTGGCCACCTGGTGCGAGCTGGAGTGGTTCGGTCCGCGGCAGGCGGACGTCGCGGCGTGCACCGACAGCGCGCTGCCCAATCTGCGGGCCGCCGTCGAGGTCTGCCTGGAACGCCCGGACGAGGCGCATCTGGGACAGCACCTGGTCGGGACGCTCTGGTTCTACTGGGCCGGCTGCGGCCGGCTCTCCGAGGGCCGCCACTGGCTCGACCGGGTGCTCGCCCACGAGACGCGGTACCCGGACGCGCGGCTGAAGGCGTTGTGGGTGCTCGGGTACGTGGCCGTGCTCCAGGGCGACGCGGCGGCCGCGGCCGCCGCGCTGCACGAGTGCGGCGAGGGCGCGGAGGCCGGGGAGAACGTGCTGGCGGGCGCGTATGCGACCCATCGCAAGGGCTGCCTCGCGCTGCTGTCGGACGACGTCCCGCGCGCCGAGCGGCTGCTGCGCAGCGCGCTCGCGGACTACGACCGGGTCGGCGAGCTCAACAGCAACGTCCTGATGGGGCAGGTGGAGCTGGCCATGGCGCTGGTCTTCCAGGACCGGCTGGACGCGGCGGTCGAGGTGTGCGAGGAGGTGCGGGAGGTCTGCGAGACGTTCGGCGAGCTGTGGACCCGCGCCTACGCGCTGTACGTCCTCGCGTACGCGGCCTGGGCGGCCGGTGAGCACGCCCGCGCCCGGGCGCTGCTGACCGAGTGCATCACGGTCGACCACCGGTTCAACGACCTGGTCGGCTTGGCCCTGGCGATCGAGCTGCTCGCCCTGGTGACCGCCTCGGAGGGCGATCCCGCGGAGGCCGCGGTGCTCCAGGGCGCGGCGGCGCCGGTCTGGGACTCGGTGGGCGTCGCGGTCTTCGGCTCGGTGCACTTCGCCGCGCCCCGGGAGATGTGCGCCCGCCGGGCCGCGGAACAGCTGGGGGCCCGGAGGTACGAGGAGTGCGTGGAAACCGGCCGGGCACTGCCGCTGGACGCCGCGGTGCGGCGTGCGCTCACCGCTCCGGAGCGGGTGCGGGTCTTCCGGGCCCGGCAGCGCACGGGTCCGCCGGCCTCCCCGGACACGCGAGAGCCCGCCGGCCTCCCCACCGGGAACGGCGGGGAGACGGCGGGCTGAGGCGGTGTGCGGCGGTCTCCCGCCGCACACGGCACGCCTGTCGGGCGGGTCTCCCGGCTCTCACCGGGAGGGAACCGGCCTGATCAGCGGGCGTAGTACTCGACGACGAGCTGCTCGTCGCAGATGACCGGGACTTCCTTGCGCTGCGGGTCGCGGTCCAGACGGAAGGCCAGGGCCTTCAGGTTGACCTGCAGGTAGCGCGGGGTCTCGCCGTCGGCGGCGAAGCCACCCTCGCGGGCGACCTGGAAGAGGGCCTTCTCGCGGGAGCGCTCGCGGACCATCACGACGTCGTCGGGACGGACGCGGAAGGACGGCTTGTCGACCTTGCCGCCGTTGACCTCGATGTGGCCGTGGACGACCATCTGACGGGCCTGGTAGATGGTGCGGGCGATGCCCGAACGCAGGACCAGGGCGTCGAGGCGGCGCTCGAGCTCGACGACGAGCGCGTCGCCGGTCTTGCCCTCGGCCTTCTTGGCGCGGTCGTAGGCGCGGGCCATCTGGCGCTCGCTGATGTCGTACTGCGCACGCAGGCGCTGCTTCTCGAGCAGGCGGACCTTGTAGTCCGAGTTCTGCTTGCGGCCACGGCCGTGCTCACCCGGCGGGTAGGGGCGAGCCTCGAAGTACTTCACGGCCTTCGGCGTCAGGGCGATACCGAGCGCACGGGACTTCTTGACCTTGGGACGCGACTGGTTAGGCACGTTCTCCAGACCTCCATAGTAGGTTAGGTTAGGCTTACCTTACTCAAGGAGATCGCATGTCTCGCCCTGGGAACACCAAGCGCATCACGGACAGCACGAAAGACACCGACGCGTCTGCGGACGTCATGATGACGTCCGGCGATGCGGACGTCGTGACGACGTCCGGCGTCGAGGTGACGGAGGTCCGATCAGCTCATGGTCAGCCGCGTCCCAGCGGGCTTGAAATCACCCGGATGCCGTCAGCAGCCGAGCGCACACGAACTCTCGTACAGAGTACATGCTCAGCGGTGCTGCTCGTTCACGGAGTGGAGGGGGCCCGCCCCGAGCAGCTCGCTCCGCAGGCGCGCGTGGTCGGCCCGGACGGCGAGGTGTACCTGCTCTTCCCCGCCGACTCACCCGTCGTGCGCGCGGCCACCCACGCCGTCCACGACGAGCTTCCGGCCGTGCTGGAGATCACCGATGTCGCCCCGGTCGCCGTCCCCCACCGTATCCGCGGCCGCGCGTGGATCTCCGGCTGGCTGACCTCCGCCCCGGGCCTCGCCACCGAGCCCGGGGCCATGATGCTCCGCCTGGAGGTCGGCGAGGCGAGCGTCGACGACCTCTGGGGCGCGGGCGGCGTCGAGCCCGAGGACTTCGCCGCCGCGGCCGTCGACCCGCTGGTGGCCCACGAGACCGAACTGCTCCAGCACCTCGCCTCCGCCCACGACGACCAGGTGCAGACGCTGTGCGCCCTCGTCGGGGACCGCGCGGCGGTCACCGGCGGCCGGGCCCGGAGGGCGGTGCCGCTGGCACTCGACCGTTTCGGGCTGCGGGTGCGGTTCACCGGGGAGCCGGCGTTCGACGCGCGGTTCGACTTTCCCACTCCGGTGCGCGACGTCACGGAGCTGCGCCGCGAGATGCACGCGCTGTTCGCGGCGGCGGAGTAGCGCGCCGGGGGCGCGCAGGTCCGGGGCTGCGCGGGGTGCCGGTGCGGCCGCGGCCGCGTTCCGCACGGGCCGGAGTCCGTTCGGGCCGCTGGGGCTGCACGGGCCGGCGGGTCTGTTCGGGCCGGTGGGGCTGTTCAGGTCGGCGGGTCTGCACGGGCCGGTGAGGCTGCACGGGCCGGCGGGTCTGTCCAGGCGGGTGTCGCCGCACGGCCTGCGGCCATGTCCTCGGTTTCCCCCTGCGGCCTGGCGGCCGTGGAAGTGCCCCCATGCCCACGGTCGGCCGGGGAGACGCCCCCAGGACGCGCCGGAGTCTCCGGCGCCGCACCCGAGGCTGCCCGCCGGGGCCCGCTGAAGGGCCTCACTCCCCCCGCAGCCGCTCCCGGACCTTCTCGACCACGTCCGCGTAGCGGGCCTCCGCGCCGTAGCGGGTGGGCTCGTAGTAGCGGCGGCCGCGCACCGCGTCCGGCGCGTACTGCTGGGCCGCGATGCCGCCGGGGACGTCGTGCGGGTAGACGTACCCCTGCGCGTGGCCCAGCTTGGCCGCGCCCTTGTAGTGGCCGTCGCGGAGATGCGACGGCACCGGCCCGGCCATCCCGCTGCGGACGTCCTGCTGGGCGGCGGCGATGGCGAGCGTCGCGGCGTTGGACTTCGGGGCCAGCGCGAGGGCGATCGTGGCGTGGCTCAGCGTCAGCGCGGCCTCCGGGAAGCCGATCATGGCGACCGCCTGGGCGGCCGCCACGGCCGTCGGCAGTGCGGTGGGGTCCGCCAGGCCGATGTCCTCGCTCGCCGAGATCATCAGCCGCCGGGCGATGAACCGCGGGTCCTCCCCCGCCTCGATCATCCGCGCCAGGTAGTGCAGCGCGGCGTCCACGTCGGAGCCCCGGATGGACTTGATGAGCGCGCTGGCCACGTCGTAGTGCTGGTCGCCGTCGCGGTCGTACTTCACCGCGGCACGGTCGACGGTCTCCTCGACGGTGGCGAGGGAGATCTCCTCCTCCCCCTTGTCGAGGGCGGCCCCCGCCGCCGCCTCCAGCGCGGTCAGCGCCCGCCGGGCGTCCCCGCCCGCGATCCGCAGCAGGTGGCCCCTGGCCTCCGGGGCCATGCCGACGGCACCGGCCAGGCCCCGCTCCTCGGCGAGGGCGCGGTCGAGCAGGGCCGCGATGTCGTCGTCGGTGAGCGGCTCCAGCGTCAGCAGCAGCGACCGGGAGAGCAGCGGGGAGATGACCGAGAAGTACGGGTTCTCCGTGGTGGCGGCGATCAGGGTGACCCAGCGGTTCTCCACGGCGGGGAGCAGGGAGTCCTGCTGGGCCTTGGAGAAGCGGTGGATCTCGTCGAGGAAGAGCACCGTCTCCCTGCCGTAGCCGCCGGCGGCCCTGCGGGCGCCCTCGATGACCGCCCGGACCTCCTTGACGCCCGCGGTGATCGCGGAGAGCTCGACGAACCGCTTGTCCGTCGCCTTGGAGACGACGTACGCGAGGGTCGTCTTCCCGGTGCCCGGAGGACCCCAGAGGATCACCGACGAGGCGCCGGCCCGGCCGGAGCCCCCGTCGCCGACGAGGCGGCGCAGGGGCGATCCCGGCTTCAGCAGGTGCTGCTGGCCGACGACCTCGTCGAGGGTGCGCGGACGCATCCGCACGGCCAGGGGGCTGCTGGTCGGGTCGGTCTCCTGGCGCTCTTCGGCGGCGGCGGTGAACAGGTCGGGTTCCACGCGATGAAGCCTATGACAGGGGACCGACAGTGCCTGCCGGGCGGGTCAGGAGGTCCAGAAGTCCCACCAGCGGGTCAGGATCAGCATCCCGATCACCCCGATGTGCAGCACGGGGAGGACCCAGGTGAACTCGCCGAAGAAGGTGCGCAGCGCGGCCGGCGCGGGCAGCACCCCCTTGCGGACGTTGTGGGAGGTGACGTACCAGAACATGACGATCGTGCCGGCCCAGGCGAGGCAGCACCACAGGCACAGGGCGTTGATCTCGTACAGCGACTGCTGCATCAGCCAGGTGCAGAACCCGACGCCGAAGAGGCAGCCGGCGTTCAGCCCGAGCCAGTACCAGCGGCGGTAGCGGGCGCCGGCCAGCAGCGCGACGCCGATCGCGATCACCATCGCGTACGTGACCAGGCCCAGCATCGGGTTGGGGAAGCCGAAGACGGCGGCCTGGTCGCTCTTCATGATGTTGCCGCAGGAGACCACCGGGTTGAGGCTGCACCCCGGCGTGAAGCCCGGATCCTCCAGCAGTTTGAACTTGTCGATGGTGATCACCCACGCGGCCAGCAGACCGGCCGCACCGGTGACGACCAGCATCCACGCGAAGGCGCGGCTCGCTCCGATCGTGCCCGCGTCGGGGCGGTCCTGGGTGCCGGTGGGCACGTCGCGGGCTGCTGAAGAGGTCATGTCGCCGTTCCATCGTCTCGCCGGTGGCTGGAGCAGGGCCATTCTGCCCCACCGTGCCCCGCCGTCTCCGTTCGATCCGCATAAGGAACCCCGCCGGGTGACCGCCGCGCACCCGGGCAACGGCGAAGGGGCCCCGGGCAGTTGACGCCCGGGGCCCCTTTCGCGCGGCGTGCTCGGCCGGCGGCGTACTCAGGCCAGCTTCGCCCGCAGCTCGGAGACGACGGTCTCCAGCGGGACCGACCGCTGCTCGCCCGACTCCATGTCCTTGAGCTGCACCACGCCCTCGGCGAGGTCGCGCTCGCCGGCCACCAGGGCGTACGGCGCCCCGGACCGGTTGGCGTTCTTCATGGCGCCCTTGAGGCCCTTGCCGCCGTAGCTGAAGTCCGCGGCGACCCCGGCCCTGCGCAGCTCGGTGACCACGCCGAAGAGCACCCGGCGGGCCTCCTCGCCGAGCGGGACGGCGTACACGCTGGTGGCCGCCGGGATGTCGAGGACGACGCCCTCGGCCTCCAGGGCCAGCACCGTGCGGTCGACGCCGAGCGCCCAGCCGACGGACGGCAGCGCGGGGCCGCCGATCATCTCGGAGAGGCCGTCGTACCGGCCGCCGCCGCCCACCGCGGACTGGGAGCCGAGTCCGCCGTGCACGAACTCGAAGGTGGTGCGGGTGTAGTAGTCCAGGCCGCGGACGAGCTTCTCGTCGTCCTCGAAGGCGACCCCGGCCGCCGTGATCAGCGCCCGGACCTCCTCGTGGTACGCCTTGCAGGCGTCGCAGAGGTAGTCGCGCAGCATGGGCGCGCCGGTGAGCTGCTTCTGGACCTCGGAGCGCTTGTCGTCGAGGACGCGCAGCGGGTTGATCTCGACCCGGCGGCGGGTGTCCTCGTCGAGGTCGAGGTCGCGCAGGAAGGCCTGGAGCGCCTCCCGGTAGACCGGGCGGCACTCCTTGTCACCGAGCGAGTTCAGCAGGATGCGGAAGTCGCGCAGGCCGAGCGAGCGGTACGCCTGGTCGGCCAGGATGATCAGCTCGGCGTCGAGCGCCGGGTCCTCGGCGCCGATCGCCTCGGCCCCCACCTGGGAGAAGTGGCGGTAGCGGCCGGCCTGCGGCTTCTCGTAGCGGTAGTACGAGCCGGAGTACCAGAGCTTCACGGGCAGGTTGCCGGCCTTGTGGAGGTTGGCCTCCAGCGCGGCGCGCAGCACCGATGCGGTGCCCTCGGGGCGCAGCGCCAGCTGGTCGCCGCCCTTGGTCTCGAAGGCGTACATCTCCTTGGAGACGATGTCGGTGGACTCGCCGACGCCGCGGGCGAACAGCTCGACGTTCTCGAAGCCGGGCGTCTCGACGTAGCCGTAGCCGGAGTTCTTCAGCGGGGCGGAGATCGCCTCGCGGACCGCGAGGAAGACCGCGGAGCGCGGCGGGATGAGGTCGTAGGTGCCCCGGGGGGCCTGGAAGGTGTTCACGTCGGAAGTCTCGTCACATTCCTCGTCGGGGAGCGGGCCGGCCGCTCCCGGGGCCGGAGGCCACCTCGCGGAGATACGGGTTGGTGGCGCGCTCACGGCCGATGGTCGTCTGGGGACCGTGGCCGGAGAGCACCACGGTCGAGTCGTCGAGCGGCAGGCACACCCGGGCCAGCGAGGCGAGCATGTCGTCCATGTCGCCGCCGGGCAGGTCCGTGCGTCCGATGGAGCCGGCGAACAGCAGGTCGCCCGAGAAGAAGACGGACGGCACGTCCGCGGCCTCGGGCATCCGGAAGGTCACCGACCCCTTGGTATGGCCGGGTGCGTGCGCGACGGAGAACTCCAGACCGGCGAGGCTCAGCCCGGCGCCGTCGGTGAGCTCCTTGACGTCGTCGGGCTCGCCGACGGTCAGCTCGCCCATGAGCGGCATGCCGATGGAGCGGCCGAGGGCCTTCTCCGGGTCGCTCATCATGTACCGGTCCTCGGGGTGGATCCACGCCGGCACGTCGTGCGCGCCGCAGACGGGGACGACGGAGGCGACGTGGTCGATGTGCCCGTGGCTGAGCACCACGGCGACGGGCTTGAGCCGATGCTTCCTGAGCGTCTCCTCGACTCCCTGGGCGGCCTGGTGGCCGGGGTCGATGATCACGCACTCCTCGCCTGCGGCCGGGGCGACCAGGTAACAGTTGGTCCCCCAGGCCCCGGCGGGGAACCCGGCAATAAGCACGATCGTCCTCAGTTCGGTCGTCGAGAGGCTTGTGGCGGGACCGGCGGGCCGCCGGCCCGGGCCGATCACGGCTGATCAGAGCCTACCGGCGCATCTCCTTCCACAGCCAACCCGTATACCGTACGGGGCAAGCTCGGCGGTCAGCATCACGCGACGTGCTCAGCACCCGCGGCGTACGGCCTGTATCGACGTCCACGGACCAGGTGCACGCACCCCGTCCGCGCACCACGTCCGTCCACGAACTACAAGGAGAAGACCCGGTGGTCAGCAGCGATCAGCGGCGGCGGCAGCTCGCCCGGGAGAAGTTCGAGCGCCAGCAGCAGCGTCGGGAGAAGGCGCGGAAGAAGACGAAGCAGCGCAACGCGGTCATCGCGGCCGTGATCGCCGTGGTCCTCGCCTCCGGCGGCGCCGTGTACGCGGGTGTGAGCCTCGGCGGGGGCGACGACAAGAAGGACGACAACGCGTCGTCCTCGGCCGACAACTCGCCCTCCCCCGAGCCCTCGGAGACGGAGAGCAAGGCTCCCGAGCCCGCGATGGCGATCGACAAGAAGGCCAAGTACACCTTCTCGATCGACACCAACGAGGGCGGGCTCAGCATCGCGATGGACGCGGCGAAGACCCCGCACACCGTGAACTCGTTCAAGGCGCTCGCGGACAAGGGCTACTTCGACGGCACCAAGTGCCACCGTCTGACCACGCAGGGCATCTTCGTCCTCCAGTGCGGCGACCCGAAGGGCGACGGCACCGGCGGCCCCGGCTACACCATCCCGGACGAGAACCTGACCTCGCTCGGCAAGGCGGGCGCCGACGGCGCGGTGACGTACAAGGCGGGCACGGTGGCCATGGCCAACACCGGCCAGCCGGGCACCGGCGGCAGCCAGTTCTTCCTCGTCTACAAGGACACCAAGCTGCCGCCGTCGTACACGCCGTTCGGCACGCTCGACGCGGAGAGCCTGAAGATCGTCGAGGCGGTCGGCAAGGCCGGTGTGGAGGGCGGGGCCACCGACGGGGCGCCGAAGAAGCCCGTCACCATCGAGAAGGCCGCCGTCCCGAAGGCGTGAGGCGTGGAATTCGGCCGCGCTGGGTGCGGACAGCCGGGCGGCCGGTCGCCTAGATTGGCGTTGTGCAGCGCGGACTGGATGCGCGTTGCGTACGGCGGGCGAGACCCCGCCGCGGAAACTGTGGACGATGCCCGGGGGACCGATCCCCCGCGGACATCAGGTTGAGGAGGCGCTGTGAGCAGCGACCCGTGGGGCCGCGTCGACGAGACGGGCACCGTGTACGTGCGTACTGCCGAGGGCGAGCAGGTCGTCGGTTCGTGGCAGGCCGGAACTCCCGAGGAGGCACTGGCCTACTTCGAGCGCAAGTACGAGGGCCTGGTGGTCGAGATCGGCCTCCTCGAGCGCCGGGTGAAGACGACCGACCTGGCGGCGAAGGACGCCCAGACCGCGATCGACCACCTGCGTCAGCAGGTGGACGAGCACCACGCGGTCGGTGACCTCGCCGCCCTGCGCGAGCGGCTGGACGCGCTCGTCGCGACGGTGGACAAGCGCCGTGAGGAGCGCAAGGTCCAGCGCGCGAAGCAGAGCGACGAGGCGCGCAAGTCCAAGGAGGCGCTGGTCGCCGAGGCGGAGGAGCTGGCGCAGAGCGAGCAGTGGCGCTCGGCCGGTGAGCGGCTGCGGGCGCTGGTGGACACGTGGAAGGGCCTGCCGCGGCTCGACCGCAAGTCCGACGACGAGCTGTGGCACCGCTTCTCGCACGCCCGGTCGGCGTTCTCCAAGCGCCGCAAGGCGCACTTCGCGTCGCTGGACGCGCAGCGCGAGGAGGCCCGCCGGACCAAGGAGCGGCTGGTCTCCGAGGCCGAGGCGCTCTCCGGGTCGACGGACTGGGGCCCGACCGCGGCCCGCTACCGCGACCTGATGACGCAGTGGAAGGCGGCGGGCCGCGCACAGCGCGAGGCCGAGGACGACCTGTGGAACCGCTTCCGCGGCGCCCAGGACGTCTTCTTCGCGGCCCGCAGCGGCGTCTTCGCCGAGCGGGACGCCGAGCAGGGCGAGAACCTCAAGGTCAAGGAGGAGCTCGCGGCCGAGGCCGAGAAGCTCGTCCCGGTGACGGACCTCAAGGCGGCACGTGCCGCGTTCCGGTCCATCAACGAGCGCTGGGAGGCCGTCGGCCACGTGCCGCGCGACGCCCGCCCGAAGGTGGAGGGCCGGATGCACGCGGTGGAGCGTGCCATCCAGGAGTCCGAGGAGAACGAGTGGCGCCGGACGAACCCGGAGGCGCGTGCGCGTGCCGCCGGTCTGACGGGGCAGCTCCAGGCGGCCGTCGACAAGCTGCGTGAGCAGATCGACACGGCCCGCGCCTCGGGCAACAACGCCCGTGCCGACAAGCTCTCCCGGGAGCTGGAGGGCCGGCAGGCCCTGCTCGACCAGGCCCTGAAGGGCCTGGAGGAGTTCGGCGGCTGAGCGTCCGCAGATACGGACGGAGCCCCGGCGGTGGAAACACCGCCGGGGCTCCGGTCGTCTTCCCCCGCGCCGGCGCCCCTACGGCCGCCGCGCCGAGGTGACGCGGTACACGTCGTAGACGCCCTCCACGCCGCGGACGGCCTTGAGGACGTGGCCGAGGTGCTTGGGGTCGCCCATCTCGAAGGTGAAGCGCGAGGTGGCCACCCGGTCGCGGGAGGTCTGCACGGCCGCCGACAGGATGTTGACGTGCTGGTCGGACAGGACGCGGGTGACGTCGGAGAGCAGCCGGGAGCGGTCCAGCGCCTCGACCTGGATGGCGACCAGGAAGACGGAGGACTGGGTGGGCGCCCACTCGACGTCGAGGATGCGTTCGGGCTGCTGGGACAGCGAGTCGACGTTGACGCAGTCGGCGCGGTGCACGGATACCCCGCTGCCCCGGGTGACGAAGCCGATGATCGGGTCCCCGGGGACGGGGGTGCAGCACCGGGCGAGCTTGACCCAGACGTCCTCGACGCCCTTGACGACGACGCCGGGATCGGCGTTGTTGCGCCGCGTGGAGCGGCTGCGGGACGGCGGCGTCGACTCCGCGATGTCCTCGCTGGCGGCCTCCTCGCCGCCGAGCGCCTGCACCAGCTTCTGCACGACGCCCTGGGCCGCGACATGGCCCTCGCCGATCGCCGCGTACAGCGAGGAGATGTCCGGGTAGCGCATCTCGTGGGCGAGGGTGACGAGGGAGTCGCCGGTGAGGATCCGCTGGATGGGCAGGTTCTGCTTGCGCATCGCGCGGACGATGGCGTCCTTGCCCTGCTCGATGGCCTCGTCCCGGCGCTCCTTGGAGAACCAGGCGCGGATCTTGTTGCGGGCCCGGGGCGACTTGACGAAGCCGAGCCAGTCACGGGACGGCCCGGCGCCCTCCGCCTTGGAGGTGAAGACCTCCACCAGGTCGCCGTTGTCCAGGGTCGACTCCAGCGGCACCAGCCGCCCGTTGACCCGTGCTCCTATCGTCCGGTGGCCGACCTCGGTGTGGACCGCGTACGCGAAGTCGACCGGCGTCGCGCCGGCGGGCAGGGCGATGACGTCGCCCTTGGGCGTGAAGACGAAGACCTCGTTGCGCGAGAGGTCGAACCGCAGGGACTCCAGGAACTCGCCGGGGTCCTCGGTCTCCTTCTGCCAGTCGAGGAGCTGGCGCAGCCAGGCCATGTCGTTGACGGTGTCCTGGCCGGCGCTGCCCTTGGCGGCGCGCGGGACGTCGGTGCGGACCTTGGAGGTGCCGGCGACGGTCTCCTGCTTGTACTTCCAGTGCGCGGCGATGCCGTACTCGGCGCGGCGGTGCATGTCGAAGGTGCGGATCTGGAGCTCGACGGGCTTGCCGTTGGGGCCGATCACCGTCGTGTGCAGGGACTGGTACATGTTGAACTTGGGCATCGCGATGTAGTCCTTGAACCGCCCCGGAACCGGGTTCCAGCGGGCGTGGACGGTGCCCAGCGCCGCGTAGCAGTCACGGACGGTGTCGACGAGGACGCGGATGCCGACCAGGTCGTAGATCTCCGCGAAGTCCCTGCCGCGGACGATCATCTTCTGGTAGACGCTGTAGTAGTGCTTGGGCCGTCCCGTGACGGTGGCCTTGATCCGGGCGGCACGGAGGTCGGACTGGACCTCGTCGGTCACTATGGCGAGGTACTCGTCGCGCTTGGGGGCCCGCTCGGCGACCAGGCGCACGATCTCGTCGTACATCTTCGGGTAGAGGATCGCGAACGCGAGGTCCTCCAGCTCCCACTTGATGGTGTTCATGCCCAGCCGGTGGGCGAGCGGGGCGTAGATCTCCAGCGTCTCGCGGGCCTTCTTCTCCTGCTTCTCCCGCTTGAGGTAGCGCATGGTGCGCATGTTGTGGAGCCGGTCGGCGAGCTTGATGACCAGGACCCGGGGGTCCTTGGCCATGGCGACGACCATCTTGCGCACGGTCTCGGCCTGCGCGGCCTCGCCGAACTTCACCTTGTCGAGCTTGGTGACGCCGTCGACGAGCAGGGCGACCGAGTCCCCGAAGTCGCGCCGGAGCTGGTCCAGGCCGTACTCGGTGTCCTCGACCGTGTCGTGCAGCAGACCGGCCATCAGGGTCGCGGGGTCCATGCCCAGCTCGGCCAGGATGGTGGTGACCGCGAGCGGGTGGGTGATGTACGGGTCGCCGCTCTTGCGCTTCTGACCGCGGTGCCACCGCTCGGCGACCTGGTACGCCTTCTCGATCTGGCGGAGCGTCGACGTCTCGATCTTGGGGTCGTTGCTGCGCACGATGCGCAGCAGCGGCTCCAGCACGGGGTTGTACGGCGAGGAGCGCTGCACGCCGAGGCGGGCGAGCCGGGCGCGGACGCGGTTCGAGGACCCGCCGGAGCGGGTGGCCGCGGCCGGTGGCACGGGCTTGGGCGCGGAGACGGGCACCGGGCCCGTGCGCTCCGTCACAGCGGGCTGCGGCTTCCGGGCGGGCTGGGCCTCGGGCACGGCAGGGGCTGCCGTGGGCTCGGCGGCCTGCTGGCCGGGCTGCGCGGCGGCGGACTGGGCCTCGTCTGGCAAGGGCACTCCTCGTGCGGTTCCGGAGCCCCGGTCAGGCCCGGAAAGCCCATGGTATCGATCCGGCCGTACGGTCGCGCACGAGGCGGGGCACCCGGATGCCGGTCAGCCCTCCGGGTGAGGCCCCGGACACGCGAGGTGCCCCGGGGAGACTCCCCGGGGCACCTCGGACGCGGCGGTGTGCGCGATGTGTCAGAGCGTGATCAGCGCGTCGAGCGGCGCTCCGCGCAGTGCGCCGTCCAGCCGGGCCCGCCCGCCCAGGAACGTGAGCTCCATCAGGACGGCGACGCCCGCGACGTCGGCACCGGCCCGCCGGATCAGGTCCAGCGAGGCCTCGGCGGTGCCGCCGGTGGCGAGGACGTCGTCGATGACCATGACGCGGTCGCCCGCGCCGAGGTCCTCGGCGTGCACCTCGATCTCGGCGGTGCCGTACTCCAGCTCGTACGCCTGGGACAGCGTGGCGCCGGGCAGCTTGCCCGCCTTGCGGACCGGGACGAAGCCGATGCCGGAGCGGACGGCCACCGGGGCGGCGAGGATGAAGCCGCGGGCCTCCAGGCCGACGATCTTCGTGGCGCCGTGCCGCTCGCAGATGCCGCTCAGCTCGTCCGTCAGCGCGGTGAAGGCGACCGGGTCGGCGAGCAGGGGCGTGATGTCCTTGAACACCACTCCCGGCTTCGGGTAGTCGGCCACGTCCCGGATGCGGCTGAGCAGCAGGTCGCGGGTGTCCTCGGCGCTCATCGGCTCCTGCCCGAGGGACGACCCCGGCCGCGGCGCTGGCCGACCACGGCGCCGGCCGCCGCGGGTGCCGCGTCGTCGGTCTCCACGCCGTCGTCGTCGGGGTCCGGTCCGGAGCCGTCGTCCGTCTCGCCCTTGGCCGCGGCGGCCGCGCGCTTGGCGAGGACCCGCTTCTTGAGGGCCTTCATCTGCGGCTCGCGCTCCTTGAGGTCGGCGACGAGCGGCGTGGCGATGAAGATCGAGGAGTAGGCGCCGGCCGCGAGGCCGACGAACAGCGACAGCGAGATGTCGTTCAGCATGCCGGCGCCGAGGACGCCGCCGCCGATGAACAGCAGGCCGGCGACCGGCAGGAGCGCCACGACCGTGGTGTTGATGGAACGCACCAGGGTGCTGTTGATGCTGCGGTTGGCGACGTCGCTGTAGGTCCAGCGGGTCTGCTTGGTGATGTCCTTCGAACTCTCCTTGAGGGAGTCGAAGACGACGACCGTGTCGTAGAGCGAGTAACCGAGAATGGTCAGCAGACCGATCACCGTGCCCGGGGTGACCTCGAGCCCGACCAGGGCGTACACACCGACCGTGATGGTGATGTCGTGGATCAGGGCGATCAGGGCGGCGATGGCCATGCGCCACTCGAAGGCGATCGCCAGGTAGATCACCACCAGGATCATGAAGACCCCGAGGCCGGTCCACGCCTTGTTGGCGATCTGCTCGCCCCAGCTCGGTCCGACCAGCTCGGCGTTGATCTTCTCCCGGTCGACGCCGAACTCCTCGGCCAGCTCCGTCTGGACACGGTCGGCCTGCGCCGTGTCCAGCTCGCTGACCTGGATGCGCATGCCGCCGGTGCCGAGCTCCTGGACGATGGCGAGGTGGCCGGAGGCCTCCTCCGCCACTTCCTGCGCCTGCGAGACCGAGACCTCGGCCTTGGGCGTGGTGAAGACGGCGCCGCCCTTGAACTCGATGCCCATGTTCAGGCCGCGCACCGCCAGGCCCACGATCGCCGTGATGGTGATCAGGATGGAGACGGCGTACCAGAACCTGCGCTTGGCGACGAAGTCGTATCCGACCTCACCGCGGTAGAGACGGGCGCCGAGATTGCCGAGTCGCGACATCTCACGCCTCCTTCGGGTCGGTGGGGACGGACACGCGGCGGGAACGGCGCAGCGGAGGCTTGGCGCCGAGCCGCTTCGGGTCGAGGCCGGACCACTTGTGGCCGCTCGCGAAGAACTTCGTCCGCGCGAGGATCGTCATCAGCGGCTTGGTGAAGAAGAAGACCACCACGACGTCGAGCAGCGTCGTCAGACCCAGCGTGAAGGCGAAGCCCTGCACCTTGCCGACGGTGACGACGAACAGCACGACGGCGGAGAGGAACGACACGAAGTCGGAGACGAGGATCGTGCGCCGCGCCCGCGGCCAGGCACGCTCGACGGCCGGGCGCAGGGTGCGTCCCTCGCGGATCTCGTCCCGGATGCGTTCGAAGTACACGATGAACGAGTCGGCGGTGATACCGATGGCCACGATGGCACCGCAGACGGCCGGCAGGTTCAGCGCGAAGCCGATGGCCGGGCCGAGCAGCGCCATGAGCGTGTACGTCAGGATCGCGGAGGCCAGCAGGCTCAGGATCGCGATCAGCGACAGGCCGCGGTAGTAGACGACCAGGTACACGATGACGAGCGCGAGGCCGATGGCACCGGCGATGAGGCCGGCCTGGAGCTGCTCCCCGCCGAGCGCGGCGGTGACGGTGGTGACGCTCTGCTCCTCGAAGGTCAGGGGCAGGGCACCGTAGGAGAGGATGTTGCCCAGGTTCTGGGCGGACTCCTGGGTGAAGTCACCGGTGATCTCGGCGCTGGCGCTCAGCGTCTGGTTCACCTGGGGGGCCGAGACCACTTCGCCGTCGAGGACGATGGCGAACTGGTTCATCGGGGGCTGCTGCTGCGACAGGCGGCTGGTGATGGTGGAGAACTTCTTGGCGCCGGAGTCGGTGAACTCCATCGTGACCTTCCACAGGCCACGCTGCTGGTCGAGCTCGCCCTTGGCGTCGTCGACGTCCTTGCCGTCCACCTCGGCCGGGCCGAGGATGTACTTCTCCCACTGGTCGGCGCTGTTCATGCCGCAGGCGACGGTGGTGTCGGCGGGCTTGACGTTGTCCCCGAGCGTGCCGCGGACCTTGTCGTCGGAGCAGTCCAGCTCGGCGAACTTCTTCTGGAGCGCGGCGGTGGCCGGGTCGGCCGACGGGTCCGGCGCGGGGGTGTCGGACGGCGCCGGGCTCTCGGATGCCTCCGGCTCGCCGGAACCCGACGGCGACGGGGTGGCGGCCGGGGCCTTCAGGCCCTCGGTGACCGCGCGGCCCTGGGTGGTCGCGGAGGGGGACGGTGCGCCGGCCTCCGGCTTGTCCGTGGCCTTGTCGCCGTCGGCGGGCTTGCCGGACTCCGAGGCGCTCGGGCTGGGGCTCGGGGCGGGCTGCTCCTGGTTCGGGGCGCCGGCCGCGACCGTCAGCACCGGCCGGAAGTAGAGCTGGGCGGTGGTGCCGACCTGCTCCCGGGCCTGCTGGGAGTTGGTCCCCTTGGGGATGTTGACGATGATGTTCGAGTCGCCCTGGGTCTGAACCTCGGCCTCGGAGACACCCAGACCATTGACACGGCGCTCGATGATGCCGACCGCGGTGTTCATGTTGGTCTCGTTGATGGCGTTCGGGGCGCCCGGCTGGTTCTTCGCCTCGAGCGTGATGGTCGTACCGCCCGCCAGGTCGATGCCCAGGCGCGGCGTGAGCTGACCCGCCCAGAACATGCCGCCCGTGAGCGCGACCATGGCGATCAGGATCAGAGCCAGGGCGCGCCCCGGCTTCCCCTGAGACCCCGTGGGCCTTCGGCCCCTGTTCGGTGCTGCCACCTTCTCGTTTCTCCCTGTCCAACCGCCCCGGCGCCGGGTGTGCGCCGCGGCGGCCACGAAGTGTTGTGGGGCCTGCCCCCGGGTTGCGTCGGCACGACCCGGGGACCGCGCGGCGCCCGTGCGCCGCGGCGGTCCCCGATCATGACTACTTCGCGTCGCCCTCGCCGTCGGCCTTGCCGTCGGTCCTGGCGTCCTTGGCCTCGTCGGCGTCGTCCTTCTTGCCCAGGTCGACGCGGTCGGAGTCCGCGGAGGCGTCGTCGGAGCCGGCGGTCAGCGAGGAGGCGTCGTCCGGGACGACGGTGGAGCCGTCGTCGTGGGCGTCGTCGTCACCGTGGACGATGCGGTTGTACTCCTCGTCGGAGAGGACCGCGCCGACGGCGTTCTTGCCGAAGACGAGGTGCACGCCGGGCGCCGCCTCGAGGAGGACCGTGTCGTCGTTGACCTCCTTGACGGTCGCGTACATGCCACCGATGGTCCGCACTCCGGTGCCGGGCTGCATCGAGTCGCGCATGTTCGCGGCTGCCTGCTGCTTCTTCTTGGCGGAGCGGGTCATCAGGAACATGGCCCCGATGAGCACGATGAAGGGGAGGAGGGTCAAGATATCCACGGCGGGGAATTCCTTCGCACGACCGCGCTGACGAACGGCCTGTATACGGGGGTGGGCACGCCGTCCCTGGAAGGGCGGCATCGGCGGAGTCTAAGCGAGTCCGCATCACTGGAACAACGCCCAGCATCCCACCGGGGTTCCGCACCGGACGACTCTCCTCGCCGTCACGCCCCGAAGAGCCCCTGTTGTCCGCTTGCGCCCGGCGCCTGCTGGGGCGGGGTGAGTCCGAGGTGGGCCCAGGCCGCCGGTGTGGCCACCCGTCCCCGGGGCGTCCGGGCCAGCAGTCCCTCCCGGACCAGGAACGGCTCGGCGACCTCCTCCACCGTCTCCCGTTCCTCACCGACCGCGACGGCGAGGGTGGACAGGCCCACCGGGCCGCCGCCGAACAGCTTGAGCAGCGCCTGCAGCACGGCGCGGTCGAGCCGGTCCAGACCCCGGCTGTCCACCTCGTACACGGCGAGGGCGGCAGCCGCCACCTCACGGTTGACGAGCCCGTCCGCCTTGACCTGGGCGTAGTCCCGCACACGGCGCAGCAGCCGGTTGGCGATACGGGGGGTACCACGGGAGCGTCCGGCGATCTCGGCCGCACCCTCCGCGTCGATCCCCACGTCCAGCAGCTGCGCGGACCGGTGGAGCACCCGCTCCAGCTCCGCGGGCTCGTAGAACTCCATGTGGGCGGTGAAGCCGAAGCGGTCGCGCAGCGGCGGCGGCAGCAGACCCGCCCGGGTCGTGGCGCCGACCAGCGTGAACGGCGGGAGCTCCAGCGGGATGGCGGTGGCTCCGGGGCCCTTGCCGACGATCACGTCGACCCGGAAGTCCTCCATGGCCATGTACAGCATCTCCTCGGCCGGCCGGGACATCCGGTGGATCTCGTCGAGGAAGAGGACCTCGCCCTCCTGGAGGGAGGAGAGGATCGCCGCGAGGTCGCCCGCGTGCTGGATGGCGGGGCCCGAGGTGATCCGGATCGGTGCGTTCATCTCGGCGGCGATGATCATCGACAGGGTGGTCTTGCCGAGGCCCGGGGCCCCCGAGAGCAGCACGTGGTCGGCGGTGGCGCCGCGGGCCAGGGCCGCCTTGAGCACCAGGTCGAGCTGTTCGCGCACCCGCTCCTGGCCGACGAACTCGTGCAGCGACTTCGGGCGCAGGGCGGCCTCCACGGCCTGGTCCTCGCCGTCGGCCGACGGGCCGACGAGGCGCTGCTCGGTGTCGGCGGTGGTGTCGTCGTCCCAGTTCACGTGGTGTCTTCTGCCTTCTTGCGCGGATGGTGACGGGTGCCCCGGACGGGGCGTGAGCAGGGGCCCGGCCGGGGGCGGGGGGCTCGGGTGCCGGCGCGGGGGCGCGTCCACCGAAGGGCCGGGCGCCGGCCGGTCAGCGGGTGCGGTTCAGCGTCTGCAGGGCGGCGCGCAGGAGCGGTCCGACGGCGGGGGCGGGGCCCATGGACTCCGCCTGGGGGGCGACGGCGGTGACGGCCTCGTCCGCCTCACGGGTGGCGTATCCGAGGCCCAGCAGGGCGGCGTGGAGCTGGTCGCGCCAGGACTGGGTCACCGGGGCGCCGACGGCGGGGACGGTGCCCAGCGGCTCGCCGAGGCGGTCCTTGAGCTCCAGGAGCAGCTTCTGGGCGCCCTTCTTCCCGATGCCCGGCACGGCGGTGAGGGCCTTCTCGTCGGCGGTGGCGACCGCCACCCGCAGTGCGTCCGGGGTGTGGACGGCGAGCATCGCCTGGGCGAGGCGGGGACCGACCCCGCTCGCCGTCTGGAGCAGCTCGAACACCTGGCGTTCGTCGTCGTCGGCGAAGCCGTACAGGGTGAGCGAGTCCTCGCGGACCACCAGGGAGGTCGCGAGTCTGGCCTCCTGGCCGACGCGCAGGGTGGAGAGGGTGTTCGGGGCGCACTGCACGGCCATCCCGATGCCGCCGACCTCGATCACCGCGGTGGTGGGGGCGAGTGCGGCGACGGGGCCGCTCACAAAGGCGATCATGCGGTCGGGCCTTTCCTGACGGGCGGAACGTGGGCGGCGGGCCGGGCGGCCCGGTGGGCCGTCACCGCCTGCTGGAGGCGGTTCTGCGCGGGGGCGCGCCAGATGTGGCAGATGGCGAGGGCGAGGGCGTCGGCCGCGTCGGCGGGCTTCGGCGGTGCGTCGAGCCGCAGCAGCCGGGTGACCATGGCCCCGACCTGCGCCTTGTCGGCACGGCCGCTCCCGGTGACGGCGGCCTTGACCTCGCTGGGGGTGTGCAGGGCGACGGGCAGGCCGCGCCGGGACGCGCAGAGCATGGCGACCGCGCTGGCCTGGGCGGTGCCCATGACCGTGCGGACGTTGTGCTGGCTGAAGACGCGCTCCACGACGACGATGTCCGGCCGGTGCTCGTCCAGCCAGGCCTCGATGCCCTGCTCGACGGCGACCAGGCGGCGGCCCAGCTCCTCGTCGGACGGGGTGCGCACGACGCCGACGCCCCGCATGGTCAGCGGACGGCCGGCCACGCCCTCGACGACGCCGACACCGCACCGCGTCAGCCCGGGGTCCACACCGAGTACGCGCACGCCGTCCCCCCTTCTCCGGTTCTCCGGTCACCTGTTCGTGCAGGCTATCGGCTGCCGCCGACAACGCGCGGACGGGCCGACGGGGGTGTCTCCCCGTCGGCCCGTCCGGTGGCGCCGTTGTGAGGCCGCGTCAGGCGTCGACCTTCGCCATGACGTCGTCGGACACGTCGAAGTTGGCGAAGACGTTCTGCACGTCGTCGCTGTCCTCCAGCGCGTCGATCAGCTTGAAGATCTTGCGCGCGCCCTCCTCGTCCAGCTCGACCTGCATGGTCGGGACGAAGTTGGCCTCGGCCGAGTCGTAGTCGATGCCGGCCTCCTGCAGTGCGGTGCGGACGCCGACCAGGTCGGTGGCCTCGCTGAGCACCTCGAAGGACTCGCCGATGTCGTTGACCTCCTCGGCGCCGGCGTCGAGGACGGCTCCGAGGACGTCGTCCTCGGACAGTTCACCCTTGGGGACGATGACGACGCCCTTGCGGTTGAACAGGTAGGACACCGAGCCCGGGTCGGCCATGGAGCCGCCGTTGCGCGTCATGGCGACGCGGACGTCGGACGCGGCACGGTTGCGGTTGTCGGTGAGGCACTCGATGAGCACCGCGACACCGTTGGGCCCGTAGCCCTCGTACATGATCGTCTCGTAGTCGACGCCGCCGGCCTCGAGGCCACCGCCGCGCTTGACCGCCGAGTCGATGTTCTTGTTGGGCACCGAGCTCTTCTTCGCCTTCTGGATGGCGTCGAAGAGGGTCGGGTTGCCGTCGATGTCGGCGCCGCCGGTACGCGCCGCCACCTCGATGTTCTTGATCAGCTTCGCGAAGAGCTTGCCGCGCTTGGCGTCGATCACGGCCTTCTTGTGCTTCGTCGTAGCCCATTTAGAGTGGCCGGACATCTGCCTGTCTCCTTCGCGTAACCCTTTACTGAACGAACCCCAGAGATCCTACCGGGATCGGGTCACCTGCCCGCGCGCACCATCTCGACGAAAAGCGCGTGGACGCGGTGGTCCCCGGTGAGCTCCGGGTGGAACGAGGTGGCGAGCACGGCGCCCTGCCGGACGGCGACGATGTGGCCGCCGTGCTCGGCGAGCACCTCGGTCTCCGCGCCGACGGACTCCACCCAGGGGGCCCGGATGAAGACGCCCTCCACGGGACCGACGCCGGTCACCTCGACCGTGGCCTCGAAGGACTCGTTCTGGCGGCCGAAGGCGTTGCGGCGCACGATCATGTCGATGCCGCCGAGGGTCTCCTGGCCCGACCGCGGGTCGAGGATCTTGTCGGCGAGCATGATCAGGCCGGCGCAGGTGCCGTAGACGGGCAGCCCGGCCGCGATGCGCTCGCGCAGCGGCTCCATCATGCCGAAGAGGTTCGCGAGCTTGGACATGGTCGTGGACTCGCCGCCGGGGATCACCAGGCCGTCGACCCCGGCCAGCTCCTCGGGCCGCCGGACCGGCCTGGCCACGGCGTCCGCCGCGGCCAGGGCGATCAGGTGCTCCCGGACGTCGCCCTGGAGAGCCAGGACACCGATCACGGGTGAGGTCATCACCAGCCCCGGTTCGCGTAGCGCTCGGCCTCGGGGAGGGTGTCGCAGTTGATGCCGACCATGGCCTCGCCCAGGTTCCGGGAGGCGTCCGCGATGATCTTCGGGTCGTCGTAGAACGTGGTCGCCTTGACGATGGCGGCGGCCCGCTTCGCCGGGTCGCCGGACTTGAAGATGCCGGAACCGACGAAGACGCCCTCGGCGCCGAGCTGGCGCATCAGCGCGGCGTCCGCGGGGGTGGCGACACCGCCGGCGGAGAACAGCACCACGGGGAGCTTGCCGAGCTCGGCGACCTCCTTGACGAGCTCGTACGGCGCGCGCAGGTCCTTGGCGGCGGCGAAGAGCTCGTTGTTGTCGAAGCCGCGCAGGCGGGCGATCTCGTTCTTGATCTGGCGCAGGTGACGGACGGCCTCGACGACGTTGCCGGTGCCGGCCTCGCCCTTGGAGCGGATCATGGCCGCGCCCTCGGCGATCCGGCGCAGGGCCTCGCCGAGGTTGGTGGCACCGCAGACGAAGGGCGTGGTGAAGGCCCACTTGTCGGAGTGGTTGACCTCGTCGGCCGGGGTGAGGACCTCGGACTCGTCGATGTAGTCGACGCCGAGGGACTGGAGCACCTGGGCCTCGACGAAGTGGCCGATGCGGGACTTGGCCATGACGGGGATGGAGACCGCCCCGATGATCTCCTCGATCATGTTCGGGTCGGACATCCGGGCCACTCCGCCGTCCTTGCGGATGTCGGCGGGCACCCGCTCCAGCGCCATGACCGCGACGGCGCCGGCGTCCTCGGCGATCTTCGCCTGCTCGGCGTTGACCACGTCCATGATCACACCGCCCTTGAGCTGCTCGGCCATGCCGCGCTTGACGCGGGAGGTTCCGGTCGCCGGGGCGTCGGCGGGCTGCGGGGTGGGGTTGACGGACACGGAGGACCTCACTCGATGACGACGATGCGATGCGTCCCTGATGGAACAGCCACGGACCAGTCCACATCAAGGGCCAATGAACAGGCGGTGGATCGTTTTGGAGCGCCGAGGAGGAGGCCGGAGGGCTCCTGAGGGGGTCACAGGGCCGTTCCGCGCCGCACGGAGCAGGCCAAAGGGCCGGGGTGACGCGGTTGTTGGGGCGGCGTGCGGCCGCCGGACGGCCCGAGGCGAGCGGACTCGCGGCGGCCGGACCCGCGTCCGCGCGGGGGCGGTCCGGGCCGGGAGACCGCGCGGGAGGGATCGCCCCGGGGGCGGGGAGGCGCGGGAACCTCTGGGAGCGGGCTGCGGGAAGGGGTCAGGAGGGGCGGTCGGCCAGCGCTGTCGGGGGCTCGTCGTCCATCTCGAAGGCCATCGGGAACGGCGCGTGACCCGCGAGCCGGAACCAGCGCACCTTGCGGTGCCTGCGCAGCGCACGTGCCGCGCGCACCGCGTCGTTGTGGAAGCGCCGGGCCATGGGCACCCGCCGTACCGCCTGCGCCAGTTCGGTCGCGGCCTCGTCGCCGCCCGGCACCTCGCGCAGCGCCTCGACCTGCTCGGGCTCGCCGAACACCGCGCGCAGCGCCGCGCTCAGCTCGCTCTCGGCCACCTCCCGGTGCTCCTCCTCCGACTGCCTCGCGTCGTGTGCGGCCTCGTAGAGGACGATCGACGCGGCGGGGTCGAGCACACCGGAGGTCGCCAGCTCCTGGGCCACCGAGGCACGGCGCAGGAGCTGCGCGTCGAGGGCGGCGCGCGCCGCGTCGATCCGGGCGTGGAGCCGGTCGAGCCGGCCGGCGGTCCAGCTGAGGTACATGCCGATCAGCACGAGGGCGACGACGATCCAGATCAAGGTGCTCACGGGCGGCAAGGCTACCGGCCGGGCCGTGGCGTGAAGTCACCCCGGGCTGCCGGGGGCCGTCCCCGGTCCGCGGGGCGGGCGGCCCGCGCCGCCCCGCGGACCGGGGACGGCCCCCCGCCCTGCCGCGCTCCCCCGCGCCCGGCTCCCGCCCCGCGGCGGGGGCGTCCGGGCACGGCACCGCGCCCCGGGACCGGCCCGGTCGTCCCCGGGCCGGTCGTGGGCTCAGTCGCGGGCGGCGAGGCCGAAGCGGGCGCGCAGGCCGGTGCGTTCGTCGGCGGCGACCGAGGCGGCGCCGTCCGTCACCGTCTCGTAGACCGCGAGGATGTCCGCGCCGACGGTCGACCAGTCGAAGCGGCGCACGTGCGCGCTGCCCCGGGCGCGCAGTTCCGCGCGCCGCTCCGGGTCCCGCAGCAGCCGGACCGCCGCGGCGGCCAGCGCGTCGGCGTCCTCGTTCGCGAAGAGCTCCCCCGCCGCGCCCTGGTCCAGCACCTGCGCGAACGCGTCCAGGTCGGCGGCGAGCACGGGGGCGCCGGCCGACATCGCCTCGACCAGGATGATGCCGAAGCTCTCGCCCCCGGTGTTCGGGGCCACGTACACGTCCACGCTGCGCAGCAGCCGCGCCTTGTCCTCGTCGCTGACCATCCCGAGGAACTCGACGCGCGAGCGCATCTCGCGGGGCAGCGAGGCGACGGCCTCCTCCTCGTCGCCGCGGCCGGCGACGAGGAGCCGGGCCCCGGGGTGCTCGGCGAGGATCGCGGGCAGGGCCTTCATCAGCACCGGCAGGCCCTTGCGCGGCTCGTCGATGCGGCCGATGAAGCCGATGGTGTCCCCCTGCCACTCCTTCTTGGGCTCCGCCTTCTCGAAGAAGCCGACGTCGACGCCGTTGGGGATGACGACCGCGTCGCCGCCGAGGTGCTCGACGAGGGTGCGCCGCGCGTACTCGCTCACCGCGACGCGGGCGCTGATCTTCTCCAGCGCGGGCTGGAGGATCGGATAGGCGGCGATCATGGCCCGCGAGCGCGGGTTGGACGTGTGGAAGGTGGCCACGATCGGCCCCTGCGCGGCCCAGCACGAGAGCAGGCCGAGCGACGGGGAGGCGGGCTCGTGGATGTGGATCACGTCGAACGTGCCCTCGTGCAGCCAGCGCCGCACCCGGGCCGCCGAGAGGAAGCCGAAGTTGAGCCGGGCCACGGAGCCGTTGTACGGGACCGGGACCGCGCGGCCGGCGGAGACGACGTACGGCGGCAGCGGTGTGTCGTCGTCGGCGGGGGCGAGGACGGAGACCTCGTGGCCCAGCCGGATGAGGTGCTCGGCGAGGTCCCTGATGTGGAACTGCACACCGCCGGGCACGTCCCAGGAGTACGGGCAGACGATGCCGATCTTCACGCGGGGCGCTCCTCGAGATCGGCGAGCCAGAGCCGTTGCAGCATGTGCCAGTCCTCCGGGTGGTCGGCGATGCCCCCGGCGAAGGCGTCGGCGAGGGCCTGCGTCATGGAGGACGTCTTCTCGGCCCGCGTGCCCGACCCGGGCACCTCCACGGGCGGGTGGACGCGGCCCTTCATCACGGGGGTCCCGTCGTACCAGAGGGTGACCGGCAGCAGCAGGGCGCCGGTCTGCTGGGCGAGCAGGGCGGGTCCGGCCGGCATCCGTGCCGTGGAGCCGAAGAAGTCGACCTCCACGCCGGACGACGACAGGTCCCGGTCGGCGACCAGGCAGACCAGCCCGCCGTCGCGCAGCCGCCGGGCGAGGGTGCCGAAGGCGGCTCCCCCGGTGTGCGGCAGCACCTCCATGCCGAGGCTCTCGCGGTAGGCCACGAAGCGGTCGTAGAGGCTCTCCGGCTTGAGGCGCTCGGCGACGGTGGTGAACGGGACGCCCAGCGCGCGCGTCACCCAGATCCCGGCCACGTCCCAGTTGGCGAGGTGGGGCAGGGCGAGGACGACGCCGCGGCCCGTGGCGAGCCCGTCGGTGAGGTGGTGCACGTCCTTGGGGTCGAAGCTGTGGGCGGCGCGCTCCTGGCTCCAGGCGGGCAGCCGGAAGGACTCCATCCAGTAGCGCATGTACGAGCGCATCCCGGCCTTCGACAGCTCGGCCAGGCGCTCGGGGCCCGCGTCGGGTACGACCCGGGCGAGGTTGGCCTCCAGCCGCAGCACGCCTTTGCCGCGGCGCTTCCAGACGGTGTCGGCGATGGTGCGCCCGAGGCGGGCGGCGGCCGGCTCGGGCATCTTCTTCACGGCGGCCCAGCCCAGTCCGTACAGGGCGTCGGTGAGGCGGTCGCGCATCACGGGCTCTCGCCTCCCTGCGACCGCGCGTCCGCGGCGCCCGTACCGGCAGCGCCCGTCCCTGCGGCACCCGTCTCCGCGGCGCCCGCACCGGCCGCGCCGGCACCTGCCGCCGCCTCGGCCTCCGCCTCGGCCGACTCGCGGCGCACGGTCACCACCCGCTGCCCGAGGGTCACCAGGCTGCCCACCGCGACGATCCACAGCGCGATCGGCAGCAGGATGTCGATGCCCGGGACGCCGAAGGCGTGGAGCCCGGCGAGGCCCGCGGCGACCAGGGAGATCACCAGTCGCTCGGCACGCTCGATGAGGCCGTTCACGGCCACCGGCAGGCCGATCGACTCCCCGCGCGCCTTGGTGTACGAGACGACCTGTCCGCTGGCGAGACAGAAGATCGAGACCGCGCAGAGCACGTCGTTGTCGCCGTTGCCCGCGTACCAGAGGGCGAAGCCGCCGAAGATCGCGCCGTCGGCGACCCGGTCCAGCGTGGAGTCGAGGAACGCGCCCCAGCGGCTGGAGACGCCGGCCTGGCGCGCCATGTTGCCGTCGACGAGGTCCGAGAACACGAACAGGGTGATGACGATCGTGCCCCAGAAGAACTCGCCCCTGGGGAAGAAGACCAGCGCTCCCGCCATGACACCGGCGGTGCCGACGAGGGTGACGGCGTCGGGGCTCACCCCGCGGCGGAGCAGAAACGCGGCGAACGGTGTGAGGACACGCGTGAAGAATGCACGCGCGTACTTGTTCAGCATGGCCTTCCCGAGGGCTCGGTGAGCCGCGCGGCCCCTTCGGCCACCGGCTGGCCCATCGTAGTCACGACCGGCGCGACCGGGCGCCGGGACCCGGGCGGGACGGGCGCGGTCCGACGTATGGACGCGACCTGCCGACAGTGGAAAGCTCGAATCACGACCGCGGGCACCGCCGGACCTGCCCCGGACACCGCCCGGGGCCCGTCCCGGCCTCCCGCGCCCGCGGATCCGCTCCCCCGCGCCACCGATCGGGAGGCAGGACCATGGGCGCCACATCACGCACACACCCCGGAGCCGCCGGCAGAGCGGTAACGGCCGACCATCCCGCGTCCGTACGGAACGTGGTGCTGGTCGGCCACAGCGGATCGGGCAAGACCACCCTCGTCGAGGCCCTCGCGCTGACCGCGGGAGCGGTCAACCGGGCCGGCCGGGTCGAGGACGGTGCGACGGTCTCCGACCACGACGGGATCGAGCACCGCCAGCAGCGCTCCGTACAGCTCTCGCTCGTCCCCCTCGCCTGGGACGGGTGCAAGATCAACCTTCTGGACACCCCCGGATACGCCGACTTCGTCGGCGAGCTGCGGGCCGGTCTGCGGGCGGCGGACGCGGCCCTCTTCGTGGTCTCGGCCGCGCAGGAGGCCGGCGCCGTCGACGGGGCGACCCGTGCGGTGTGGGAGGAGTGCGCGGCGGTCGGCATGCCGCGCGCCATCGTCGTCACCCACCTGGAGACCGCGCGGACCGGCTTCGACGAGCTCACGTCCGTCTGCGGCCGTCTCTTCGGCGGCGACGACCCGGACGCCGTGCTGCCGCTCCACCTGCCCCGGTACGGCACCCCCCGCCCTGACGGGCACAGCCCGGTGACCGGTCTGACGGGGCTCCTCAGCCGCAAGGTCTACGACTACGCCTCCGGAGTGCGCACCGAGCGGGACCCGGCGCCCGGCGAGACGGCGCTCGTCGACGAGGCCCGCAACCGCCTGATCGAGGGGATCATCGCGGAGAGCGAGGACGAGACCCTGATGGACCGCTATCTCGGCGGCGAGGAGATCGCTCTCACGACGCTCGTCGGCGACCTGGAGAAGGCCGTGGCCCGCGGCACCTTCCACCCCGTGCTCGCCGCCGCCCCGGCCACCGGCGACGCCCGTCAGGGGCTGGGCACCGTCGAACTGCTGGAGCTGATCACGGGCGGCTTCCCGACACCGCTGGAGCACCCCGCCCCGGCCGTGACGGCCCCGGACGGCACCGCCCGCCCCGCCCTCGTCTGCGATCCGGCCGGCCCGCTGGCGGCCGAGGTCGTCAGGACCGCCTCGGACCCGTACGTCGGCCGGCTGTCGCTGGTGCGGGTGTTCTCCGGGACGCTGCGCCCCGACGAGACCGTCCACGTGTCGGGGCACGGGCCGGCGGACCGCGGGCACGAGGACCACGACGTGGACGAGAAGGTCGGCGCGCTCACCGCGCCCTTCGGCAAGCAGCAGCGGCCGCTGCCGCACGCCGTCGCCGGTGACCTGGCCTGTGTCGCGAAGCTGTCCCGCGCGGAGACCGGGGACACCCTGTCCGGCAGGGACGAGCCGCTGCTGATGGAGCCGTGGCGCATGCCGGACCCGCTGCTGCCGCTCGCCGTCCGGGCCCACAGCAAGGCGGACGAGGACAAGCTCTCGCAGGGGCTCGCCCGGCTCGCCGCCGAGGACCCGACCCTGCGGCTCGAACAGAACCAGGACACCCACCAGGTGGTGCTCTGGTGCATGGGCGAGGCGCACGCCGACGTGGCCCTGGAACGGCTGCGCACGCGCTACGGCGTGCAGGTCGACGTCGTCCCCCACCTGGTGCAGCTGCGGGAGACGTTCGGCGCGGCCGCGGCCGGCCGCGGCCGCCACGTCAAGCAGTCCGGCGGCCACGGCCAGTACGCGATCTGCGAGATCGACGTCGAGCCGCTGCCCGCGGGCTCCGGGATCGAGTTCGTCGACAAGGTCGTGGGAGGGGCGGTTCCGCGCCAGTTCATCACCTCGGTGGAGAAGGGCGTGCGCGCGCAGGCCGCGCGGGGCGTCGTCTCCGGGCATCCGCTGGTCGACGTGCGGATCACCCTGCGCGACGGCAAGGCGCACTCCGTGGACTCGTCGGACGCGGCCTTCCAGACGGCGGGCGCCCTGGCCCTGCGGGAGGCGGCGGCCGAGGCGCGCATCCGTCTCCTGGAGCCGGTGGCCGAAGTCGAGGTCCTGGTGGCGGACGAGTACGTGGGCCAGGTGATGAGCGACCTCTCGGGCCGCCGCGGCCGGGTCGTCGGCACCGAACAGACGGATGAAGCACGGACGTTGGTGCGGGCCGAGGTGCCGGAGATCGAGATCGGCCGGTACGCGGTGGACCTGCGCTCGCTGTCCCACGGCACCGGCCGGTTCAGCCGGGCCTACGCCCGCCACGAGCCCATGCCGCAGCAGGTCGCCGACCGGATGCGCGAGGAGGCGGGGGCCGGCGCCCGCTGACCGAAAACACCCGTCGCGGCCCGCTCGGGGCGGGCGCCCCCCGAATGTCCACTGCCGCGCCCGCCCCGCCCCCGATACGCTTCAGGTGCCCAGCTCACCAGGTGTGCGGGGCGCGGCAGTTGGGAACAGGCCGCAGTGCGGACGCTTGCGGCGATGGGGGCGGTAGTGACAGACGGATTCGATTTCTCACCCGGGGCCCAGGTCCCGCTCACGGGGTCGGCCGGACAGACCGCGGCGACGCATGCCCTGGCGTCGGCCGCGTACCGGGACAGCCCGGTCGCCGACATCCTGGGCGCCAACAGCGACTGGCACAAGTCGGATGTGAAGAAGGGCAGGTTCTCCCTCTTCGAGCCGAACCTGGGCGAGGCCTTCGCCCGCGCCGTGCAGGTCAGAATGCTCGGCGGCGGACGCGCGGGACTGATCCAGTCCTTCGGCACCGAACCGCAGGCGGTGGTGGAGCACTGCCTCGCCGCCTCCCGCATCCGCAAGGAGCGGGACACCCGGCTCACCGTCGTGATGGTGCTGTGCGGGCTGCTCTTCCTGCCCGGACTGCTGCTGTGGATGGGCGTCTTCCAGCTCCGCCGCACTCTCGCGGGCGCCCAGAACAAGCGCGCGGGGGCGGCCGGCACCGTGCTGCTGGTGGGCCTCGGCGCACTGGCCGTGATCATGCTGCTGAAGCTTCCGTTCTCCGGGTTCTGGGGCTACTACATCCGCGGCATGATCGTCGCGCCGGTGATCGGCTGGCTGCTCGCCAAGCGGATCTGCGAGTCCACCGCCCGGGATCTGCGGGACCGCTGGGACAGCCTGCTGTCCGGCGGCGGCGTCGGCGCCAAGATCCCCGAGGCCGTCCCCGGCAACCCGAACGAGACCTCCCGCGAACAGCTGCGCCAGGGCCTCCAGAAGCTGACCGCCGAGCAGCACTCCAACGTCGTCTTCTACGCCGGCCCCAAGGGCATACTCGGCATGGGCACCCGCTGGGGCAGCTGGCAGATGGCGGAGGAGCTGGTCTCCAAGGACCCCGGCAAGGAGATCAACCAGTTCCGGAGCTGGGACGTCATACGGGCCATCCACGACAAGCTGAAGCTGCTGGAGCGCGGCCCGCTGAACTCTGGCGGGTTCCCCAAGCCGTCCGTCCGGCACTGGATCGTCTCCCCGGTCGGCGAGAACGCGGGGTCGGTCAGCCGGCCCGAGGGCCAGGACGTGGACAACTTCCAGGTCAAGGGCCACGAGGTCCAGCGGATCTGCAACCACCAGCAGTTCGGCGGCGGCAACCGGCACTACCTGGGCGTCCAGTTCACCCTCTGGGACGGCCAGCTGGTGATCACCATGATGATCACCGTCACCGTGCTGCACGAGACTCTGCGCGTGGAGGTCACCGGCCACGCCCTGGGCCCCGTCCACTCGCTGTTCACCAGCAAGCCCTCGCCGAAGACGGTCACCGTGGCCAAGACCGTCCGCTTCTGGGAGACGGTCGACCGGACGCTGCCGCTGATCGACGCCCCCGAGGTGGTGCGTCTCGCCGTGCGCGCCCCCTTCACCTGGTACCCGCCGCTGCTGGACTTCCTGGGCGGCAAGCTCGTCCTGCCGGAGCCGTTCGGACTCCGCCACGCCTGGGCCGACAAGCCGTGGCGGCACCGCTTCATGGCGGACGACGCGCTGCGGGCGGCGACACCGGTGCTGCGGGCGGCGCACGCCGCCGCGATCCGGGTGCTGGAGGAGAACGGCGTCGACACGGAGCGCTTCGGCAACCGCTCGTCGCTGGTCGGCGGCGCGGTGCAGGACCCGTCGCCGGGCAGGGCCGACCTCTACGACGCGTAGCGTGCTCGTACGCCGGGGCCGGGAGGGTCACCTCCCGGCCCCGGCGCCGTGGCCTCAGCGGGGCCAGGCGTCCGCCAGCATCCGGCGGGTGTCGCCGAGCAGCTGGGGCAGCACCTTGGTGGCGCCGACCACGGGCATGAAGTTGGTGTCCCCGCCCCATCGGGGCACGATGTGCTGGTGCAGGTGGGCGGCGATGCCCGCCCCCGCCGCGCTCCCCTGGTTCAGCCCGATGTTGAAGCCGTGCGCCCCGGACGCCGCCCGCAGCGCGGTCATGGCCTGCTTGGTCAGCAGGGCCAGCTCGGCCGTCTCGGCGTCGTCGAGCTCGGTGTAGTCGGCGACATGGCGGTAGGGGACGACCATCAGGTGGCCGCCGTTGTAGGGGTACAGGTTGAGGACCGCGTAGACGCTCTCGCCGCGGGCGACGATCAGCCCGTCCTCGTCCGACTTGGACGGGATCGAGCAGAACGGACAGCCGTCTCCGGCCTCCGGGCCGGTCGGCTTGTTCTCGCCCTGGATGTACGCCATCCGGTGGGGCGTCCACAGGCGCTGGAACGCGTCAGGCGTCCCGACTCCGATCTGCTGCTCGGGCTCAGTCGTCATGCGTGCCAGCATATTCGCCGCCCGCCCCGGTACGGGGCGAGGGGCGGCGCTCCCCCTTGTCGGGGAGGGCCGCCCCTCGGTCCGGCCGCCGGGCGCGGTCGGTCACACCTGCACGCGGCGCTCCACCACGTCGACGAGCTTGGCCAGGGCCTCCTCGCGCGGGATGCCGTTCTCCTGGGAGCCGTCGCGGTAGCGGAAGGAGACCGTGCCCGCGTTCATGTCGTCGTCGCCCACGATGACCATGAAGGGCACCTTCTGCTTCTGCTGGTTGCGGATCTTCTTCTGCATCCGGTCCGAGGAGGCGTCGACCTCGACCCGCAGGCCCTTCTTCTTCGCGTCCGCCGCGAAGGCCTGGAGGTACTCGACGTGCGCGTCGCCGATCGGGATGCCGACCGCCTGGACGGGCGCCAGCCACGGCGGCATCGCGCCCGCGTAGTGCTCCAGCAGCACGGCGAAGAACCGCTCGATCGAGCCGAACAGCGCGCGGTGGATCATGACCGGACGCTGCTTGCTCCCGTCGGGGCCGGTGTACTCCAGGTCGAAGCGCTCCGGCAGGTTGAAGTCGAGCTGCACGGTCGACATCTGCCAGGTGCGGCCGATGGCGTCCCGCGCCTGCACGGAGATCTTCGGGCCGTAGAAGGCGGCGCCGCCCGGGTCCGCGACGAGCTCCAGGCCCTGCTTCTCGGCGACCTGCTGCAGGACCGAGGTGGCCTCCTCCCACGCCTCGTCCGAGCCGACGAACTTCTCCGGGTCCTTGGTGGACAGCTCCAGGTAGAAGTCGTTCAGACCGTAGTCGCGCAGCAGGTTGAGCACGAAGGTGAGCGTGCGGTCCAGCTCGTCCGCCATCTGCTCGCGGGTGCAGTAGATGTGCGCGTCGTCCTGGGTGAAGCCGCGGGCGCGGGTCAGACCGTGCACCACACCCGACTTCTCGTACCGGTACACCGTGCCGAACTCGAAGAGGCGCAGCGGGAGTTCGCGGTAGGAGCGGCCGCGCGCGTCGAAGATCAGGTTGTGCATCGGGCAGTTCATGGGCTTGAGGTAGTAGTCCACGCCCTGGTCGAGCTGCATGGGCGGGTACATGCCCTCGGCGTACCAGTCGAGGTGGCCCGACTTCTCGAAGAGCGCGCCCTTGGTCGCGTGGGGCGTGTAGACGAACTCGTAGCCCTCCTCCTCGTGCCGGCGGCGCGAGTAGTCCTCCATGACCCGGCGGATGATGCCGCCCTTGGGGTGGAAGACGGCGAGGCCGGAGCCGATCTCGTCGGGGACGGAGAAGAGGTCCAGCTCGTTGCCGAGCTTGCGGTGGTCGCGCTTCTCGGCCTCGGCGAGGAAGTCCAGGTGGGCCTTCAGCTCGTCCTTCGACGGCCAGGCGGTGCCGTAGATGCGCTGGAGCATCGGGTTCTTCTCGCTGCCGCGCCAGTAGGCGGCGGCGTTGCGCATCAGCTTGAACGCGGGGATGTTCCGGGTGGTGGGCAGGTGGGGACCGCGGCAGAGGTCCTTCCAGCACAGCTCGCCGGTCTTGGCGTCCAGGTTGTCGTAGATCGTCAGCTCACCCGCGCCGACCTCGACGTCCGCACCGTCGTCGTGCGAGGCGGCGCCCTTGAGGCCGATGAGCTCCAGCTTGTACGGCTCGTCCGCGAGCTCCTCGCGGGCGGCGTCGTCGCCGACGACACGGCGCGAGAAGCGCTGGCCGCGCTTCTGGATCTCCTGCATCTTCTTCTCGACGGCCTTGAGGTCCTCGGGGGTGAACGGCTTCTCGACGTCGAAGTCGTAGTAGAAGCCGTCCTTGACCGGCGGGCCGATACCGAGCTTGGCCTCGGGGAAGAGCTCCTGCACGGCCTGGGCCATGACGTGCGCGGTGGAGTGGCGCAGGATGTTCAGGCCGTCCTCGGAGGAGATCTCGACGGGCTCGACCTCCTCGCCGTCGCGGACCTCGTAGGACAGGTCCTTCAGCTCACCCGCCACACGGGCGGCGACCACGGTGCGCTCGCCGGGGAAGAGGTCGGCGGCCGTAGTGCCCGTCGTCACCACGCGCTCTTCCCGCTCGGAATCGCGTTGGATGATCACACGGACGTCTGACACCGGTCTCTCCTGACTGAAGGCGGATCCGCGGGTGCGTGGTGCACACCGCAGTACGGAATCGTACCGAGCCCGGGGGCCCGCCCGCGAAACGCCTGCCCACCCGCCCGGCCCGTCCGGAGCCGGACCCGCACGGCTCCCGGGCCGGGGACGCCGGCTCAGCCGGGCCCCGCCCCGCCGTCGCCCGGCTCGTCGTCCGCAGTCTCCGCCCAGGGCCCGGGACCCTGGCCGAGCGACTTCATCAGCCGGTCCCGCTCCGCCTCGTCGACCTGCACGACGACGGGAGGCGTCGCGCCGGTCAGCCGCCGGAATCCGCCCCGGCTCTCCAGCCGTCCCGCCAGCCGCACGGGCAGCCCGTCGAGGTGCGCCCGGCCCGCCGTGCGGTACGCCTCCTCGTCGAGCACGACCCGTACGTGCGGCACGTCGGCTCCCGCGAGCACCCGCAGCCGCACGGTCCCCGGGCCGGCCGGGCCGGAGCGCCGCATCCGCACGACGGTGCCGGTCAGCCGGACGGGCACGGACGGCTCGTCCCGCAGGTAGCGCGCGCCGGCCGCGCGCAGGGCGGGCAGGTCCCCGGCGGAGAACTCGACGGGCTCCATGCGCGCCCCGCAGCCCCGCGGCACGCCCGCCGCCGGTGACCACTCCAGGGCGATCCGCGCGCCCTCGGTGCCCCGGACCAGGGCGACGACCGCCTCCGTGAGTTCGCGGCTGACGCCCGCGCGGACCGCCGCGTCGAAGGCCTCCGTACCGCCGGCCGCGCGCTGGTAGTCGATCGCCTCGCGGGCCGCCAGCAGGGCGTGCGACAGCCGGACGGCGAGGGCGCGTCCGGTCCGCACGGGGACGAACGCGGTCAGGCTCCGGCCGCCCGGTGCGGGGCCGACCAGCACGCCGGCGAGACCGGCGGCCGCCGCCCGGCGGTGCCGGGCCCCGTAGTAGCCGGCGCGGCCGCGGACGGCGAGCGCCCCGGCGAGGAGCATCTGCCGGGCCGCCGAGCGCAACTGCTCCTGCGCGGTCCAGGAGGCGGTGCCCTCGGGCTCGTGGGGGATGTCGCGCCACCAGCGGATCTCGTCGCTGGGCACGGTGAGGGAGACGAGGACCTCCCGCGCGGCGGGGGTGGCGCTGCGGGCGAGGGCGGTGAGGGCCTCCTGGATGAGGTCGTCGCAGTCGGGGAAGGCACGGGTCTCGGGGAGCAGCAGGCTGGCGGCGGCCGCGGCGGGTCCGGGCGGCGTCCAGCGGGAGTAGTGCCCGGCGCTCCCGCCGCGGCGGGACCAGCCGTGGCGGTGCAGGAGGGCGCCGAGGACCGCGGGGTCGACCTGGGACGGGTCGGGTTCGGCGTGGCCGGTCCAGGACAGCGGGTGGGGGCCGGGCGGCTCGGCGTGCTCGTCGAAGGACCGGTGCATCAGGGTCTCCCTCCCCCGCCGACGCGCGTCATGATCTCGCAGAGCGCCCGGTCGTCGAAGATCCGCGCGGTCGGTATCCGGACGGTCGTCCGGCGTCTGCCCGTCACCGGGTGGCCCGCCAGGTTGGTCCAGTAGCAGCAGTGCCTCAGGTCGAGCCGGTCGTGCCCGGCGCGGAGCCAGTCGTCCCGGCTCCGCGGGACGATCATGACGACCAGGATCTTGTGGACGGAGACCGGAGTGCGGGCCAGTTTCACCAGGTGGTCGTTGTCCAGGGTGAAGGAGAACGCCGGTCCCCGCGGGTGCGGCGGCAGTTGGTAGGTGCACTTCAGCTGCACCTTGATGGTGACCTCGTCGTCGACCGCGTGGGCCGGCGAGCCGTGGCTGACGTGCCAGTCGATGCCGTTGTCCGGGAACGGCTGGGAGAGCGAGCAGCCGGCCGCCGCGGCGACGGCGTGCAGATAGCCCACCTGGAGGGTCTCCATGCAGGCGGTGGTGGCGAGTGCGCCCCGCAGCGGAACGCTCCGCTGGGGCAGCAGCCCGCCCGGTTCGGGCTGGGCGAGCGCCATGTCGAAATTCCTTCCCCGTCACCTGTGTTGTCACCGCGCGGCGTACGGCGCAAACAGTCCGGGTATCACCGGTTCGGGCAGGGGTTGTCGCCATCTGCCAGGAACGCGCGAGGAGTTCGGGGATGACGCAATGGTTCGACGGCCCACTGGCCGCATTTGACACGGAGACGACTGGAGTGGACGTCGAGGAGGACCGCATCGTGTCGGCCGCCGTCGTCGTCCAGGACACACCGGGCGGACGGCCGCGCATCACCAGGTGGCTGGTGAACCCGGGGGTCCCGGTGCCGCCCGCCGCCACCGAGGTGCACGGGCTGACGGACGATCACCTCCAGCGCAACGGCCGCTGGCCGGCGCCGGTGATGGAGGAGATAGCCCGCTCGCTGGCCGAGCACTGCGCGGCGTCGCGGCCGCTGGTCGTGATGAACGCGCCGTTCGATCTGACGATCCTGGACCGCGAGTTGCGCCGCCACCGTGCGTCGTCGCTCGACCGCTACCTGCGGAGCACGCCGCTGTGCGTGCTCGACCCGAGGGTGCTCGACAAGCATCTGGACCGCTACCGCAAGGGCCGGCGCACCCTGACCGACCTGTGCGAGCAGTACGAGGTGGTGCTGGACGGGGCGCACGACGCCGCGGTCGACGCCGTGGCGGCCCTGGAGGTCGTCCGGGCGGTGGGCAGGCGGTTCGCGTCGCGGATGGAGCGCCTGTCGGCCGCGGAACTGCACACGCTCCAGGCGGTGTGGCACGCGGCCCAGGCCCGCGGCCTCCAGGCGTGGTTCGCCCGCAGCGGCACGCCGGAGACCGTCGACACCTCCTGGCCGCTGCGCCCGGACCTGCCGGCGGCCGCCTGAGCGGCGCCCCGCCGGGAGGGCCGGTCCGTCGGAGACGGACCGGCCCTCCCCGGGGGCGGCGAGTGTCCCGGCGCGAGCACCCGGCACGGGGTGCGGACGCGCCGGAATCCGGTCGGCGCACCGCCGGGGGCCGGTACCCCGCCCGTCACGCCTCCGTGCTCATGAGGTGATCCGTGCTCATCGGGGAGGCCGACGCATCCTTGTCACCGAGGCCTGCCCGAGCGGTGTCTCGCGGTGCTCCCCGCTCAGCAGCCCTCCTCACCGACGCCGTGCCCGCCCGGGTCCTGGGCGATCAGCGAGTAGCCCTGGTCGATGTTGTCCCGGTCGACAGCGCGCAGGTTCTTGTAGCGAAGCCTGCCGAGCGCCGCCAGTTCGTCCTCGCCGAGCCGCGGCTTGAGTCCCGGGAGCGGGCACAGGTTCGCCGCGATTCGGAACGTTCCGGGTTCTCCGTCCAGGCCGGGGACCAATTGACGGTACGACTCACCGTCGACCCGGTATTCGACGGCCACCTGGAACGTGTACGCGGATGCGACGGTGCTGAAATCGGCCGCGACCGCCTCACCCGCCTCGTCACCGCCCTCGACGACGATGCGCGACGACTGGAAGAAGGGGGCGCCTTCGGGCCCTTCACCGATCGCCGGATGCCGGGCGATCGGAGATTCCGAGTCCATGTCGAACGACATCTGGCGGACGTCGTCCCCGCCTTGGGACGGAAGGAGGAAAGCCGCGCCCACGGGAATCTCGTCCCGCTCGATGTTCACCGGCCGGATGCGCACCACGTCCACCGTGTTTCCCTTGGCGGATGTCAGGGAGATGTTGAACTTCATCCCACTGAGAAAATAGCCACGCGCTTCGATGAGCTTCGTCAGTGCGGGGTCGGCGGGGGCGGCCGCGATCCTCGGGCGCGCCAGCAGCTCCTTGAGCGCGCCCAGGTCCTTCTCCTGAAAAGCGGCGGTGTACGTGTCGAAGAAATCCGAGGGGAACCCCGGGAACCCGTAGGTGACTTCCAGGTCGTCGCCCGTCGGCAGTTGTGTGGAGGATGACTTGCCGGCAGGCGGCTCGGGCTCCTTCTGCGCTCTCCCCGCCGAGGTGTGCGAGGACCGGGCTGCCGGGTTCGTGCCGTGTCCGTCCTCTCCGCCGTCGCCTCGTGCCATCACCTGCCAGGAGAGGAGAGCAGCGACAGCGAGCGACACCGAAGCGCCCGCCAGGAGGGCGCGCCTCCTGGCGGGGCGGAGTCCGGAGGCGGTGTCCCCGGGCCCGCCGGGCTCCGGCGGGACGACGGCCGGCGCCTCCACCCGGCCCCCTGCCGGCGCCGCTTCGGGCTCCTCGCATGACGACGGTGGAGTGGGGCGGGGATCACCGCCTTCGTCCGGCCATGCGACGAGGAAATCGGCAAACCCGTCGAAGGCCAGGTCCCGCCGCGTCTCGAACCTCTGCGCCGAAGCCTCGGCGTCCATCTTCCGCTGCGCTTTCGCGACCAGAGAAGCCGCGTGGCGGGCGTTCATGTAGCGGTCACCGTCGAAGAGCAGACTCTCGACAAGATCGGACTGCCGTTCATTCCCCGCGTCCGCATACGCGTGCAGTCCGTCTTCGAGAAGGCGACGGAGCTGCGCGATGCGTCCGTGCAGACGGAGGCCGAGTCGCCCGCAGTGCGCTTGTGCGAGTTCTTCGAGGAACGGCACCTCTACGGGCTTCTGCGGCCGGCCCTTCTTGTCCAGGTCGTCAATGCCTCGAAGACGAACGCGCTTGAGTTCCGTGCTGACGCTCTTGATCTTCGCCCGGCGACGCCCGGCCGCCCCCTCGTCCCCTGACATGGCATCAGTGTGGCATGTCCGCAGGCTTGTTGTTCGTGCAGTTCACAGCCTTGCCCGGTGATCTTAGCCCTCTCCTGCCCCTTCCTTCGCCCTCTCTTCGGTGATGCGTCGGCGCTCCGGCCGAGGAGGCTGATGCGGACAAGGGGCGGAGTCACCGGCCGCCTCACCGGGACATCCGACCCGAAAGGACACACCACACCCATGACGCATCGACACACTGCCGTTCCGGTGCCGCTGGAATGGCTGAAGTCGAAGACCATCACGGCCCTGGTCGATTCGTACCAGGCGGCATTCGCCACCGTCTACGACGAGGAGTGCGGGCGCACGGAACAGGCCAGAACCCGGCTGCTGGCCGAACTCGCGGCCTGCGACCCGTTCATCCGTTCCACGGAGCATCAGGAATACCGCCCCGTTTGACGAGTGGACCGCACACGGGCGAATTCCACGCTCGTGTTCGTTTCGCCATTCGCGGCATCCGGGATTCTCGTCGCGAGGAGTGCACGGTGCCGCCGGCGCCCGTCCCCGGCCGGGGACGGGCGCCGGCCGGAAACCACGAGAGGCCGCCCTGACGGGCGGCCTCTGGAAGGTACCGGGGTCCAACAGTCCTGCTGTGGTGGGCGATACTGGGTTCGAACCAGTGACCTCTTCGGTGTGAACGAAGCGCTCTCCCACTGAGCTAATCGCCCGGGAACGGACTGAACCATACAGGCCGTCGCACCCTTCGTTCAAACCGCTTCCAGGTACGCGGCCAGCCCTCTGCGTCCGCCGCGCATCATCAGCGCGTGGTTGGCGCGGAAGAGCGGGCGGCACGGCAGGGCGAGGCGCCTCATCAGGGGCCTGCGCACCTCCACCTCCTGCTCGTACAGCACGCGGGTTCCGCCGCCGTGCGGGGTGAGGCTCCACCGCGACCACCCGGCGAGGTCCCCTTCCATCGCGATCTCCAGCACCCGGGCGACCGGGTCGCGCCGCCGGGCGCGGACGGTGACCCGCAGCTCGTAGGGGAGGAAGGAACGGAACCGCGCGGTGCCCGACTCGGCCGACACCGGGATGACGTCGCGGACCTGGGGCCACCAGCGCGGGTACTCCTCGGCGCACTCCAGGACCCGGAAGACCGCCTCGGGGGCGGCGGGCAGCTCCCAGACGCTGCGGAAGCGGTAGCGGCACCAGTCCATGTGCCCAGTCTGCTCCTGTGCGCGGCGCGCCCCGGATGTACTCAGCGCGGAGGTGAGTACCCGCGCCCATGCCCGCGGGCTGTGGCCGGCGCCACACTGCGGCCATGACCTACCTGCCACCACCCGCCGAGGAACTGGCGGTCCTCGACGAAGAGCTGCGCCGGCTGGACGCCCGCCGCGCCCAGTTGCTGGCCCGGCGTTCCTGGCTGCTGGCCGCGCTGCGGGGCGCCGGCGCCGTGCCCACGGCCACGTGGGCCGGCGTCCGGGCCCCGGGGACCGGGACGGCTCCGCCGATGCCCGCGGGCGCCCCGCCGGCCGGTGCCCGGCAGGCGCCGCCGGCGCCTGCCGCCGAGACCTCGGGGCCCGGTGTGCAGAACCTGCTGCTGGTCCTCGGCGGGCTGCTGCTGGCAGTGGCCGCCATCGCGTTCACCCTGGTGAGCTGGGGGCAGATGGGCATCGGCGGCCGCTCGGCCGTCCTCGGCGCCGTCACCGCCGCCGCCCTCGCGGCGCCGGCGCCGCTGCTCCGCCGCGGCCTGCGGTCGACGGCGGAGGCGGTGGGCGTGCTGGCCCTGGTGCTGACCGTGCTCGACGCGTACGCCCTGCACCGGGTCGCGTTCCCCGGCGCGGACGGCGTCCTGTACGCGGCGGTGGCGTCGACACTGCTCGCCGCCCTCTGGTCGGCTCACGGCCTGCTGCTGCCCCGGCTGTCCACACCGCTGCCGGCCGCGGTGCTCACCGCCCAGCTCGCGCTGCCCCTGTGGGCCGTGTCCGACGCGCCGGGCACCCCGGACCTGGCGTGGGCGCTGCTCGCGACGGCCGCCCTGGACGTGGTGGCGGCCCTGCGTGCCCGGCCGGCCGCGGTGCGCGGCATCGCGGGAGTCGCCGCGGCGGTCACCGGGGGCGGAGCGCTGCTGACGGGTCTCCAGCGGTCCGTGGCCGCGGACACGCCGGCCGAGGCCGTGCTCCCCGGTGTGCTGCTGCTCGCAGGCGCGGCGCTGGCCCTGTGGTGGGCCCGGCGCGCGCCCGCCGTGGCGGTGGCCGCCTCGCTGGTGGCCGGCGTGTCCGCGGTGGCGGCGGCGGGCGGCGCGGTGCGCGCCGCGGTGCCGCAGGGCTGGGGAGTACTCGGCTACCTGCTGTGCGGGACGGTCCTGCTGGTCGTACTGCGCACCGGGCTGCCCGCGGGGATGCGCCGGGGCCTGGCCGTGGCGGCCGTGACGGCCCAGACGCTCGCGGCGCTCTCCGCGGCGCCGCTGGTGATGCTCTCCCTGGTGGGCCCGGCGGCCCTGCTGACCGAGGTGTGGGCGGGTGCCCCGTCCGGAGCGCGTGACGCGTTGCCGCCGGGGTGGCCGCTGTCGTCGCTGTGGGCCACGCCGGTGGTCCTCGCGGTGCTCGCCGGGACCGCGGCGCTGGCGGCGCTCCGGCCCCGGACGCTGCCGCTGCCCGCACCCTCGCCGGAGGCGGCGGCCGGGCTCCGCCGTGCGGCGCTCTGCCTCGCCGCGGGGCTCGGCTGGGCGGCGCTGCTGGTGGTGCCCGCCGTCGTCGACGCCCCGTACACGCTCGCGCTCGGCTGGCAGCTGGCCGGGGCGCTCGGCCTGCTGGCGTGGGCGGCACAGCGGCCGGCTCCGGCCTCGCCGGTGCCGGCGGTGGCCCTGGCGTACAGCCTGACCGCGGCGGCGAGCACGGCGCTGCTGTCGCTGGCCACGCGCCCTGCGACGTTCACGGTCCTCGGCGTCCTGACCGCGGCTCTCGCGGCGGTCGCCCTGCGGGCGGCGGGGACGGTGCTGCAGGCCGTCGCGGCGGGTGCCGCGACGGTGGCGGCGACGGGGCTGGCCGGAGCGGCCGCGGCGGCTTCCGGACTCCCGGCGCACCGGGCGGCGCTGATCCTGCTGGTGGTCCCGGCGGCCGCGGCGGCCGTCGGGGCCCGTCTGGGGCGCCGGCCGGTGGCCGTGGTGGTGGAGGCCGCGGCGGTGCCCGCCGCGCTGCTCGCGGTGCTGCTCGCGGCGGGGCGGCCCGGCCCGCTCTCCCTGGTGCTCGGGCTGTGCGGTGTGATCGCCGCGGCGACGGCCCTGCGTCCGGAGCGGCGTCCCGCCGCCGGCCATGTCGCCGCCGTGCTGCTGGTGCTCGCCTCGTGGACGCGGCTGCTGGGATGGGACGTGACGTCGCCCGAGGCGTACACGCTGCCGGTGTCCGTGCCGGCGCTGGCCGTCGGGGCGCTGCTGCGCGGCCGGGACCCGGGGGCGTCGTCCTGGACGGCGTACGGACCCGGCCTGACGATCACGCTGCTGCCGAGCCTGCTGTGGACGTGGGGCGACAGCCACTGGCTCCGCCCGCTCCTGCTGGGGCTTGCGGCGCTGGCGGTGACGCTGGCGGGCGCGAAGTGGCGGCTCCAGGCCCCGCTGGTGCTCGGCGGCGCGGTCCTCGCGATGGTGTCCCTCCACGAGCTGGCGCCGTACGTGGCCCAGGTCGTCGGCGCACTCCCCCGCTGGGCCCCGCCCGCGGTGGCCGGTGTGCTGCTGCTGGCGACGGGTGCGACCTACGAGCAGCGGCTGCGCGACGCCCGCCGGCTGCGGCAGGGCCTGGGCCGGATGCGCTGAGAACGCCGAAGGCCCCGAGGACGGTCGTCCTCGGGGCCTTCGGTCCGGGTGGGCGATACTGGGTTCGAACCAGTGACCTCTTCGGTGTGAACGAAGCGCTCTCCCACTGAGCTAATCGCCCGGGCGCAGGGCAAACATTACCCCATGTCAGGGGCTGCCCCGGACCAGCCGGTCACTCGTCGATGCTCCACGGCATGACCAGCCCGAACTTCCACAGGTAGACCCCGCACAGCACGGCGACGATCACCAGGCCGACGGTGGTCAGGACGATGTTCCGCCGGCGGACCTTGGGGTCGAGCGCCCGCTGGGCCGCCTCGGTGACCTTGCGCTTGGTCCAGCGCAGCACCAGTTGGGCCCAGACGAACTCGGTCGCCCAGATCGCCATGCCGCCGAAGATCACGACCCAGCCCGGCCCCGGCAGCACGAGCATCGCGACGCCCGCGCCCACGACCGCGAGCCCGACGACGAAGACGCCGACCTGCCAGCTGATGTGCAGCGTCCTCGACCGCTTGATGAAGTGCGGCGCCCGGGATCCCAGCAGCCGCTCCCCCTCGCCGTCGTCCGGCGCGGGCCCCACCGCCGGTCCCGTCACGTCCCCCGTCGCGGGGCCGGACACCGTCGCGGCGACGGTCTCCGCCCGCTCGTCACTCTCCGCATGCATAACGCCCAACCTACCCGATACCGAGTTCTTCGGAGATCCGACGGAGTCGTCACCGGAATGGCCGTATTACGCAAAGTAATACGCCGCCGTACGAGGGACCTGAAGGATCACAAAACGGTCAGAGGGGTTTACAACGGCACCGTAGGTGGCATGTCGATTTCGCCGACGTGCGAATCCCCGAGCGCACACTGAGCGAAAGGCCCTGGCGCTTATGAACACCACGGTCAGCTGCGAGCTGCACCTGCGCCTCGTTGTTTCGAGCGAGTCGTCACTGCCTGTACCCGCGGGCCTGCGGTACGACACGGCCGATCCCTATGCCGTGCACGCCACCTTCCACACCGGAGCCGAGGAGACGGTCGAATGGGTCTTCGCCCGCGACCTGCTCGCCGAGGGGCTCCATCGCCCCACCGGCACCGGCGACGTCCGTGTCTGGCCGTCCCGCAGCCACGGACAGGGCGTCGTCTGCATCGCACTCAGCTCTCCGGAAGGTGAAGCCCTGCTCGAGGCCCCGGCGCGGGCCCTGGAATCGTTCCTCAAGAGGACGGACGCCGCGGTGCCGCCCGGCACCGAACACCGGCATTTCGATCTCGACACGGAGCTCTCGCACATCCTGGCCGAGAGCTGAGCCAGGCGCAGTGCCGCACGGCGCCGTCCGTCTCGGGGAGACGGCGCCGCGCGGACAATCACATACAGGCTGCATCCGGCGCCGTCGTCGCGGAATCCACCGCGTGCGACGGCGCTGCTGCGCTGCGGGCACGAACCGCTAGAGTCGGCGCAATTCGGCGGGCACCGGCCCGCGGCAGGCCAGGGAGCGAATCGTGCTGATTCCCCACGACACCCGTACCGCCCTCGACGCCGTCGTCGATCTGGTGAACACCGCACCGGGAGACGGGCGCGAGGACGGACTTCCGGACGTCGAGGCACTCGGCGCGTTCGTGCGCAAACACCATGTGAGCGACGTGGGCGAGCTGGGGTCGCGTGACCTGAAGGCACTGCACGGTGTGCGCGGACGGTTCGCGGAGATCTTCGCCGCGTCCGACGGGCGCACCGCGGCACGCCTGATCAACGACCTGGTGGCCGCCGCGGGTACGACCCCGCAGCTCACCGACCACGACGGCTACGACTGGCACGTGCACTACTTCGCCCCGGGTGCCTCGGTCGCCGATCACCTGGCGGCCGACTGCGGGATGGCCCTCGCGTTCATCGTGGTCCAGGGCGAGCAGGAGCGGCTGCGCCGGTGCGAGGCGCCGGACTGCGGACGCGCCTTCGTCGACCTCTCCCGCAACCGCTCGCGCCGCTACTGCGACAGCCGCACGTGCGGGAACCGCCTGCACGTGGCCGCGTACCGGGCCCGCCGCCGGGAAGCCGCCGGCTGACCCGCGCCCGGGCCGGGGCACTGCACGAACAGCCGGGGTCACAGCACGAACAGGTCGTGCACGGCCGCCATGAGCAGCAGCACGCCGATCACGCCGAGGAAGATCATCAGGGGCGGCTGGGAGAGCGCGAACAGACAGCCGCGCGGCTCCTGGGTCGGTGCGGGGGCCTGCCCCCGGGAGGTATCGAGCATCTCGGGGAGATGATGACGCAGCACGCTGCGCCCTGAGCACGCAACACGCGCCGGAGACCGGGCAGTTCACCATATTTGGCAGTGGCGGACGCAGGGCGCGACGGTCTCGGGGACCAGGTCCGCAGGAGGAGCCGGACCGGGGCCGCGGACCGGTGCGCGGGCTCCGCGGGGCCGCCTACGGTGGGCGGCATGTCCGTCGACACAGCCTTCGATCCCGACCGCTACCTCGCCCGCATCGGCCTGGGCGGCGACCGCGCCCCGGACACCGCGGCGCTGCGGGAGGTGTGCAACGCGCACATCCACGCGATCCCCTTCGAGAACCTCGACCCGCTGCGGGGTTCGGTGCCCTCGCTCGCTCCGTCCGACGTCGTCGCCAAGCTGGTCGACAGCCCGCGCGGCGGGTACTGCTACGAGCACAACACACTGCTGTCCCTGGCACTGCGGGCGCTCGGTTTCCGGGTCACGCCCCTGATGGCCCGGGTGGTCCTCGGCGCCGCGGCGCCCGAGAGCCGGCCCCGCACCCATATGACGCTCCTGGTGGAGGTGGCCGGCGAGGAGCACCCCTGGCTCGCGGACGCGGGCTTCGGAGCGGCGGGGAGCCTGCTGGAGGCCGTGCCCCTGGTCACCGGCGCCGAGTTCCGGTCCGGGCCGCGCACGCACCGGTTCGTCCACGCGCCGCACGACGGCCCGCTCGCCCTGTGGGTGCTCCAGGCGAGGACGGGCACCGGGGACGCGGCGGAGTGGGCGGACCAGTACGCGTTCACCGTCGAGCCGTTCGCCGCACCGGACTTCGAGGTCGCCAACTGGCACGTGGCCACCAACCCGCGCTCGCCGTTCAGTCGGCGGCTCCACGCGCAGTGCACCCGCCCCGGCGTGCACCGTGCCCTGGACGACCGCCGGTACACCGAGACCCGGGCCGACGGCGGTGTCACCGAGCGGCTGATCGGGACCGAGGAGGAGGCGCGGGCCCTGTTGGCGGAGGAGTTCGGCATCGTCGCGCCCGAGGACATGAAGCTGCTGTCGTAGCGGGTCGGCTCCGGCTTCGTATAGGGGCCGCGGGGGCCGCGCCGTCAGATGCCGTGCTTCTTGAGGATCGCCTCGATGTCGCTGAAGTCGTCCGCCCCGGTGTCGGCCGCCTTCCGGGACCGGGGCGCGGCGGCGTTGCCGGCCGCGCCCAGGGAGGGCGCCGACGCCGCGGGGGCCACCGCGTCACCGCCCCGTGCGGCGGCGGCCTTGCGCTCCCGGCGGGTGCCGCCGGAGCGGCGTTCCACGATCCGGGTGGTCATGAAGAGCAGCCACGCGCCGCCGAGCAGGCCGAAGCCGACCCAGGCGGACGGGCTGAACGCGGTGCCGACGGCCCACTCGACCGCGCCGGTCAGCACCAGGCCGACGGGCACCAGCGAGTAGGCGGCGATCCGGGTCGCGGCGAGGAAGCGCCGGCGGTACGCCGTGATCGCGGCGATGCCCAGGCCCGCCGCGGACACCGCGGAACAAATGGTCTCGGCAAGCATCCGGTCCTCCAGGCTCGGCGGGCACGAGGTGTGGCGTTCTCCTCCATCCTGCACCGTCATCGTGCGCGGATGCCACGGAGCGGGCGATCTCAGGGGTATCTCCGGGATCGCTCTCCTCCTCAGGTCCCCGTCGCGGGCCCCCCGTCCCGGCTGGAAGACTGGCCGCATGAACGACTCCTCCCCCCGCCCGGTCGTCGTCGACGTCTGGTGCGAGCTCCAGTGCCCCGACTGCCGCACCGCCCTCGACGACGTGCGCGCCCTGCGCGAGCGGTACGGCGACCGCCTGGATCTGCGGCTGCGGCACTTCCCGCTCGAGAAGCACAAGCACGCCTTCGCCGCGGCCCAGGCCGCCGAGGAGGCCGCCGGGCAGGGCAGGGGCTGGGAGTACACGGAAGCGGTCCTCGCCCGTGTCGAGGACCTGGCGGCGCGAGGTGAGCAGGTCCTCGTGGAGACCGCGGGGGAACTGGGGCTGGACGCGGAGGAGTTCGACACCGCGCTGATCGACGGGCGGCACATCCTGGCCGTCGACGCCGACCAGGCCGAGGGCAAGGCGATCGGCGTGACCGGCACGCCGACGTACGTCGTCGACGGGCAGCGGCTGGACGGCGGCAAGAGCCAGGAAGGGCTGCGCGGCCGGATCGAGGAGATCGTCGACCGGCTGCTGGCGGACCCGAGCTGAGTCCCGGCGGTCCCGGCGGCTCGGGACGGCCGAAGCCTCCGGGACCGCCGGGAGGCGCGGCTCAGAGCAGGCGCTTGGCGACGTTGCGGAACGTGGTGCGGTAGCCGAGGGACTCGTAGAGGCCCAGGGCCGTGGTGTTGCCGGCGAAGACGTGGAGGCCGATCAGCGGCAGGCCGTCGGCGTGGGCGATCCGCTCGGCGTGCTGCATCAGGGCCCGGCCGTGCCCCTGGCCGCGGTGCGGCTCGGCCACCTCGACGTCGAAGACGTACGCGCCCTGCTCGCCGGGGCGGACCTCGTGCCGCGCCACCCACACGTGACCGACCGGGGTGCCGCCGGCGAGCAGTACGTGGATCCGGACCCCCTCGGTGGCGGCGCCGTCGGGGAGCAGCCGCTCGTGGACCTCCTCCGAGCGCAGGACCGCCTCGTCCTCGGGCACCCCGCGGTCGATCCAGTCCTGCGCGAAGTGCCGCACCGCGTGGACGCGCCACGCGGTGAACTCGGCGTCGTCCATGGGGCGCGCCACGACGCCCGGAGGGGGCGGCGGGGGCTCGGCCGTCTCCTTGAGCATGTTGCGGCCCCGCTCGGTGTAGCCGAGTGCCGCGGCCCACCCCAGTACACGGTCGGCGCCGTCCGGGACCGCCGCGCGGACCTCGGTGCAGCCCCAGTCGCGGAGCACCTCCTCGGCCGCGAGCGCGGCGACCGTGCCGCGGCCGCGGCCGCGGTCCGGCTCGTCGACGCCGAGCGACCGGATGTGGCCGGCGGGGCGGCCGCCCGCGAGAGAGGACTCCAGTTCCACGGCGCCCACCCGCCGCCCGTTGACGCAGACGTCGAAGGTGCGGGCGCGGGCGCCCTGCCCGTCCCGCCGGATCGGCCCGGTCGGCCGCAGAGTAGTGGTCATCGAGGACTTTCTACCTGCCGGGCGGCCGTACGACACCGGTTTTCCGGCAGCGGTTGCGGGCGTTCCGGAGCCTGGCGCCCCGGGCACCGCTCCGTCCGTTCCCGGACGGGCTGCGCGGGGGCCGCCGTCACGGGGCCGGCCCCGGCCAGTCGGGTGTCGACGGCACGGGGTTGTCCCGGCGGCGGGCAGGTGGTGCCGGGGCCGGCCCCGGGCCGGATGCCTAGCGGGGGTCGGCGTCGGCCGCGGCGCGCTCCGCGAAGACGCGCATGGCCTTCGCGGTGACGGGACCCGGCTCCGCGGGGAGCGGGCGGCCGTCCACGCGTACGACGGCCTGGACGTCGCGGAGGGTCGAGGTCAGGAAGACCTCCTCGGCGCGCTCCAGGGCGTCCATCGGCAGGTCGGTCTCCTTGGCGCCGGTCCATTCGACGGTGAGGGCGCGGGTGATGCCGGCGAGGCAGCCGGACGAGACCGGAGGGGTGTGGAGTTCGCCGTCGAGGACGACGAACACGTTCGACCCGGTGCCCTCGCACAGCCTGCCGACGGTGTTGGCGAACAGCGCCTCCGACGCCCCGTGGTCGTGGGCCCGTGCGAGGGCGACGACGTTCTCCGCGTACGAGGTGGTCTTGAGTCCGGCGAGGGCGCCGCGTTCGTTGCGGGTCCAGGGGACGGTGATCACCGCCGTGGTGTCGGGGCGGCGGGAGGTCTCCCCCAGGGCGACGACCAGGGTGGGCCCGTCGGTGCCCCGGTCGGAGCCGAGCGGTGAGAGGCCGCCGGTGTACGTGATCCGCAGGCGGCCGAGCGCCATCGGGTTGGCCGCGAGCACGGCGGCCGAGGCGCGCCGGATCTCGTCGTGGTCCGGTGCCGGCAGGCCGAGACCCGCGGCGGAGCGGCTGAGCCTGTCCAGGTGCCGGGTGAGCGCGAACGGCTGCCCGTGGGCGGCCTTCACCGTCTCGAAGATGCCGTCGCCCACGGTGATCCCGTGGTCGAGCACCGACACCCGGGCCTCCTCGGCGTCCTTGAGCCCGCCGTTGACCCACAGCTTCATCCCGCAGTCCTTCCGCTCGCCTCGTACGCGCCCGACGCTACCGCGAGCAGGCGGGCCGCCTTCAGTTCGGTCTCGGCCCACTCGCGTTCGGGGTCCGAGCCCCAGGTGATGCCGGCGCCGGTGCCGAAGCGCAGCAGCGGGCCCCCGGTCGCCGCGCGGTCGATCCAGAAGGTGCGTATGCCGACGGCGAGCTCACCGGTGCCGCAGTCGGCGTCGACCCAGCCGATGCCTCCGCAGTACGGGCCGCGCGGGGAGGTCTCCAGGGCGTCGATGATCCGCAGGGCGCTGGACTTGGGGGCTCCGGTGACCGAGCCGGGCGGGAAGGCGGCCGCCAGCAGCTGGGACCATCCGGCGCCGGGGGCGAGTTCGCCGCGGACGGTGGAGACGAGGTGCACGAGTCCCGGGTGCGGTTCGACGTCGCAGAGGGAGGGCACGGTCACGGTGCCGGTGGCGCAGACCCGGCCGAGGTCGTTGCGGACCAGGTCCACGATCATCACGTTCTCCGCGTGGTCCTTCTCCAGCAGGTCGGCGGCGGTGCGGCCGGTGCCCTTGATGGGGCCGGACTCCACGGCGGCGCCGTCGCGGCGCAGGAAGAGCTCCGGCGAGGCGGTGGCGATCTCGACGCCGTGCGCGGGGAGCCGGATCGTTCCTGCGTAGGGCGCCGGGTTGCCCCGGGCCAGCAGCGCGGTCAGCTCGTCCACGTCGTGCTCCCCGGGGCCGGTCAGCGGGGCGCTCAGGACCCGGCAGAGATTGGCCTGGTAGACCTCGCCCGCGGCGATGTGCTCGCGGATCCGGCGCACACCGGCGGTGTAGGCGGCGCGGTCGAGCGAGCTCGTCCACTCCTCGGCGGCGGGGCCGCGCCAGCGGCCCGGGACGGGCGCGGGCACCGCCTCGGTGCGCACGTCGCCGAAGCGCGCGCAGGTCAGCCGCCCCTCGAAGTCCGCGGAGACGGCCCAGAAGCCGGCGGAGTCGAGGGCGGCGGGGTCGCTGGTGACATCCCGGAGATCGGTGGCGACGAGGGAGCCGAACCGGGCCAGAGGAGCGAGGTCGTGCACGTCTGCGAGTGTAGGACCGGGACCGGCCGGCCGCGGCGATGCGGCAGGTGAGCTGCCACGACGGGCCCACACCTCAGCACGCTGCACAAACGCGTTTTTGTACTGGCCGAGGAATCCGCTAGAGTTCAACACGTCGCCGGGACGCGCAAGCGGAACGGAAACGACAGGCGGACGTGGCTCAGTTGGTAGAGCATCACCTTGCCAAGGTGAGGGTCGCGAGTTCGAATCTCGTCGTCCGCTCGAGAATCGGGGGATCTTCCCGACCCCCGCACTCCGGGTGGAGTGGCCGAGAGGCGAGGCAACGGCCTGCAAAGCCGTCTACACGGGTTCAAATCCCGTCTCCACCTCCAAGGACGATTAGCTCAGCGGGAGAGCGCTTCCCTGACACGGAAGAGGTCACTGGTTCAATCCCAGTATCGTCCACTGGTCCGCAAGGATCCCCGCGCGATTAGCTCAGCGGGAGAGCGCTTCCCTGACACGGAAGAGGTCACTGGTTCAATCCCAGTATCGCGCACGCAGTACGCGGTATCCGCAGGTCTGACCTGCGCGATTAGCTCAGCGGGAGAGCGCTTCCCTGACACGGAAGAGGTCACTGGTTCAATCCCAGTATCGCGCACCACCTCGAAGCCCCCGGCCCATCGGCCGGGGGCTTCGTCGTGCACGCGAGGGACGTCAGGAGGAGAACAGCATCCGGCCGAAGCCCCGCTGGTGGTGTCCGTGGCTCCCGTGGTGGCCGTGGTGTCCGCCGTGGTGCTGGGCGCCCCAGGCGGGCGCCGCCGGGGCGGGGGCCGCGGGGTAGGCCTGCGGGGGCGGCGCCTGCTGTGCCCACTGCGACTCCAGGCGGGTCAGCGACTCCAGCTCCCCGTAGTCGAGGAATATGCCCCGGCAGCCGCTGCACTGCTCGATCTGGACACCGTTGCGGTTGTACGTGTGCATCGCCGCGTGGCACTTCGGACACTGCATCTCAGCTCAGCCTCTCGCCGTGGGTTCGACCGTCGCCGGATGCATGCCCGGCGGCCCGCTCCTCACCCTACGACGGGACATCGCGCTCCAACTCGGGTGAGAGTGTCCCGATTCGGGTACAGGCGTCGATCACCGCCTGTTCCACGTCGTCCGGTTGGCGCCCCTCGGCCGCCGACTTCGCCAGCGCGAGGGCCGCGGTCTGCACCGTCAGCGCCCGTGCGGGGACCTCGAGTTGGGGCCAGGGGTCGTCGGTGTCCGGTACGGCGGGCCCGCCGGCGGCCGCGTACGCGCCCAGGAAGCGCCGCCAGATCGCCGGCGGCAGGATGCCCGCGGCGAACCAGGCGGCAGGGCGGGCGAGGTCCCAGGCCGGGTCCCCCAGGCCGAGGTCGTCCACGTCGATCAGCAGCCAGGGACCGCCGGGGACGGGATGGCGCACGAGCTGCCCGAGATGCAGGTCGCCGTGGCACAGGATCCGGTGGCGGCGGGCGTCGGCCTCGCCCCGGGCCCAGCCGGGCAGCCCCCGCCAGGCGCGGCGCACCCCCGCGGCCGCCGGATGGCCGGGGACCGAACCCTCCATCCTGGCCACCGCCGCCGCGGCCTTCAGCGGTCCGCGCATCGGCGGCAGCGGGCCGGGCAGGACGCGGGCGTCGACGCGGTGCAGGCGGGCCAGGAGGACGGCGGTCTGCTCCCAGGGGGCGGCGTCGGGATCGCGCGGGTCGACCGGCAGCCCGTACGGCCAGGCGCTGAACGGCCGGCTCCCGGCGGTCGCGGCCGCCGGGAGAGGCAGCGGCGGCAGCAGGACCCCGTCGAGGGCGGGGTGGGCGGCGACGGCGATGCGCACCGCGTGGGCGCCGGGGTCCGTGCCGGTGGCGTGGGCCTTGGCGACCGCGTCGCCGTGTCGTACGACGGTGCCGTCGGGACGGTCGGCGAGGGTCACCGCGCCCTGGCCGCAGGCGGGACAGTTCGGCCGGGAGGAGTGGGCGGCGGCCTCGGCCACCTCCGTGAGGTGCCGTACGAGGGGGGCGGTCACCAGGGGAGCCTATCCGCGCCGGGGCGGCGTCCGCGGCTCGTGGGCCCGGCCCTGCTCCGAACGCGCGATGGCCGGTCAGCTCCCCAGCTGACCGGCCAAACGCTGCCGTCCGCCGCACCCCCGTCCCCACGGGGCTGTTGGCCGGATGTCCCCGACCCGGACCGCTCTTCCGGGTCCGGGGCGCCTCTCAGCGCCCCAGCATCACGCCTACGGACGACGCCTGTGCGACCACCGCGTCCCAGCCGCCGAAGACGACCACCAGCAGTGCCGCGAGGGGAAGGACCATGGCCGTGGCCACCAGCGGGTGCCGGGTGCCTGACGGGCGGACGCCGAAACCGGCATATGCCTTGCGCGATGCGGTGTCCGCCATGGTCCCTCTCCTGTCGTGACTGGCAGCGGCGAGTGTCCGACCTCGGGGGACGAGTACCGCACCCGCCGCTTGACCTCAACACTAGGGAGCCGGGGAGCCCCGGACGTCATGCCCGCGTACCGACTTCCGAGCCTCCCGGAGGATGAGCCCCGGGCCCCCGCGTACTCCCCTGGGTGGAGACGCGGCCGCCGGGGCCCCGGGTCATCCCTGAGGACGCGCGTGCTCGGAGTCGTCCTCCCGGTCGACCGGCTGCTCCACGAGGGCCAGGACACGGGTCGCCATGAAGCGCGCCGTGCGGACGACCGAGCCCGACCTCGTGACTTCGCTCACTTCGACCACCCCGCGCCGGACCGCCGTCTCCACCCTCCGGCCCGCCCGGCTTGCCACCACTTCGTACGTGCGCGTCGTGTCGCCCGCGTCGACCACTATCTCCACACGGTCACCCTTCACCGATCCAATCCCCCTTCTGCGACTGATCGTTGAGATCCGGCGCCGGATCAACGGCGCCGGACCGGGGCTCTGCTGACCACTCCTCAAGTCTCCCACCGGGCACTGACAATCCATCCGAGCGCGAGGGCGCGGCCTATGAGCGCACACGCGCGGGGATACGTAAGCTGTGGCACGTCAGACCGATGACCGCGCAGCGGGGTGGGACCTCCCACCGAGGTAGGGGACGGACGATGGCGATGATGCGGCTCCGGCGCGAGGACCCGCGTACCGTCGGCTCGTTCAGGCTGCACCGGCGGCTCGGAGCGGGCGGCATGGGCGTCGTCTACCTGGGCTCCGACCGGCGCGGGCAGCGGGTGGCGCTGAAGGTCATCCGGCCGGACCTCGCGGAGGACCAGGAGTTCCGTTCGCGGTTCGCCCGGGAGGTGTCGGCGGCGCGGCGGATCCGCGGCGGCTGCACCGCACGGCTGGTGGCCGCGGACCTGGAGGCGGACCGTCCGTGGTTCGCGACCCAGTACGTTCCCGGCCCCTCACTGCACGACAAGGTGGTCGAGGAGGGCCCCCTGCGGGCCTCCGACACGGCAGCGATCGGCGCGGCGCTCTCCGAGGGCCTGGTCGCGGTCCACGAGGCCGGGGTGGTGCACCGGGACCTGAAGCCGTCGAACATCCTGCTCTCCCCCAAGGGCCCCCGCATCATCGACTTCGGCATCGCCTGGGCTACCGGCGCGAGCACCCTCACCCACGTGGGGACCGCGGTCGGCTCGCCCGGCTTCCTCGCCCCCGAGCAGGTGCGCGGCGCGGCGGTCACCCCGGCGACGGACGTCTTCGCGCTCGGCGCGACCCTGGCGTACGCGGCGATGGGCGACTCGCCGTTCGGGCACGGCAGTTCCGAGGTCATGCTCTACCGGGTGGTGCACGAGGAGCCGCAGCTGCACGGGGTGCACGACGCGCTCGCGCCGCTGGTGGCCGCGTGCCTGGCGAAGGACCCCGAGGAGCGGCCGAGCACGCTCCAGCTGTCCATGCGGCTGAAGGAGATCGCCGCCCGGGAGGCGCAGGGGCTGCACGACCCCCGTCCCCCGGCGCAGCGGGACCGTGAGCGGGCGGAGCTGAGCCGGCCGACGGCCCGTTACACGGAGCGCTCCGAGCGCACCGAGCCCGCGGAGCGGCGCACGGGCGGGTCCTCGGGGCCCCGGCCCCAGTCCCCCGCGCGCACCGGCGGCGGGTCCCGGCCGCAGCAGCCGCGTGCCACCGGGCCCACGAACGGGCGCCGGGGCGGCACCCGGCCGGGTACGAGGCCGGGCCCGGCCTCCTCGACGGGCCGCCGGCCCGCCAATCCGCGTCTGCTGAGGCAGCGGATCGTGGTCTTCTTCGTGGTGACGCTGATCGTGGCGCTGGGGATCGCGGCCGCGCAGAAGCTGTAGAGCCGACCGGCGCGGGGGTCCCAGGGCGCCGGCGCGCGGCAGGACGGGGTGGGTCCCCGTGGGCCGGGTCCGGCGGACCGGCCGGGGTGGGCCGGCTCCGGGCGGGTCAGCCCGCGGGCCGTCCGGTGGCCACGGCGTAGAAGGCGACGGCCGCGGCGGCTCCGACGTTCAGCGAGTCGACGCCGTGGGCCATCGGGATGCGGACCAGGTCGTCGGCCGCGGCCATGGCCCGGGAGGACAGGCCGTCGCCCTCGGCGCCCAGCATGAGCGCCACCTTGTCCAGACGGTGCGGGGCGATCTCGTCGAGCGGGACGGCCCGCTCGTCGGGAGTGAGGGCGAGCAGCCGGCAGCCGGCGTCCCGGACGGCGCCGAGCCCCTGCGGCCAGGCGCCGAGCCGCGCGTAGGGAACGGAGAACACGGCCCCCATGGAGACCTTCACCGACCGGCGGTACAGCGGGTCGGCGCAGTCCGGCGAGAGCAGGACGGCGTCCATGCCGAGCGCGGCCGCGCTGCGGAAGATCGCGCCGATGTTGGTGTGGTCGTTGACCGCCTCCATCACGGCCACCCGGCGGGCCGTGCGCAGCAGGTCCGCCGGGTCCGGGAGGGGCTTGCGCTGCATGGACGCCAGCGCGCCCCGGTGCACGTGGTAGCCGGTGACGCGCTCGGCGAGGGCCGGCTCGACGACGTGGACCGGGGCTTCGGCGGCGTCGATGACGTCGCGCATGGCGTCGGCCCACTTGGGCGTCAGCAGCATGGACCGCATCCGGTAGCCGGCGTCGGAGGCCCGGCGGATCACCTTCTCCCCCTCGGCGATGAACAGGCCCTCGGCGGGCTCGCGCCGGCGCCGCAGTTCGACGTCGGTGAGGCCGGTGTAGTCGGCCAGGCGCGGGTCGTCGGGGTCGTCGAGGGTGATGATCTCGGCCACGGTCTGCTCTCTCGGTGGTGCGGTCCAAGGGGCGGCCGGTGCGGCGGCCGCCCGGGGGGGGGCGGGACGGCCGTTCAGGGAAGGGTCGGCACACCCACGCCGACGACGTCGCCGACGACGATGACGGCCGGGGGCCGCACCTCCTCGGCGCGCACGGTCTCGGCGACGGTCGCCAGGGTGGCGTCCACCCGGCGCTGGGCGGCGGTGGTGCCCTCCTGCACCAGGGCGACCCGGGTGGCGGGGTCCTTGCCGTGGGAGACGAGAGCCGCGGCGATGGCGCCGATCTTGTCCACGCCCATGAGGATCACGAGGGTGCCGCGCAGCCGGGCGAGGGACTGCCAGTCCACCAGGGAGCGCGGGTCGTCGGGCGCCACGTGGCCGCTGACCACGGTGAACTCGTGGGCGACGCCCCGGTGGGTGACGGGGATGCCGGCGGCCGAGGGCACCGAGATCGAGCTGGAGATGCCCGGCACGACCGTGCAGGGGATGCCGGCCTCGGCGAGCGCCTGGGCCTCCTCCATGCCGCGGCCGAAGACGTACGGGTCGCCGCCCTTGAGGCGGACGACGGACCTGCCCGCCTTGGCGTGCTCGACGAGGGCGTTGTTGATCGCCTCCTGGGCCATGAACCGGCCGTAGGGGATCTTGGCCGCGTCGATCACCTCGACGTGCGGCGGCAGTTCGTCCAGCAGGTCGCGCGGTCCGAGCCGGTCGGCGATGACGACGTCCGCCTCGGCGAGCAGCCGACGGCCGCGCACGGTGATCAGGTCGGGGTCGCCGGGGCCGCCGCCGACCAGGGCGACGGACGGGGTCCTGGCGCGGACGTGGGGGGCGGCGATGCTGCCCTCGCGCAGCCCTTCGACGATGGCGTCGCGCACGGCAGCGGAGCGGCGCGGGTCGCGGCCGGTGAGCACGGCCACGGTGACGCCCTCGCTGCGGCCGGTGGCGGGCGTCCACGCGGTGGCGGCCTCGGCGTCGTCGCTGCGGACGCACCAGATCCGGGACCGTTCGGCCTCGGCGGAGGCGCGGGCGTTGGCCTCCGTGTCACCGGTCGCGACGAGGACGTACCAGGACTCCGCGAGGTCGCCCTCCTCGTACCGCCGCCGGGTCCAGCGGATCTCGCCGGCCTCGGCCATGGCCTCGACGGACGGTGTCGCCGACGGGGAGACGAGTACGACGTCGGCACCCGCGGCGACCAGGGCGGGCAGACGGCGCTGGGCGACCTGGCCGCCGCCGATGACGACGACGCGCCGGCCGGACAGGCGCAGGCCGACGGGGTACGCGGGGTGCTCGGCGGGCTCGGGCATGGCGGTGCGGCTCCTCGTGCGGGTGGTGCGTGAGCGGGGCCGCTGCGGCGGTGGAGCGGCTGATGGGGACGCCAGGGCCGTAGGGGCCGGCCTGGTCACCAGGGTACGGTCCGCCGTCGGCGGCGCCTCGCCCGGCAAGGCGCCGTCCGGCCCGGCGGGGCCGGACGGCGCCCGGGGCTACTTCTCCGTGACGCCGGCCGAGTCGAACGTCGCCACCTCGTGCATGGCGCGGGCCGCGCTCTGCACGATCGGGAGCGCCAGCAGGGCGCCCGTGCCCTCGCCGAGGCGCAGGTCGAGGTCGACCAGCGGGCGGAGCCCGAGCTTGCCGAGGGCGGCCACATGGCCGGGCTCGGCGCTGCGGTGACCCGCGATGCACGCGGCCAGCGCCTCGGGGGCGATGGCGCGGGCGACGAGCGCGGCGGCCCCGGTGCTGACGCCGTCGAGGATCACGGGGGTGCGCAGCGAGGCGCCGCCGAGGATCAGGCCGACCAGCGCGCAGTGCTCCAGGCCGCCGACCGCCGCGAGGACTCCGACGGGGTCGGCGGGGTCGGGGCGGTGCAGTTCGAGGGCGCGGCGCACCACGTCGACCTTGCGGGCGTGCATCGCGTCGTTGATGCCGGTGCCCCGGCCGGTGATCTCCGCCGGGTCCGCGCCGGTGTAGACGGAGATCAGGGCGGCGGACGCGGTGGTGTTGGCGATGCCCATCTCGCCGGTGAGCAGCGCCTTGTTCCCGGCGGCCACCAGGTCGCGGGCGGTCTCGATGCCGACCTCGATCGCGGCGCACACCTCGTCGCGGCTGAGCGCGGGGCCGGTGGTGAAGTCGGCCGTGCCGGCGCGGACCTTGCGGGGCAGCAGACCGGGCGTGGCGGGCAGGTCGGCGGCAACGCCGACGTCGATGACGCAGACCTCGGCGCCGACCTGGCCGGCGAAGGCGTTGCAGACCGCTCCCCCGCCGAGGAAGTTGGCGACCATCTGGCCGGTGACCTCCTGGGGCCAGGCGGTGACGCCCTGGGCGTGCACCCCGTGGTCCCCCGCGAAGATCGCGACGGCGGCGGGCTCCGGGACCGGCGGCGGGCACATCCGGGACAGGCCGCTGAGCTGTGCGGAGATGATCTCCAGCATGCCGAGCGCGCCGGACGGCTTGGTCATCCGCTTCTGGCGCTCCCACGCCTCGCCGAGCGCCTTGGCGTCCAGGGGGCGGATGCCGGCGACCGTCTCCTGGAGCAGGTCGTGCGGCTCCTCGCCGGGCAGGGCACGGCGGCCGTACGTCTCCTCGTGGACGACCCAGGAGAGCGGGCGGCGCTTGGACCAGCCGGCCTGCAGCAGCTCCGGCTCCTCCGGGAACTCGTCGACGTAGCCGACGCAGAGGTACGCCACCACTTCGAGGTGGTCGGGCAGGCCGAGGGTGCGGACCATCTCGCGCTCGTCGAAGAAGGAGACCCAGCCGACCCCGAGGCCCTCGGCACGGGCGGCGAGCCAGAGGTTCTCCACGGCGAGCGCCGAGGAGTAGGGCGCCATCTGCGGCTGGGTGTGCCGGCCGAGGGTGTGGCGGCCGCCGCGGGTGGGGTCGGCGGTGACGACGATGTTGACCGGGGTGTCGAGTATGGCCTCGATCTTCAGTTCCTTGAACTGCTTGGCCCGGCCCTTGGGCAGCGACTTGGCGTACGCCTCGCGCTGGCGCTGGGCGAGTTCGTGCATCGTGCGGCGGGTCTCCGCCGAGCGGATGACGACGAAGTCCCACGGCTGCGAGTGGCCCACGCTGGGCGCGGTGTGCGCGGCCTCCAGGACGCGCAGCAGCACCTCGTGCGGGATCGGGTCGCTGCGGAAGCCGTTGCGGATGTCGCGGCGTTCGCGCATGACGCGCAGCACGGCCTCGCGCTCGGCGTCGTCGTAGCCGGGGGCGGGCGGACCGGCGGGCTCGGCCGCCTCCTCTGCCTCCGGCAGGGCGGGGGCGGCGGCCTCCGGCTGGGCGGGGGCGGCGTCGGCGGCGGGCTCCGGCTGCGGGGCGGGCGCGGCAGCGGCGGCCTGCGGCTCGGCGGGGGGCTCGGCGGCAGCCTGCGGCTCGGCGGCCACGGGAGCGGAGTGCGCGGGGGCGGTCTCCGGCTGCGGGGCGGACGCGGTCGCGTCGGCGGCTTCCGGCTGCGGGGTGGTCCCGTCGGCAACGGGAACGGCCTCCGGCTGCGGGAAGGGCTCCGCGGGGGCCTCGGCTGCCGCCGGCGCGACGGCGGGGGCCGCCTCCGCGAGCGGCTGCGCGGGGGCCACGGGAGCGGCTTCGGCGGCCACGGGCTCCGGGACCGCCTCCGGCTGCGGGGCGGTCTCCACGGGAGGCTCGGCGGCCTCGGGCGCGTCGGCGGTCGCGGGGACGGTCTCCGCAGGCGCGGTCTCCGGCTCCGCGACGGCCTCTGCGACGGCCTCCGCGACAGCCGGCTCCGCGGGAACGGCCTCCGGCTGCGGGGCGGCCTCCACGGGAGGCTCGGCGGCCTCGGGGGCGCCGACTGCCTCGGGCGCCGGGGCCGGCGCTTCGGCGGCGACCGGCGGCGCGGGGTCGGGTGCGGGCTGCTCCGGCAGGAGGACCTGCTGCACCGGCTCCTCGGGCGCCTCCGCGGGGACGGCCTGCGGCTCGGCGGGCGCGGCGACGGGCTCCGCGACGGCCGCGGGGGCCCCGGGGGCGGGCTCCGGCTGAGCGGGGGCATCGGGAGCGACGGCCTGCGCCCCTGCGGGGGCCGGGTCCTGCTCCGCGACGGCCGCGGGCGCCCCGGGGGCGGTGCCGTCGGCGTCGCCGTGGCGCGGCGCGGGCACGCCGGCCTCCGCCACGGCCGGGTCCACCGGTTCCGCGGGCGGCTGAGGGACGACCGTTTCTGCGGCCTGCGCCTCCTGCTGCGGCGGCTGCGGGTCCCAGGGAGCTCCCGCCTGCGGCGGGATCTCGCCGAGCTGCGGTCCTGGCAGTTCGGCGGCGGCCGCCTCGCGCGGCACGTCGAGGTACTCGACACCCGTGGTCGCCTGCTGGGCCGCGGGGGCGGTGCGCGTCTGCGCCGGGTGCGGCGGCACACCCGCCGGTCCCCGGTCGGCGAGTGAGCGCACCACACCGCTGTTCGCCTCGGGCACGGGCGGGCCCATGTGCAGGGGCCGGCGTGCCGGGGGCGGCGTCGGCATGGCCGAGGTCGCGGCGGAGGGGGTGCGTACGGCGCCGAGGTCGACGGACCCGGAGTCCCGGCCGCCCGCCTCGTGGGCACCGCTCTCGTGCACGGCCTGTGCGGCGGCGAACGTCTCCGCCGGGGCGGTGGCTTCGGGTGCGGGGGCGGCGAACGCCACGGCGGAAGGGGCTGGTTCGGCCTCGGCGGGCCAGGGGCGGCCGGCGGCCTGTGCGGGGGCCTCGGGGAAGGCGCCCTGCTCCCCGGCCGGCTGGGGCGCGAAGGGCGCGTCGGCGGCGGGCTGCTGCGGCAGCGGGCCGGGAGCCATGCCGGGGACGACGGACATGACGCCCTGCACCTGGGCGAGCGGCTCCTGCGCGGGCTCGTGCCCCTGCGGCTCCCCGGCAGGCTCCGGCTGCCCGGCGTGCGCCGCGCCGTGCGGGGCGTGCGGGGTGTCCGCGCCGTGCGGACTGTCCTCCGTCTGCGGGGCGTCCGCGGTCTGCTGGGCGTACAGCGCGCTCCCGGCCGACCCGGCGACCTGGGTGAACGCGGGCGCGGCGGGCTCCTGGGCGTCCGCGGGGGCGGCGGCCTCGCCGTAGGCGTAGCCGGCCTGGTGGTCCGTCACGTACGGGCCGCCGGCGTGGTGCGGGACACCCGCGGGCGCCGTGTGCTGAACGGGGGCGGGTGCGGCCGCGTACTGCTCCGCGGGGGCCGCGTGGTGCGCCGGGGCCGGGGCGGACGCCGTGTGCGGGTGCTCGCTCCAGGCGCCCTGGGCGCCCGGCATGAGCAGGAGGTCGTCCTCGTCGGAGGTGTGCCCGGAGGGTTCGAGGTAGGTGTAGGCGTCCTGGGCGGGGACGCCCGGCTGCTCCACCATGCCTGCGTTCTCCGGCAGTCCCTCGCCCGGGACCTGGCCGGTGTCAGTCATGCGTACCCCTCGCCCATCGGTTGTGCTTCTTCGGCCCATCGCCCGGGGCGTCCGACCGGCGCACCTGACGCCCGTGAACAACAACGAGCGTGTGCGCCGCGCGGCACGATCGACCCCCGACCCCATGCATTGTCGCCGTCGTTCGCCACCACGGCAGCAAGATCCGCCGCGGTCCGCTGTGGGCTGCGCCACGTCGCGCGACCCCCCGGTTCCGGCGTACCACGAACAGGGCCGGAAGCGACCCCTGTTTCCGGACATTCACCGACCGATCGGCAAGCACCCGGGCGCGGTACGACGATCGGCCAGCCTACCCTCCACGGTGCCGGAAGTGGGGGTTGGGCCCGAGTTGTGAGCAGCGCGACGGCGGTGCTCGGAGTGTCCGCGATCGCGCCACCGGGACCCCGGTCCGCGCGGCCGGGCGGCACGGTCGGCGCCGCCGGGGTGCAGCGGTCCGTGCCGTCAGGCGGTCGCGTCGGGGTGGCGTCCGCAGAGGAGGAAGACCACCGTGCGTTCGCTCTCGGTCCAGTCCGAGGTGTCGAGTGCGACGGACTGGAGCAGGGCGCACTCGACGTCGTAGCCGCCCGCGGCGAGCGCGGCCCCGACGGCCTCGGCCTCGTCGCGGGTGGAGGCGTGGGTGACGATGCGCTGCGGACGGCGGTCGGCGACGGCGGTCACGACGGGGACTCCGCCACCGCCGATCCGCACCACGTCCGGCTCGGGCAGGCGTTCCAGCACGTGCGGCGCGCGGCCCTCGACGACCTGCACCTGGACGCCGAGGCGGCGCGCCCGGGCGTCGGTCAGGCGGCAGGCCGCGGCGTCGGAGTCGACCGCGATGACGGCGGCGCCGAACCCCGCCGCCTCGGTCGCGAGCGCGCCGCCCCCGCAGCCGATGTCCCACACCAGGTCGCCGGTACGGGGGCCGAGGCGGGCGAGCTGGGCCGCGCGCAGCCCCGCGTACTCGCCCTCGCGCTGCGGCGCCCGGCGCTCCTCGTCGTCCGGCGGCAGGGCCCAGCCGCGCTGCTGCGGCGGGTAGCCGGGTCCGCGCCCGGCGAGCCACCCGGCACCGGACCGGGCGACGCCCGTGAGGGTGCCGGACCCGCCGATGACGATCACGACGTTGGGGTCGCGCCAGACGTGGTCGGCGACCTTGTCCGAGGTGAGGACCGTGACCTGCTCGCGGTCGGTGCCGAGTTCCTCGCAGATGACGAAGGTGCGGTGGATCCCGTCGAGCAGCAGGGCCAGTTCGGCCGGGCCGGCTCCGGGTGAGGTGAGGACGGCGACCTTGGGGTGGGCCCGGCAGACGTTGACGGCCCGGCGCAGGGTGCGCTGGTGGGCGACGACCGTCAGGGCGTCGTCCCACGGCATGCCGGCCCGGGCGAAGGCGGTGGCGACGGAGGAGACGGCGGGGACCACCTCGACCTCCAGGCCGTGCTCGGGGGCCCGCAGGGTGCGGACGACGCCGAAGAAGCCGGGGTCGCCGTCGGCGAGGACGACCGCGCTGCCCCGGTGGCCGGCGATGCGCCGGGCGGCGAGGTCCACGCTGCCGAGGCGGATGCGCTCGGCGTTCGGGGGCACCTCGGGCAGGGCCAGGTGGTGGGCGGCGCCGGCCACCAGGGTGGCGGCGGAGAGCGCGGACGTGGCCGCCCGGGTGAGCGGCGAGCCGTCCCATCCGATCACCGTGACCCGGTCGGCCATCGCGTCAGTCTCCTGGTGTCGGTGCAGACAGGGGGTGTACGGGCGGTGGTGCGCCGCACGCCGAGGGTACCGGGCCCCGTGACGGGCCCGATGTGAGGGAAGGATTCGGCTGAGGCCGGGAGGGGGGCCGGCTCAGTTCCAGTCGGTGTAGGAGGCGTAGCCGGCCTCGGCCAGGCGGTCGGCCTCGAGGTCCTCGGGGAGCAGGCTCCACACGATCAGGTCGGTGCGGATCTCGGCCCAGCCGCCGCTGCCGTCCTCGGGCCGGGTGCGTACGGTCCAGGCGTTGCGCAGCACGCCCTCGCTGATGAAGCCGGCCTTCTGGGCGACCTGCTGGGAGGCGGTGTTGCCGGCGGCCGTGCGCAGTTCCATGCGCTCGAAGCGGCGGTCGCGGAAGAGCCACTGCGCGACCGCGAGCACGGACTCGGTGGCGTACCCCTCACCGCGCGCCCACGGTGCGGTCACGTAGGAGACCTCGGTGGCGAGCAGGCGCCAGTCGGTGTTGCGGAGGTGGACGATGCCGACGAGCCGCTGGGTGAGGAACTCCGTGACCGCGAAGACGATTCCGCGCCCCTCGGTGCGCTCGGCCGGCGCGAAGGCGCGGACCCAGTGCTCGGCGTCCCGGGAGGTGTACGGGTGGGGGGCCGAGGTCCAGGCGGTGACCATCTCGTCGTTCATCATCTCGGTGTGCGCCGGGATGTCGGCGTCCTCGAAGGGGCGCAGCACCAACCGCTCCGTGCTGATGGACACGTCCGGGAAGGTGTGAGTCATGCGCTGCTCCATGCCGGGGCCGGCGGTGGTCGTTGCCCAGCGGCCACGCCGTCGTACGCGTGTGCGGGCCGCGGGGGTTCGTCGTCGTGAGGACACAGCATGCAACACCGGCCCGGGACCGTGCATGGCCGGGTGCGCTACGACGCCGGCCCCGGGCACCGCGACGGGTGCCCGGGGCCGGCGTCGAACGGCCGTGCCGCTCGCTCAGCCGGCGGCGCCGAAGGAGGCGACGACGGAGCCCTGGTAGGTGTCCTCGAGGAACTTCTCGACCTCGGGCGAGTTCAGCAGCTTCGCGAGCTTCTGCACGCGCGGGTCGTCCTGGTTGCCGTCCTTGACGGCGAGGAGGTTGGCGTAGGGGTTGCCCTCGGCCTTCTCCAGGACCAGCGCGTCGGTGGCGGGCTTGAGGTCGGCCTCGATGGCGTAGTTGCCGTTGATGACCGCGGCGTCGACGTCGTTCAGGGCGCGGGGCAGCGTGGCGGCCTCCAGCTCCTTGAACTTCAGGCCCTTCGCGTCGGCGATGTCGGAGAGCTTGGCGTCGGTGCCGACGCCCTCCTTGAGGGTGATCAGGCCGTTGTCGGCGAGCAGGTGGAGCGCGCGGCCCTCGTTGGTGGTGTCGTTGGGGACGGCGACGGTCTGCCCGGCCTTGATGTCCTTGATGTCCCCGGCCTTCTCGGAGTAGAGGCCGAGGGGCTCCAGGTGGACGTTGACGACGGGGACGACGGTCGTCTTGTTCTTCTTGTTGAAGTCGTCCAGGTACGGCTTGTGCTGGAAGAAGTTGGCGTCGACCTGGCCCTGCTGGGTGGCGGTGTTCGGCAGGACGTAGTCCGTGAACTCCTTGACCTCCAGCTTGAGTCCGGCGTCGGCGGCCAGGTTCTCCTTGACGTAGTTGAGGATGTCGGCGTGCGGCGTCGGGGACGCGGCGACGACGAGGGCCTTGGACTCGTCGGCCTTGGCGCCGGCGTCGCCGCCGGAGTTCGGGTCGGACGCCGTGCCGCAGGCGGTCAGGCCGAGGGCGAGCGCGGCGGTGGCCGCGGCCGCGGCGGTGAGCTTGATGTTCTTGCGCACGAAGAGTGCCTCTTTCCTGTGGTGGTGCGACGCCCGGACAAGGAGTGCGGGCGCTGGGGGTGGAGCGGGTCAGCCCGCGGCGCGACCGCGCCGGGCGAGGAGGCGTACGACGCCGTCGCCGAGGAGCTGGACGAGAGTCACCAGAGCGATCAGGATCACCACGGTGATCAGCATGAACTGGGTCTCGAAGCGCTGGAATCCGTAGGTCACGGCCTTGGAGCCGAGTCCTTCGCCGCCGACCGCGCCCGCCATCGCCGAGTAGCCGACGAGGACGATCACGGTGGTGGTGACGGCGGCGACCAGCGAGGGCAGGGCCTGCGGGAGCAGCACCTTGCGGACGATGGTGGGCACCGATCCGCCCATGGACTGCACGGCCTCGACGAGCCCGTGGTCCACCTCGCGGATGGCCGTCTCGACGAGCCGGGCGAAGAAGGGGATGGCGCCCACGGCGAGCGGCACGATCATGGCGGTGGGGCCGATGAAGGTGCCGACGACGAGCGTGGTGAAGGGGATCAGGGCGATCAGCAGGATGATGAACGGCAGCGAGCGGCCGATGTTCACGACGACGCCGACGACCTTGTTCACCGGGGTGTTCTGGAGCAGTCCGCCCTTGTCCGTGAGGACGAGCAGCACACCGAGCGGCAGTCCGCCGGCGACCGTGACGACGGTGGACCACAGCACCATGTAGAGGGTGTCGAGGGTGCCCTGCGTGAGCAGGGGCTGCATCTGGTCCCAGGTCACTTCGCGACCTCCTCGACGAGAGCGGGGCTCTGGGCGGGGACGGCCGCGGCCGGATCGCCGGCCACGTCGACCTGGAGGTCCTGTTCGCGCAGGAAGCCGATGGGCACGACGTTCTCCTCGTAGCGGCCGGGCAGCTCGATGCGCATCCGTCCGATCTGCCGGCCGCCGACGGTGTCCATCGCCGCGCCGAGGATCGATATGTCGATGTTGTAGGTGCGCGAGAGCTGGGAGATCACCGGCTGGGTGGCGGCTTCGCCGTGGAAGGTGACGTCGACGACGGTCCGGTCCGGGCCGGTGGCGTCACCGCTCACCGGGAACAGCTCGTGGGCGAGCTCGGAGCCGGGGGTGGCGAGCAGTTCGCTCACGGTGCCGGATTCGATGATCCTTCCCTTCCTCATCAGGGCCGCGGAGTCGCAGACGGTCTTCACGACGTCCATTTCGTGCGTGATGAGCAGCACGGTCAGCCCGAGCTGGCGGTTGAGGTCGCGCAGCAGCTGGAGGATGGAACGGGTGGTCTCGGGGTCGAGCGCGCTGGTGGCCTCGTCGGACAGCAGGACCTTGGGGTCGCCGGCGAGGGCGCGGGCGATGCCGACACGCTGCTTCTGGCCGCCGGACAGCTGGCCGGGGTAGGAGCGGGCCTTGTCGGCGAGGCCGACGAGGTCGAGGAGTTCGAGCGCCTTGCGGGAACGCTCGGAGCCGGAGACGCCGAGGATCTCCAGGGGCAGCTCGACGTTGTCCTTGACGGTCCGCGAGGACAGCAGGTTGAAGTGCTGGAAGACCATGCCGATGCGGGTGCGCGCCTCGCGGAGGTCCTTCGACGCGCGCCGGCCCCGGCCGGCGAGGGCCGTGAGGTCCCGGCCGTCGACGGTCACGGTGCCGGAGGTCGGGCGCTCCAGCAGGTTGACGCAGCGGATGAGGGAGGACTTGCCGGCGCCGCTCTGTCCGATGACGCCGAAGACCTCGCCCTCGCGGACGTGCAGGTCGACGCCGTCCAGGGCGGTGACGTCGCGGCCTCGCGATGAGTAGACCTTGGTGAGGCCCGTAGTGGTGATCACAGGGTTTCCGTCACTGTCGAGTGCACGGCGCGGTGTCCGCCGGGCACGGGGCATTTCGGGTCGGACAGCCCTCTGCGGGCACGGCCGTCCGGCTGGTGGCCGGGGGTGGCACGTGCGCGGGGCAGGGTCGCTCCGAGGCGTTCTCCGTGGTTCCGGGGACGTTCGGACGCGGCGCGGCTGTCGGTCTCGCTTCGGGGCGCGAGGCTCAGGCAGGGGCCCTCAGAAGGCGCGCATTCGACACAGACAACGAGCACCGGGCGTCGTGATCGCCTCGGTCGCAAGGGTGCGGCTGCTCGTCGTGGTCATGGCTGCAAGTAAAGCAGACAGGTGTACGAGCCAATCGAAGGTGTCCGCTATTCGGACATCACCTCTACGGTATGTGGACAGGCAGCCCCGCCGGCCTGCACTACCCGAACCGCCTCCGAACTGCACGTATGCGCCGCGCGACGGTGGTCTGGGGGCTCGGCGGAGGTGCCGCGCTGTGGCCGATACCACCCGTCGAACGGCCCGGGAGCGGGTAGCCGGTGCCGGAGCGGGCAGGGCCGGGGGCAGGAGGGCGGTGCGCCGGGGGGGGCGGGTCCGCCGGCGGTCCGGTCCGTCCCGGGAGCGGGCACGGGGCAGCGCCCGGACGGGAGGGACGCGGCCCCGGCGCGGGCGCCGGAGGCCGGGACGGGCACCGGGGCCGGGGACAGGGGCCCGGGCGGCGCGTAATACGCTCGAGCCCATGCTCGACGCCCTGACGATCGCGGTGGCCGTGACCGCGCTCGCCCTCGCCGCGTGGTGCGGCCACGCCGCCTACCGCGACCAGCCCACCAAGGACTGGCACTTCATCGGCATCGCCGTGGTGTCGGTGCTCGCCCTCGCCCAGCTGGTCGTCGGCATCGTGCAGCTGGCACGGGGCGAGGAGCCCTCCGAGTCCGTCGCGATCTTCCTGGCGTACCTCATCGGTGCGGCACTCGCCGTGCCGGCCGCCGGATTCCTGTCGCTCGGCGAGCGCACCCGCTGGGGCTCGGCGACCGTGGCCGCCGGAGCGGTGGTCCTCGCCGTGCTCGAAGTACGGCTCCACGACATCTGGGGAGGCTGACGATGGCCGGGACGACCACCGGGGACGGCACGCCCGCGACGGGACGGTCCAGGCTGGTCTCCGGACCCGGCCTGCTGCTGGTCTGGCTCTACGGCGTGATGTCGGTCGGCGCCGTGTCGCGCTCCGTCTACCAGATCCTCACGGACTTCGGCAGCGCACCGCTGGCCCACGTGCTCTCCGCGGTCGCGGCGGTGGTGTACGCGTTCATCACGTACACGCTGGTGCGCGGTGGCGAGACGGCCCGCAGGGCGGCGCTGGTGTGCTGCGCCGCCGAGCTGGCCGGCGTGCTGATCGTCGGGACCTGGACCCTGCTGGACCCGTCCGCGTTCCCCGACTCGACGGTGTGGTCCGACTACGGCATGGGGTACGTCTTCATCCCGGTGCTGCTGCCGGTCACCGGCATGATCTGGCTGCGGCGCGCCCGCACGGCGTGAGCCTGCGGGTCCGGTGGCGGTTCCGGGTCACCGGCCGTCCGGCGGGCCCGAGGTCACCGGTCCGGCGGGCCCGGGATCTCCGGGCCCGCGGGCGGCTCAGGCGCTGGCCGCGTAGGCGCTCGGCGCGGACTCCTTCTCCAGCGTGACGAGGGTCAGCCGCGGGCCGGCCTGCTCGGTGGAGACGGGTACGTAGCCGCGGCTGCGGTAGAGGCGCAGGTTGCTCTCGCTGCGGTGACCGGTGAACAGGCGGAAGCGCTCCGCGCGGGCGTCGCCCGCGAAGCGCTCCTCGATCGCGTCGAGCAGCCGCCCGCCGAGACCGTGGCGCTGCATCCGCGGGTGGACGATGAGCTTGGCGATGCGGGCGGTGCCGGTGTCGTCGACCCGGCCGCGGACCGAGGCGACCACCTCGCCGCCGAGGCGGGCCACCAGCGCGTGCCCCTCGGCGAGTTCACGCCGCAGGTCGGAGAGCGTCTGGGTGAGCGGCTCGATGCCGTAGTCGCCGTAGAGCTCGGCCTCGGTCTGGTAGCACAGAAACTGCAGTTTGAGGATGTGCTCCGCGTCGTCCTCGGTCGCCGCTGAGATGGTCACGCTCATGCCCATGTGCGCATGCCTCCCGCTCACCTGTTCCGCCGGTTGTCTACCGCTCCCTTCCCAGATGCCCGGGAGCTGCAACCTCTGCCGCGAGCATTCTGCGCAGACATCCCAGGCATCGGGAACGCATCGGCCCCAGACTCCCCTGTGAGATACCCAACGTCCCTGCGATTTCCCGGTAGGTGGGGTCCTCGGGGGCGAGCATCGCGGTCAGCAGCCGGGGGCAGTTCCCCGGAGTGCGGGCGACGGCCGCACGCAGCGCGCGCCGCCGCTCGGAGCGCAGCGCGGCCCGCTCGGGGCCCGCGGCCGGGTCGGTGGCGGGGTCGGCGGCGGGCTCGTGACGGTACGGCAGTTCCCGGGCGGCGGTGCGGCGGGCGCGGCGGGCCTCCGCCCGTACCGCCGTCCTCACCCACCGGGCGGCGTCGTCCGGCAGGCCCGCGTCCGCGTCGAGACGCTCCAGGAGCCTCAGCCAGACGGCCTGTTCGAGGTCCCCGGCGTCCACCGCCGCGCCGGGCGCTTCGGCGCCGGCCTCGGCGCTCACCAGATCGCGCAGGGCGCCCACCATGCCGGTGACGGGGGCGGGATGAGTATCGGCAACGGTCATACCCGGCGTGACGTGCGGCGGGGGCACGGCAGTTTCCGTCCGGGGCGGCAGTCACCCGTACGGGTGCGGGTGCTGCCATCGGGGACCGCGCGGCGGCGGCCGGCCACCCAGGCGCGGCACCGTCCCGCCGCGCCTCGGGCACGCGTCCCGCCTCGCCTCGGGCAGGCGTGCTGTCCCGACGGCCGGGGCGGAAACGGGGACGGGCCGGACGGGCGGAGAGGCGCCCCGGGCGGGCGGGGCCGGGGCGCCTCGTGGCTCACGCCCGGAAGTCCTCCGCGGCCAGCAGACCGGTGTCCGGCATGTCGGTGAAGATGCCGTCGATGCCGGTGGCGAAGTAGGCGCGGCAGGCGCCGAACACGTCGCCGTAGGCGTTCGGGTCGGTGCCGCGGCGGAAGTCGGCCGGCAGGAAGGAGTTCTCGTTGCGCAGCGTGTACGGGTGGACGAGCAGCCCTCTCGCGTGGGCGTCGCGCACCAGTGCGGTGGGCCGGGTCAGCCGGCCGGCCGCGTCCTTGGGGATCACGAGGTCCAGGGTCGGGCCGATGCCCTGCGCGAAGGAGGCGATCCACGCCAGCCCCTCGGGGCGGACCAGGTCCGCGACCGTGCGGGGGTCCCCGGCCCGGACGAAGTCCCAGGGCCGGGAGGACGGTCCGGACAGCAGGACCACCCGGGGCGAGGACACCAGCCGGGCCATGCGGCGCATGCTGGTGGGCTCGAAGGACTGGAGGAAGACCGGGGAGTCGCGGCGGTCGCGACCGTGGCGCCGCAGCAGCTTCGCCAGCGGCTCCTCGAGCCCCAGGCCGATGTCCCGGAAGTACGTGGGGTGCTTGGTCTCGACGTGCAGCCACACCGGCCGGCCGCGCCGGCGGCCCTCCCGGTCGGCCCAGCGCAGCACCTCCTCGAAGGTGGGCACGTCCCAGCGGCCGTCGTAGAGGGTGTTCTCCTGGCGGACGGCCGGGATGCGCTCGGTGGCGCGCAGGGTCTTGAGCTCGGCGAGCGTGAAGTCCTCGGTGAACCAGCCGGTGATGCTGACGCCGTCGACGGACTTGGTGGTCCTGCGGTCCGCGAACTCCGGGTGGACGGCGACGTCCGTGGTCCCCGTGATGTCGTTCTCGTGACGGCATACGAGGTGGCCGTCCCTGGTGGGCACCAGGTCCTGCTCGATGACGTCCGCGCCCATGTCCAGCGCGAGGCGGTAGGCGCCCAGCGTGTGCTCGGGCCGGTACCCGCTGGCGCCCCGGTGTGCGATCACGGCGGGCACGGGCAGGCCGTGGCGGGCGGGGCGGCCGCCCCCTCCGCCGGAGGCGTGCGCGGTGCCCGCGCCCGCCGCCGCGCCGACCGCCGCCGTACCGAGAACCGCCGCGCCCAGCAGCGCCCGGCGTGCCGGACCGCTGCTCGTCCCCTGTGTCATGAAACGTTCCTCCATGTGATCTCCCGCACCTGTCGAGCGACGCCCGATGGTAGGCAGGCCCGCCCTACGGGCGGCAGACCGCGTGCGAACAGGACGGGAACGCACGTCAACACTGCGTATCGGACCGGTGAACCCGATGTGCGGCGGTGCGGGACCCGCGAGTATCGTCCTCACCTGCACCGGCCGGACCGGAAGCCGCGCCGTCCCGACCCCATAGCACGTCCCACGACACGGAGGACCCGTTGTCCCGCTTGACGCTCATCAAGGCAGTGCTCGGGCCGATCCTGCGTCTGATGTTCCGCCCCAGGGTGGAAGGCGCCGAGAACATTCCGGGGACCGGTCCGGTGATCCTCGCCGGCAACCACCTCACCTTCATCGACTCGATGATCCTTCCCCTGGTGACCGACCGGGCCGTGTACTTCATCGGCAAGGACGAGTACGTGACCGGCAAGGGCCTCAAGGGCCGCGCCATGGCGTGGTTCTTCACCGGCTGCGGCATGATCCCGGTCGACCGCGACGGCGCCAACGGCGGTGTCGCGGCGCTCATGACCGGCCGGCGGGTGCTGGAGGAGGGCAAGGTCTTCGGGATCTACCCCGAGGGCACCCGCTCCCCCGACGGCCGCCTGTACCGGGGGCGGACGGGCATCGCCCGGCTGACCCTGATGACGGGTGCGCCCGTGGTGCCGTTCGCGATGATCGGCACGGACAAGCTCCAGCCCGGCGGCGCCGGACTGCCGCGGCCGGGCCGCGTCACGGTGCGCTTCGGCGAGCCGCTGGAGTTCTCCCGCTACGACGGCATGGGCCGCGACCGCTACGTGCTGCGTGCGGTCACCGACTCGGTGATGAGCGAGGTCATGCGCCTGTCCGGCCAGGAGTACGTGGACATGTACGCCACCAAGGCGAAGGCCGCGTAACCGGCGCGGAGACCGCGCCGCAGCACGACGCACGACGCACGCAGGCCGAACGGGCCGGAGTCACTACGACTCCGGCCCGTTCGGCTGCCGCGCGGCCGGCCGGTGCGCTGACCGCCGGTGCGCTGACGCCCTGCGTACGGACGCCCGGTGCGCGCCCGCTGCCCAGTGCCGTGCGCACCGTGCCGTCAGTGCTCGACGGTGTCCGCGAGCTTCTGGCCGCGCAGCAGGAACCACGCCGCGACCGCGGTCGCCAGCAGGACGGCGGATCCGACGCCGGCGGCGACCCGCAGGCCGTCGGTGAAGGCGTCCTGGGCCGCGGCCACCAGCGCCGCCGCCTGCTCGCCCGGCAGGGCGCCCGACGCCTCCACCGCCCCGCCGAGCGACTCGTGGGCGGCCGACGCGACGTCGCCGGGGGTGCCGGCAGGGACGGTGAACTCCCGGTAGACGCCGGTCACGATGGAGCCCAGCAGCGCGATGCCGAGCGCCGCGCCCAGTTCGTAGGCCGTCTCGGAGACCGCCGAGGCGGAGCCCGCCTGTTCCTTCGGCACGCTGGAGAGGATCACGTCGGCGGTCACGGTGAAGGAGAACCCGGCGCCCGCGCCGACGACCAGGAGTGCCACGCCGAGCAGCGGATAGCCGGTCGACTGGTCGATCAGCGTGAGAACGCCGAGCGCCGCGCCGACGGCCGCGAGTCCGCCGGCGACCACGGAGCGCACCGAGAACCGCCGGGCCATGACGCCCGCGACGAGTCCGGTGGCCACCGCGCCGATCGCGGCGGGCAGTTCCGCGAGACCCGCCTCGAACGGCTCCCGGCCCTGGACCAGTTGCAGGAACTGCGACAGGAAGAAGACCAGGCCCGACAGCCCGAGGATGGTCAGCAGGTCGGCGAGGACCGCGCCCGAGAAGCCCCGGTGGCGGAAGAGCCTCATGTCGAGCAGGGGGGCGGGCAGGGTGAACTGCCGCCTGACGAAGCCGTACAGCGCGGCGGCGCCGATCACGGCCGCGGCCCCGGCGCCCCAGCTCGGACCGTGGCTCGCCGCCTCCTTGATCGCGTACACGACGCCGACCATGCCGACGAGCGACAGGACCACGCTGGCGAGGTCCCAGGGGCCGCGCGCCGGGTTCTTCGACTCGGGCAGCAGCTTGGCGCCGACGACCACCAGGACGGCCATCACGGGCAGGTTGATCAGGAAGACCGAGCCCCACCAGAAGTGCTCCAGCAGGAACCCGCCGACGACCGGTCCGACGGCCGCGCCGGCGGAGGCCGTGGCGCCCCAGATGCCGATCGCGAGGCTGCGCTCCCGGGGGTCGTGGAAGATGTTGCGGATCAGGGCCAGCGTCGACGGCATGAGGGTGGCACCTGCGACACCGAGCAGCGCCCGCGCCACGATCATCATCTCGGGGCTGGTGGCGTACGCGTTGAGCACGGACACCGCGCCGAACGCGACCGCGCCCGTGAGCAGCAGCTTCTTGCGGCCGATGCGGTCGCCGAGGCTGCCCATGGAGACCAGCAGGCCCGCGATGACGAAGGAGTAGACGTCGCCTATCCACAGGAGCTGGTTGCCGGTCGGCTGGAGGTCCTCGCTGAGGAAGGGGGTCGCGAGGCCGAGGACGGTGGCGTCGACGGCGACCAGCAGTACGGCCAGCACCAGCACGGCCAGGGCCAGCCAGCGCGCGGGGCGGCTCAGCTCCTGCTCCGTCTCCGGTCCGGTGAGGGTCCTGCTCATGCGTCCACGCTCCGTCGTGCTCCGCCGAGCAGCAGCTCGGCGATCATGTACTGGAAGTCCTTCTGGGCGACCCGGCCGTCCATCACGGCCCAGGCGCAGGAGCCCACGAGGCCGTAGAGCGCCTCGGTGAGCCAGGCGGGCGTGAGGTCGATACGGAACTCGCCCTGCTGCTGGCCCCGCCGGAAGAGGTCGGAGACCCGGGCGTCGAGGCGCGCCCAGCCCTCGTCGATCTCGCCCTCGAAGAGCTGGTTCTCCGTGTAGAGGAAGGCGAGCAGGTCCGCGGAGGGCTGCATCTCGCCGATCAGCCGCCGCAGCGCCTCACCGGCGGGGCCGTCGTCGATCCGGGACCGGTCGAGGGCGCTCTCCAGCTCCCGGATGCCGAGGGCCTCCAGCGCGCGGACGAGGGCGTCGCGGCCCGCGAAGTGGCGGTGCAGGGTGGCGCGGCCGATGCCCGCCGCCCTGGCGACCTCGTCCATGGTGGCGGTCGATTTGCGGGAGAGCACGGCGGCGGCGGTGCGCAGCATCTGTTCACGGTCCAGGGCCATGAGACGAGCATAACCCAGATGAGACATTGATGTCTCATTCAATACAGTGCCGTCACCGCCCCAGACCGCTGCAGACGCCCGGGCAGCGCCGCCGACGGCGCGCGGTCCGGGAGGGTGCCGCCGGACCGTTCCCGGCGGGCGCCGGCGAGACGCTGGGCGGTCTTCCGCGCGGGCTGTACATCGTGGACGGCGCCCCCACAATGGAGATCGGCCCCGACGGCCGCAAGTCCGTGACCATGGCGCACGGTTCGCGCACGCACATCTGCGCGCAGATCGACCGACCGTCCGGGCACCCCCGCCACGGCCCGCTCGGGGCCCCGTGGCCCCCTGCGAAGGACACCCGGTGAAACCGCTGCTGCTGATCGACGTCGACGGCCCCCTGAACCCCTATGCAGCCAAGCCGGAACGGCGGCCCGAGGGCTACACCACCCACCGGATGCGGCCCACCGGATGGACCGGCGCAAAGCCGCTGCGGGTGTGGCTCCACCCCGGTCACGGGGCGGAGCTGCTGAAGCTTGCGCGGTGGTACGAGCTGGTGTGGGCGACGACCTGGAAGGACGAGGCCAACACCTGGATAGGACCGCGCATCGGGCTGCCCGAACTGCCCTTCGTCGACTGGCCGCAGATGCACGGACGGGCGCCGCGGGGGACGTTCTGGAAGACGCAGTACATCCTCCGGTACGCCCCCGGGCGCCCGTTCGCGTGGATCGACGACGACATCACGGACCTCGACCGCGAGTACGTCGGACGGCACCACCTCGCCGACGCACTGCTGCTGCGCGTCGACGAGCGGATCGGGCTGACCCGGCCCGACTTCGACGCGCTCGCCGAGTGGGGGGCGGCGCTGTAGCGCCCGCCTCCGTGACGGCTACTTCTTGGCGTCGGCCCAGGCGTGCTGTATCACCAGGTCGGCCTTGACCTCGTTGAGCTGCACGGCCACGGCCGACGGGGCCGTGCCGCCGCGGCCGCTGCGGGAGGCGAGGGCGCCGGGCACGTCGAGCACCGTGCGCACCTCGGGCGTGAGGTGCCCGGAGATCTTGGCGAACTGCTCGTCCGTGAGCTGGTCCAGCTCGATCCCGTGGGCCTCGCACTCCTTGACGCACTCGCCGGCCACCTCGTGCGCGACCCGGAACGGCACGCCCTGCTTGACCAGCCACTCGGCGATGTCGGTGGCGAGCGAGAAGCCGGCCGGGGCCAGCTCCTCCATGCGCTCCCGGTTGACCGTGAGGGTGGCCATCATGCCCGTGAGGGCGGGAAGCAGGACCTCCAGCTGGTCGCAGGAGTCGAAGACGGGCTCCTTGTCCTCCTGGAGGTCGCGGTTGTAGGCGAGGGGCAGCGCCTTGAGGGTGGCGAGCAGTCCGGTGAGGTTGCCGATGAGGCGGCCGGACTTGCCGCGGGCCAGCTCGGCGATGTCCGGGTTCTTCTTCTGCGGCATGATCGACGACCCGGTGGAGAAGGCGTCGTGGAGGGTGACGAAGGAGAACTCCTTCGTGTTCCAGATGATGACCTCCTCCGCGATCCGGGAGAGGTTGACGCCGATCATCGCCGTGATGAAGGCGAACTCCGCGACGAAGTCGCGGGAGGCCGTGCCGTCGATGGAGTTGCCCGCCGAGCCGCGCTCGAAGCCGAGGTCCCTGGCGACCGCCTCCGGGTCGAGGCCCAGCGAGGAGCCCGCGAGGGCGCCGGAGCCGTACGGGGAGACCGCGGTGCGGGTGTCCCACTGGCGCAGCCGTTCGGCGTCCCGGGACAGTGCCTGCACGTGCGCGAGGACGTGGTGGGCGAAGAGCACGGGCTGGGCGTGCTGGAGGTGGGTGCGGCCCGGCATGGCGACGTCCGGGTGGCCCTCGGCGAGGCCGACCAGAGCGTCCTGGAGGTCGGCGATCAGGCCGCCGATGACGCGGGCGTGGTCGCGGAGGTACATCCGGAAGAGCGTGGCGACCTGGTCGTTGCGGGACCGGCCGGCGCGCAGCTTGCCGCCCAGGTCCGGGCCGAGGCGCTCCAGCAGGCCGCGTTCGAGGGCGGTGTGGACGTCCTCGTCGGCGACGGTGCCGGTGAAGTCGCCGGACGCGACGTCCGCCTCCAGCCGGTCGAGCCCGTCGAGCATGCGCGAGAGCTCGTCGGCGGTGAGCAGGCCCGCCGTGTGCAGGACGCGGGCGTGCGCGCGGGAGCCGGCGATGTCGTACGGCGCGAGGCGCCAGTCGAAGTGCACCGACGCGGACAGCTTGGCCAGCGCCTCTGCGGGACCGTCGGCGAAGCGTGCGCCCCAGAGCCGGACGTCACCGGTGTTGCTGCTCACAGTTCAAGCTCCTGGAAGGTTCGGATGTGCCACCGCCTCCCCGTGCCGGGCAGGAGCGGGGAGGCGGTATGTACAACGGCCGCGGGTCACGCCGGGTCGCGCCCGGCTCCACCCGCGCGGTGCCGTGCGGGCGGGGTCAGGCCAGGTCGCGCTTGGCGGCGATCTTCTGGGACAGGCCGAAGATCTCGATGAAGCCCTGGGCCTTCGACTGGTCGAAGGTGTCGCCCGAGTCGTAGGTGGCGAGGTTGAAGTCGTACAGCGACTCGTCGGACTTCCGGCCGGTGACGACGGCGCGGCCGCCGTGCAGGGTCATCCGGATGTCGCCGGTGACGTGCTGGTTGGCCTCGTTGATGAAGCCGTCCAGGGCGCGCTTGAGGGGGGAGAACCACAGGCCGTCGTAGACCAGCTCGCCCCAGCGCTGCTCGACCTGCCGCTTGTAGCGGGCGAGCTCGCGCTCGACGGTGACGTTCTCCAGCTCCTGGTGGGCGGTGATCAGCGCGATGGCGCCCGGGGCCTCGTAGACCTCGCGGGACTTGATGCCCACGAGCCGGTCCTCGACCATGTCGATCCGGCCGATGCCCTGGGCGCCGGCCCGCTCGTTGAGCTGCTGGATCGCCTGGAGGACGGTGACGGGCTTGCCGTCGATGGCGACCGGGACGCCCGCCTTGAAGGAGATGACGACCTCGTCGGCCTCGCGCTGCTCGGCGGGGTTGGAGGTGTACTCGTAGATGTCCTCGATCGGCGCGTTCCAGATGTCCTCCAGGAAGCCGGTCTCGACGGCCCGCCCGAAGACGTTCTGGTCGATCGAGTACGGGGACTTCTTGGTGGTGGCGATCGGGAGCTGCTTCTCCTCGCAGAAGGCGATCGCCTTGTCCCGGGTCATCGCGTAGTCGCGGACCGGGGCGATGCACTTGAGCTCGGGGGCGAGGGCGACGATGCCGGCCTCGAAGCGGACCTGGTCGTTGCCCTTGCCGGTGCAGCCGTGGGCGACGGTGGTGGCGCCGTGCTTGGCGGCGGCGGCGACGAGGTGCTTGACGATGGTGGGGCGCGACAGCGCGGAGACCAGCGGGTACCGGTCCATGTAGAGGGCGTTGGCCTTGATCGCGGGGAGGCAGTACTCCTCGGCGAACTCGTCCTTCGCGTCGGCGACCTCGGCCTCGACAGCACCGCAGGCGAGCGCGCGCTTGCGGATGACGTCCAGGTCCTCGCCGCCCTGGCCGACGTCCACGGCAACGGCGATGACCTCGGCGCCCGTCTCCTCGGCGATCCAGCCGATGGCGACGGAGGTGTCCAGGCCGCCCGAGTAGGCGAGTACGACGCGCTCGGTCACGGGTTTCTCCTTACGGTGCAAACGCTGATGGGTATAACTATGCAGTCCTCCGTATGCTTTGTCAATCGAGGTGAATACTCGCTGGTCGGCGAGGTGCGGAGCGGTCTACGCTCCCCACCGTCGACGGTGGGAGGGGACGCGGATGCGCGGGCATGCGGCAGTGCGGGCGAACGTACGGACGGCGGCGTGGCGGCTCCTCGGCGGGGAGGGTGCCGAGGAGGTCCTCCCCTGCGGCGGCGCCGCCTCCTGGACCGCCCTGGACGAGGAGCTGCGCGACGTCCTCCGGTACCGCGGGGCGGCGCCCCGCCACACGGCGTCCCTGCCCGTGCCGGCCCTGTGCCACCCCGACGGGCGGGTCCGCGAGGCGGCCCTCGCCCACGGACCGCGTACACCTTCCTTCTGGTATCTCGCCGTGATCCGGTGCGCCGACTGGGCGCCGCCGGTACGGCTGCGTGCCCGCGCGCTGCTGGAGGAACGGCTGCGCACCGCGCCGGACGAGACACTGCGCACGCTCACCCCGCTGGTGCTGCGCACGGGCCGGCGCGCGGAGGGCGAATGGGCGCTCGGCCTCTTCCGCGCCGCCTACGAGGCGCGGCCCGAGCTGGCGGCCGCCCGGCTGGACGACACCCGCGACACGGCCACCAGACGCCTCGCGGCACGCGTGGTGGTGACCGCGCGGCGGCCGGGCGCACGGGAGCTCGCCCGGCGCGCCGCTGCGGAGCTCGACCCGGTGCTGTGCCGCCTGTGGTCCGACACCGCCCTCGCCGTCATGGCGGCGGACGGGGCGGACGACGGCGCCGTCGACACCCTGCTCGCGGCCCGCGCGCCGATGGTCCGTGCCGCGGGGGTGACGGCGCTGCGCCGCGCCGGACGCACCAGTGAGGCGGCCGGGCGGCTCGCCGACCGGTCGGCACTCGTCCGTGCCTGCGCGCGCTGGGCGTACGCCCAGGGCGGCGGCGACCCGCACGCCCGCTACCGGAAGCTCTGCGCCGACCCGGCGTCCCTCGCACCGGGAGCGGTCGCGGGGCTGGCCGAGTGCGGCCGTCGGGACGACGCGGCGCTGATCCGGCCCCTGCTCGCCCATGCCTCGGGGGCGGTGCGCGCCGCGGCGGTGGCGGGACTGCGGTCACTGGAGTGCGCGCCGCCCGCGCTGGTGCTGCCGCTGCTGGACGACCCGTCCCCCGCCGTGGTGCGCCGGGCGACGGAGGCACTGCTGCCGTACGCGCCGGGGCTGCCCGCCGGGGAACTGGAGCGGCGGCTCGCGCCGGCCTGCCCCACGCCCGTGCGCCGGGCGGCCTTCCGGCTGCTGCGGGCCCGGGGCGGACTCGACCAGCTCCGCGCCGCGGTGGCGCTGACGACGGACGCGGACCCGGGGCTGCGCGGCAACGCCGAGTCCGCGGTGCAGCTCCGGCGGTGGATGCGCGACGTCCCGCCCGGGAGCGCGGAGGTCGCCGGACTGCTGGACCGGTGCGGCCACCTGTTCAGCGACTACGTGATGGCGGGGGTGCGACGGCGGGTCGGACTGCCGGGCTGAGGCCGCCCGGCCCGGGACTGCAGGGCGGCGGGACATCGAGGCGACGGGCCATCGAGGCGACGGGACGAGAGGCGAGAATCACCCCATGGGGAAAGTCTACGAACACATCGACGGCCGGATCCGCGCGTTCATCGAGGCGCAGCCGGTCTTCTTCACCGCCACCGCTCCGCTGGACGGCGACGGGCACGTCAACCTGTCGCCCAAGGGGCGCAGCGGAACACTCGTCGTCGTGGACGAGACGACGCTCGCCTATCTGGACTTCGGCGGCAGCGGCGCGGAGACGCTCGCGCACATACGCGAGGAGGGCAACGGGCGGATCACGCTGATGTGGTGCGCCTTCTCCGGGCCGCCGAAGGTGCTGCGGGTGCACGGCAAGGGCGAGGCGGTCTTCCGGGACGACCCGCGGTGGGGCGAGTGGATCGGCCGCTTCGCCGAGGCGGACGGCCCGGCGGCACGGGCGATCGTGGTGGTCCGCGCGGTACGGGTCTCCGACGCCTGCGGGTTCGCCGTGCCGTACCTGGAGTACCGCGAGGAACGCACCCAGCACGCCGAGTACTTCGGGCGGAAGTCGGACGAGGAGTTCGCGGCGTACTGCGCGAAGAAGGACCACGTGGGGGTGAGCCTGGACGGGCTGCCGGCCCTGCCGCTGCCCCTGCCGGCCCGTACCGACCAGCCGCACGGCACGGCCTGAGTCCCCGCACCGGCCCGGTCCCGGTGCGGGCCGCCCGCGCGCTCCGGGGCCGGGCCCCCTGGCCGCGGGGCGGCGCGGGCGACCGCCGCCACCCGACGGACGCGCCCGGGTGGCGGTCAGCAGCCAGCGCCGCCCGGGCACTCGGCGGCGAACTCGTTGAACAGCAGCACCAGGACGGCAGCCGCGACCGACACGGCGGCCATCACCGCGAAGCGCCGGCGGGCGGGTCGGTGCCCGGTGGCCAGGGCGGTGACCAGCCCGGCGGGCGGCGCCAGGACGACACCGCCGATCGCCGCCCAGGTCAGAGCGGCGGCCGGCGCCGAGGCGCCGCGCGTGTGGAGGCCGGCGACGAGACCGAGGACGAGGAGCACCGGCGAGCAGGCCCACCACAGGGTCAGCGCGGTCACCGCCCGGCCCGCAGCACGGCGGGCGGGGCCGTCGCCGCCGGACGGCACGGCGTGGGAGCCGGACGGCGCGGCGTGGGCGGCGGGTGGGAGGCGGTCCGGCGGCATGCCGCCCAGCTTACGGGGCGGCGGTCCGACTCGGGCCGTGTGCAAGGCCGTTGGACGCGGCGCCGGGGCGGTCCGGCGGCTGCCGGTCCGCCCCGGGCGGGGTCAGCGGTCGTTCTGGGCGAGGCGCAGCAGATGGTCCGCGAGGGCCTGACCGCCCGCCGGGTCGCGGCTGATGAGCATCAGTGTGTCGTCGCCGGCGATCGTGCCGAGGATGTCGTGGAGCTCCGCCTGGTCGATGGCCGAGGCCAGGAACTGGGCCGCGCCGGGCGGTGTCCGCAGGACGACGAGGTTCGCCGACGCCTCGGCGGAGATCAGGAGTTCGCCCGAGAGGCGCCGCATGCGCTCCTCCTTGGCCGACTCCCCCAGCGGGGCCTGCGGGGTACGGAAGCCGCCCTCGCTGGGAACCGCGTAGATCAGCTCGCCCCCGGTGTTGCGGATCTTGACCGCGCCGAGCTCGTCGAGGTCACGGGAGAGCGTCGCCTGGGTGACGCTCAGTCCGTTGTCCGCGAGCAGCTTCGCCAGCTGGCTCTGCGAACGCACCGGCTGCCGGTTGAGGATGTCCACGATCCGGCGGTGGCGGGCCGTGCGGGTCTGCGGCACGGCAGGCCCGCCGTGCTCGGTGTCCTGGGCCTCGGTCATCGTCGTCTCATTCTCCGGATCGTCCTTCCCCGTCGCTCTCGGTGCTCGCGTCGAGGATGCCGGGCAGCGCCCCGAGGAAAGCGTCCACCTCGGCGTCTCCGATGATCAGGGCCGGCATCAGCCGGATGACGTCGGGAGCGGGGGCGTTCACCAGGAAGCCGGCACCCTGGGCCGCCTGACGCACCTTCTGCGCGCGCGGTCCGGTGAGCACGATACCCAGCAGCAGCCCGCTGCCGCGGACGTGGGAGACCAACGGGTGGCCGAGCCCTTCGATCCCGTCGCGCAGCTTCTCCCCGATCCGCTTCACCTGGTCGAGCGCGCCGTCCGCGGCGAGGGTCTCGATCACGGCCAGTCCGGCGGCGCAGGACACCGGGTTCCCGCCGAAGGTCGTGCCGTGGTGACCGGGCTTCAGCAGGTCGGCCGCAGGTCCGAAGGCGACGGTCGCGCCGATCGGCAGGCCGCCGCCGAGGCCCTTGGCCAGGGTGACCACGTCGGGCTCGACGCCCTGGTGCGCCTGGTACTCGAACCAGGTGCCGGTGCGGCCGATACCGGTCTGCACCTCGTCGAGGACGAGCAGGGTGCCGGTGGCGCGGGTGATCTCCCTGGCCGCCTCCAGGTATCCCTTCGGCGGCACGGCCACGCCGATCTCGCCCTGGATGGGCTCGATGATCACGAAGGCCGTCTCCTCGGTGACGGCGGCGCGCAGGGCGTCGACGTCCCCGAAGGGCACATGGGTCACGTCGGAGGGCAGCGGCAGGAACGGCTCCCGCTTGCCCTGCTGCCCGGTGAGCGCGAGGGCGCCCATGGTGCGGCCGTGGAAGCCGCCGTGGGTGGCGACCATGTGCCGGCGGCCGGTGAGCCGTCCGATCTTGAACGCGGCCTCGTTGGCCTCCGCGCCCGAGTTGGAGAAGTAGACCCGGCCGGGCCGGCCGAAGAGCTGGATCAGGCGCTCGGCGAGGGCCACCGGCGGCTCGGCGACGTACAGGTTGGAGATGTGGCCGAGCGAGGCGATCTGCCGCGACACGGCCTCGACGACGGCGGGGTGGGCGTGCCCGAGGGCGTTGACCGCGATGCCGCCGACGAAGTCGGTGTACGCGGTGCCGTCCTCGTCCCACACGGTGACGCCCTCGCCGCGGACGAGCGAGAGCTCCGGCGTGCCGTAGTTGTCGGTCATGACGCCCTGCCACCGTGCGCCGAGCACGGGGCTCTCCTGCTTCCCGGTCACTGCTCCCCCTGTCCGTCCGGCACGACCATCGTGCCGATCCCCTCGTCGGTGAAGATCTCCAGCAGAATCGAGTGCTGCACCCGTCCGTCGATCACGCGGGCGGTGTTGACGCCGTTGCGCACGGCGTGGAGGCAGCCCTCCATCTTGGGCACCATGCCGCTGGAGAGGTCGGGCAGCAGCTTCTCCAGCTGGGTGGCGGTGAGACGGCTGATGACCTCGTCGCTGCGGGGCCAGTCCTCGTACAGGCCCTCGACGTCGGTCAGGACCATCAGCGTCTCGGCGCCCAGCGCAGCAGCGAGTGCCGCAGCCGCCGTATCAGCATTGACGTTGTAGACATGTCCGTCGTCCTGTGAGCGGGCGATCGACGAGACGACCGGGATCCGGCCGTCGGCGAGCAGCGCCTCGATGGCGCCGGTGTCGATGGAGGTGATCTCGCCGACCCGGCCGATGTCGACGGTCTCCCCGTCGATCCGCGGCCGGTGCTTGGTGGCGGTGATGGTGTGGGCGTCCTCGCCGGTCAGACCGACGGCGAGCGGGCCGTGCTGGTTGAGCAGCCCGACCAGTTCGCGCTGGACCTGGCCCGCCAGCACCATGCGGACGACGTCCATGGCTTCGGGCGTGGTGACCCGCAGCCCGGCCTTGAACTCGCTGACCAGCCCGTGCCGGTCGAGCGCGGCGGAGATCTGCGGGCCGCCGCCGTGCACGACGACGGGCTTGAGTCCCGCGTGGCGCAGGAAGACGACGTCCTGGGCGAAGGCGGCCTTCAGGTCCTCGTCGACCATGGCGTTGCCGCCGAACTTGATGACGACGGTGCGGCCGTGGTGCCGGGTGAGCCAGGGCAGGGCCTCGATGAGGATCTGCGCCTTCGGGAGCGCGGTGTGCTTCCGCGTGGGGCTGGTCATGAGCTGTAGGCGCTGTTCTCGTGGACGTAGTCCGCGGTGAGGTCGTTGGCCCAGATGACGGCGGACTGCGTGCCGGCGGAGAGGTCGGCGGTGATGGTGACCTCGCGGAAGCGCATGTCGACCAGGTCGCGGTCCTCGCCGACCGAGCCGTTCTTGCAGACCCACACGCCGTTGATGGCGACGTTCAGCTGGTCCGGCTCGAAGGCGGCGGAGGTGGTGCCGATCGCGGACAGCACGCGCCCCCAGTTGGGGTCCTCGCCGTGGATGGCGCACTTGAGGAGGTTGTTGCGGGCGATCGAGCGGCCCACCTCGACGGCGTCGTCCTCGGTGGCCGCGCCGACGACCTCGATGCGGATGTCCTTGGACGCGCCCTCGGCGTCGCCGATGAGCTGCCGCGCGAGGTCGTCGCAGACGGCCCGGACGGCCTCGGCGAAGGCGGCCTGCTCCGGGGTGACGCCGCTCGCACCGGAGGCGAGCAGCAGCACCGTGTCGTTCGTGGACATGCAGCCGTCCGAGTCGACCCGGTCGAAGGTGGTGCGGGTCGCGGCCCGCAGCGCCGTGTCGAGGGCCGGCGCCTGGAGGTCGGCGTCGGTGGTGAGGACGACCAGCATGGTGGCGAGGCCGGGTGCGAGCATGCCCGCGCCCTTGGCCATGCCGCCGACGGTCCAGCCGTCGCCCTGGACGACGGCGGTCTTGTGCACGGTGTCGGTGGTCTTGATGGCGATGGCGGCCTTCTCGCCGCCGTGCTCGGAGAGCTGGGCGGCGGCCTGCTCGATGCCCGGGAGCAGCTTGTCCATGGGGAGCAGGACGCCGATGAGGCCGGTCGACGCGACGGCGACCTCGCCGGCGCCGAGGCCGAGCACCTCGGCGGTCCTCTCCGCGGAGGCGTGGGTGTCCTGGAAGCCCTTGGGGCCGGTGCAGGCGTTGGCGCCGCCGGAGTTGAGGAGGACGGCGGCGACCTCGCCGCCCTTCAGGACCTGCTCGGACCACAGGACGGGGGCGGCCTTGACGCGGTTGGAGGTGAACACTCCCGCGGCGGCGCGGCGCGGCCCCCGGTTGACCACGAGGGCCAGGTCCGGGTTGCCGTTCTCCTTGATCCCGGCGGCGATGCCCGCCGCCGTGAATCCCTTCGCTGCGGTCACGCTCACGGCGCAACTCCAATCGTGGAAAGACCCGTGCTCTCGGCGAACCCGAGGGCGATGTTCATGCTCTGCACCGCGCCGCCGGCGGTGCCCTTGGTGAGGTTGTCGATGGCGCTGATCGCGATGATGCGGCCGGCGGCCTCGTCGTACGCCACCTGGATCTGGACCGCGTTCGAGCCGTAGACGGAGGCCGTGGCCGGCCACTGCCCCTCGGGGAGCAGATGGACGAACTCCTCGTCCGCCAGGGCCTTCTCGTACGCCGCCCGGACCTCGGCGGCCGTGGTGCCGGGCTTCGCCCTGGCGGAGCAGGTGGCGAGGATGCCGCGGGCCATGGGGGCGAGCGTCGGTGTGAAGGAGACGGTGACCGGCTCCCCCGCCACGGCGCTGAGGTTCTGGATCATCTCGGGGGTGTGGCGGTGGCCGCCGCCGACACCGTAGGGGCTCATGGAGCCCATGACCTCGGAGCCGAGGAGATGCGGCTTGAGCGCCTTGCCGGCGCCGGACGTACCGGTGGCGGCGGTGATCACGGCCTCGGGCTCGGCGAGCTGCGCCGCGTACGCGGGGAACAGCGCGAGCGAGACGGCCGTGGGGTAGCAACCGGGCACCGCGACGCGCCTGGACCCCTCCAGCGCGGTGCGGGCGCCCGGCAGTTCGGGCAGGCCGTAGGGCCAGGTGCCGGCGTGCGGGGAGCCGTAGAATGCCTCCCAGTCGGCAGCGGACGCCAGGCGGAAGTCGGCGCCCATGTCGACGACGAGGACGTCGTCGCCGAGCTGCTCGGCGACGGCGGCGGACTGGCCGTGCGGCAGCGCGAGGAAGACGACGTCGTGCCCGGCGAGGACGTCGGCGGTGGTCGGCCGGAGCACCCGTCCGGCCAGCGGCAGCAGGTGCGGCTGGAGCGCGCCGAGCGGCTGGCCCGCGTTGGAGTTGCCGGTGAGGGCGCCGATCTCGACCTCGGGGTGGCTCAGGAGCAGGCGCAGGAGTTCCCCGCCCGCGTATCCGCTCGCCCCTGCCACTGCTGCTCGTACCGTCATCGAACCCTCCTCGTCGATGGCATGACTATACGCATCAGCGTAGTTTTATGCAATGACGACTCCGGACGGCTGCCCCGGGGAGCGACTGCCGGGGCTCGCGCGGACGGGAGTCGGCCCACGGCTGCCGGGGCTCGCGCGGACGGGAGTCGGCCCACGGCTGCCGGGGCTCGCGCGGACGGGAGTCGGCCCACGGCCGTGCCCGGGGTCTCGGAGGGGGCGGACGGGCCGGGTCCGCCAGGGGCTCCAGGGCCGTGGCGGGCGGGCCGATCAGGCCGCCGCCTCCAGGCACAGGTGCCAGCGGCCGGGCTGCCCGGTCAGCGTCACCGTGGAGAGGGGGCGCACGTCCACGTGCCAGTACATGGCGGGATGGGCCCTCAGCGCGTAGACGAAGGCCGCGCGGACGACCGCCGGTTCGGCCACGGCGACGATCGAGCCGCCGTCGTCGGCGGGCCGGGTGTCCAGCCAGTTCCCTATCCGGGAGATGAAGGCGAGCAGCGGCTCGCCGCCGTGCGGCGCGCTGCGCGGGTCGGAGAGCCAGGCGTCCACCGCGGCCGGCTCCCTGGCCGTGACCTCGGAGAGCGTCCAGCCGCGCCAGCGGCCCATGTCGCAGTCGCGCAGCGCGGGCTGGGCGAGGGGCGCGAAGCCGAGCGCCTCCCCCGTGGCCCGGCTGCGGGCGGTCGGGGAGCAGTAGCGCAGATCGGCCGCGCTGAGCGGGACGAGCGCGTGGGCGGCGAGCTGCACCTCGTGCCAACCCGCCTGGTCCATCGGCCGGTCGTCGTCGAAGCGTTCGGTGAGCAGCGAGGAGCTGCGGGCGGCGGCGACCAAGGTGACCCGGACACTCATGGCGTGATGGTGCTGGCGAACGCCCCCCGGGTCAAGAGGTCCGTCCGGCACACGTCACCCGCCGGTTTCCGGGGGCCGGACGGCACCGGGGCGTGGAGTGTCCGGGCTCCCCGCGGCCGCCGGGGGTGTCGGCGGCGGGGGCTCCGGGAGGGCCGGTCAGCCGGAGAGTTCCGCGCAGGCGTCGTGCAGCCGCCGGACGCCCTCGGCGATCTCCGCGCCCCCGGCCACTCCGGCGAAGCTGAGGCGGATGTGCCCGGCGGGCGGCTCGGCGCTGAAGTAGGGGCGGCCGGGGGCCACCGCGACCCCCGCCCGCAGCGCGGCGGCGACCAGCGCCGACTCGTCCAGCTCGTCGGGCAGGCGCAGCCAGAGGTGGTAGCCGCCGGAGGGGATGTGCGCCAGGGCGAGCGCCGGCAGGTGCATGCGGACCGCGGCGGCCATCGCCTGCCTGCGTCCGCGCAGTTCGGCGGAGACGGCGCGCAGGTGCCGGTTCCAGGCGGGTAAGCCGACGAGTTCGAGGGCGGCCTCCTGGAGCGGCCGGGGCACGAAGAACGTGTCGACGACGTGGATGGCCCGCAGCCGTTCGAGGACCGGTCCGCGTGCGGCGAGCATCCCCACGCGCAGACTCGGCGAGGTGGCCTTGGTGAGCGAGCTGACGTGGACGACGACGCCGTCGCGGTCGTCGGCGGCCAGTGGCTCCGGCAGCGTCCCCGCGTCGTCGTGGACGAGCCGGCGGGCGAAGTCGTCCTCGACGACGAAGGCGCCCGCCTCGCGGGCAATGCGCAGCACCTCGGGCCGGCGGTCCGCGGCGAGCACCGCGCCTGTCGGGTTCTGGAACAGCGGCTGGCAGACGAAGACCCGTGCCCCGCTGGCACGGAAGGCCGCGGCCAGCAGCTCGGGACGCACCCCGCCGGCGTCGACCGGCACCGGCACCGGCCGGAGACCCGCGGCACGCGCGATGGCGAGCATGCCCGGATAGGTGGGCGACTCGACGAGGACCGGTGCCCCGGGCGGCGCGAGGGCCCGCAGCGCGGTGGTCAGCGCCGCCTGCCCGCCCGCGGTCACGAGGACGTCGGCCGGGCCCGTGGTCCCGCCGACGCCGCGGGCGAACCACTCCCGCAGTTCGGGCAGCCCGTCGGTGGGCGGGCGGGTCCAGGCGCCGGGCCGGCGCCCGGCGCGGGCGAGGGCGTCCGCCATCGCCCGCTCCGGCTGGAGCGAGGGGTGCAGATAGCCGCCGTTGAACTCGACGACGCCGGGAGGCGGGGCGGCGAGCGTGACGAGGACGCCGGCGGCGTCGACGGCACGCGGCACCACCTCGGCGGCCGCGTCGGCGCTGAGCGTGACCTCCTGCCAGGAGGTGTCGCCGGGCGGTACGGCCCCGGCCGCCTCGGCGCGGTACGCGCCGGAGCCGGGGCGGGTGACCACGAGCCCCTCGGCCACGAGGCGGGCGAGTGCCCGGGAGACGGTGACCGGGGAGACCCGGTGGCGTTCGACGAGCGCCCGGCTCGACGGGAGCTTCCCTCCGGGTGAGTAGCGGTCGAGGTCCGTTCTCAGGATGTTCGCCAGTTCGGTCACACTGCTACTCTCGTGCATGACAGCACAGGATAGCGCTACCGATCCGAGGACGATAGCGGTCGGCGGCGGCACCGTTCTCGCCGCGCTGGGCGTGGTCTCCTTCTCCCTCACCTTCCCGGCCACCGTCTGGGGCATGGACGCCTTCGGCCCCTGGACGCTGGTCGCCGTGCGCGGGGTCCTCGCGGCGGTGCTGGCCGGCACCTTCCTGCTGGCGGCGCGTGTCCCCGTGCCCGACCGCCGGCACTGGGCCGGGCTGGCCGTCGTCGGCGGCGGCGTCGTGCTGGGCTTCCCGCTGCTGACGACGCTGGCCCTGCAGACGTCCACCTCCTCGCACGCGGCCGTGGTGGTCGGCCTGCTGCCGCTGACGACGGCCGTGTTCGCCGCGGTGAGGACCGGACGGCGCCCGTCGCGGGCGTTCTGGGGCGCAGCGCTCGCGGGCGCGGCGGTGGTGATCGCGTTCACCGTCCAGCAGAGCGGCGGCGCCCTGCACACCGGTGACCTGTACCTCTTCGGCGCCCTGCTGGTGTGCGCCGCGGGCTACACGGAGGGCGGGCGGCTGGCCGCTCTGATGCCGGGCTGGCAGGTCGTCGGCTGGGCGCTGATCATGTGCCTGCCGCTGTGCGCGGCCGCCTCCGCCGTCGCCCTCGCCTTCGAACCGGTGCACCTGACGGCGAAGGGAGTGGCCGGGCTGCTGTGGGTGGCGGCCGGGTCGCAGTTCTTCGGGCTGTACGTCTGGTATCGGGGGATGGCGGGGATCGGGATCGCACGGGCCAGCCAGCTGCAGCTCGCCCAGCCGCTGCTCACCCTGGTCTGGTCGGTGGGCCTGCTCGGGGAACGGCTGACCCCGGCCGCCCCGGTGGCCGCCGTGGCGGTCCTCGTGTGCATCGCCGTCACCCAGCGCGCCCGCACCTGAGGCCGGAGCCGGCCGGCCGCGCGCCCCATCGCGTCCTGGTCTGGCCCGCCGCGCGCCACGCCGGGGAACCGGCCCGGCCGGCCGCGTTCTGCGGCGCGGCACGGCAGAGATGCGGTGGACACCCCCCGCCGTAGACTCGAAACGAGCCACCCAGACGGACCACTCCCTTGAGGAGGTCTCCTTCGGATGCAAGCGAACGTGGGCGACACGCTGCTGGTGCACGGGAGGACCGTGGGACAGCACGACAAGGTCGCCGAAGTCCTCGAGGTACTGGGACAGGAGGGCAGTCCTCCGTTCCGCGTCCGTTTCGACGACGGGCACGAGGCCGTCCTGTCCCCGGGCCCCGACTGCACAGTCCGCCACCACACCGAGAACGCTTGAGGCCGTGGGCCGGGTCCCGGCGCGGACGTCCGCGCCGGGACCCGGCCCGCGAGCGGATCAGCGGCGCGGCGCGCGGGCCCTGGCCGGGTAGTGGTCGGCCACCACCCGGGTCATCGCCCCCAGCGGGTCGGCCGTCACCTCACGGGCCGAGAAGAAGCAGTGCCCGCCGACCTCCTCGTAGCGGTCGGCGAAGGTGAGATGGCGCGACAGCTCGGCCGGGTCGTGCCAGGCGGCCGGCTGGCCCTCGGCACCCACCTTGTACAGCGCCTCCCCGATGTACAGGTCGACGCCCGTGCCCGCGGCGACGGAGGCCCACCAGGGGACCAGCTTCTCGTAGTCGGCGGGGGCGAAGCCCATGTTCCAGTAGACCTGCGGGACGACGTAGTCGATCCAGCCCTCCCGCACCCATCTGCGGACGTCGGCGTGCAGGTCGTCGTAGGTCTGGACGCCGGCCTGCGTGTCCGAGCCGAGCGGGTCGGTCGAGGCGTTCCGCCACACCCCGAACGGGCTGATGCCGAACGGGATGTCCTTCTTCAGCGCTCCGATCCGGGTCCGCATCTCGCGCACCAGCAGATCGATGTTGGACCTGCGCCAGGCCGCCCGGTCGCTGTGGCCCGAGCCGTGGCGTGCCCAGGCGTCGTCGTCGTCGAAGACCTGGCCGGCCACCGGATAGGGGTAGAAGTAGTCGTCGAAGTGGACGCCGTCGATGTCGTAGCGGCGCACCGCGTCGGCCATCGCGTCCTGGACGAAGGCCCGCACCTCGGGCAGTCCGGGGTTGTAGTAGAGCTTGCCGCCGTACGGCACGACCCACTCGGGGTGGCGGCGGGCCGGATGCGAGGACACCAGCCGGGTGGGGTCGCCGTGGACGGCCACCCGGTACGGGTTGAACCAGGCGTGCAGCTCCAGGCCCCGTGCGTGGGCCTCCCGCACGGCGGTGCCGAGCGGGTCCCAGCCGGGGTCGCGGCCCTGGGTGCCGGTGAGGTACTCGCTCCACGGCTCGTGCGGCGAGGGCCACAGCGCGTCGGCGGCCGGGCGGACCTGGAAGATCACCGTGTTCAGCCGGCGCTCCACGGCCGAGTCGAGGAGCCCGCGCAGCTCGGCTCGCTGGCGGGCCGCGGACAGGCCGCGCTGCGTCGGCCAGTCCCGGTTCTCGACGCTCGCCACCCACATGCCGCGGAACTCGCGCGCCGCTCTTCGCCGGCCCGCGCCGCGCGGGGCCTTCCCGGGGACGGCCGCCGCGTCGCCCGCGGCGGTCACGGCCGCCAGCGCACCCGCGGCCGTCGCGACAAATCCTCTTCTCCCGATCCGTGCCAAGACTCCCACCTTCGTCGCCGTCGACGTCGTCTGCCGTACCAGCAGAGCATGCCCGCCCCGGATGCCCGGGCACCCGCCCGTCCGGAGTAACGTCGTGGGGTCGGTGGGCGCCGGAACCATACGGGGGACCCACCGGGCGAAGACCATCGAAAGGCATGAGGTGACGGAGTCAATGGCCGACATTGCACGCGTCGGAGTGGTGGGCTGCGGCCAGATGGGCGCCGGCATCGCCGAGGTGTGCGCCCGCAGCGGCCTCGAGGTGATGGTGGCCGAGACCACGGGCGAGGCGCTGGAGATCGGCCGCACGCGGCTGCACAACTCGCTGACGAAGGCGGCGGAGCGCGGCAAGATCACCGAGGAGGAGCGGGACGCCACCCTGGCCCGCCTCTCCTTCACGACCGACCTCGGGGAGTTCGCCGACCGCGACCTGGTGATCGAGGCCGTCGTCGAGAACGAGCAGGTCAAGACCGAGATCTTCCAGGTCCTCGACCAGGTGGTGACCCGGCCGGACGCGATCCTCGCCTCCAACACCTCCTCGATCCCCCTGGTGAAGCTGGCCGTCGCGACCTCGCGCCCGGACCAGGTCATCGGCATCCACTTCTTCAACCCGGCCCCCGTGCAGAAGCTCGTGGAGCTCATCCCGGCGCTGACCACGTCGGAGGAGACCATCAAGCGGGCCGAGGCCGTGGTGCTCCAGGTGCTGGGCAAGCACCCGATCCGCGCCCAGGACCGGTCGGGCTTCGTGGTGAACGCGCTGCTCATCCCGTACCTGCTCTCGGCGATCCGGATGTTCGAGTCGGGCATCGCCAGCCGCGAGGACATCGACAACGGCATGGAGATGGGCTGCGCCCACCCCATGGGGCCGCTGAAGCTGTCGGATCTCATCGGTCTCGACACCGTGGCCTCGGTCGCGGACTCGATGTACGCGGAGTTCAAGGAGCCGCTGTACGCCGCTCCCCCGCTGCTCCAGCGGATGGTGGACGCGGGCCGGCTGGGCCGCAAGACGGGCTCCGGCTTCTACGTCTACTCCTGACCAGCTCCCCGGGCCCGTCCGCGGGACGGGGCACGCCTGCCCGGCGGGCGGCGCCGGGCAGGCGCCCGGCGCTCACCCCAGGCGCAGGTGGTGGAGCATCAGCAGCCCGGCCGCCATGTTGGCGGCCGGGACCTCGCCGCGGGCGATCATGTCGGGCACCAGCTTGAGCGGGACCCACTCGCGGCGGGAGGACTCGAAGTCGTCCTGCGGGTGGCCGACGCGGGTCGCCTCGTCGGTCCAGTAGAGGTGGTGGCGGGCGTCGCTGAGGCCGTTGGACGGTTCGACGGTGAGCAGGTGGCGCAGGGGGCCCGGGCGCCACCCGGTCTCCTCCTCCATCTCGCGCGCCGCCGCGGCGGCGGTCTCCTCGCCGTCCTCGACCACCCCGGCCGCGAGTTCCCAGCCCCAGCTGTCGGTGATGAACCGGTGGCGCCAGAGCATCAGCACCTCGTTGGCCTCGTTGACGGCCGTCGCGACGGCGACGGGGCGCAGCCGGATCAGGAAGTGGTCCAGGTGTCGCCCGTCCGGGAGCGCGACATCCGCGAGGTTGACCCGGAACCACGGATTCTCGTACACGGTGTGTTCACTTAAGTTCGTCCACTGCACGGTTCTGCCACCTTCCGACACGTAGGTGACGACATCGCAGCAGGAGCGGGCTCAGAGGGGAACGCGCAGAGCCCCGTCGATGCGGGCGACCGCGCTCCGCGCGTCGGCACAGCCGCTCGTCGCGAGATGCTCGCGCACCGTCCGCAGCCGGTCCCGCAGCCTGCGCGACTCCATGCCCCGGGCCGTGTCCGCCATCTCCGTCGCCGTGCGCGCCGCGCGGTCCGCCTCGCCGTGCCGCAGCTCGGTCTGGGTCAGCACGGCCAGCCGGTGGACCCGGCCGCGGTCGTGCGCCGGGGTGCCGACGGCCGCGGTGGCGTGCTCCCGCGCCGCCGTGAGATCTCCCAGCGCCAGCAGCGCCTCGGCCACCTGGACGTCCACCAGCCCCGGCTGCACATAGCCGGTCTCCTCCGGTTCGTGCCCCGGCCGGATCCGCCCGGCCTCCGCCTCCGCGCCGCGGATGCAGGCCAGCGCGCTCGGGCCGTCGCCGAGATGCGCGTACGCCTTGGCCTGCATGGCGTACAGATCGGCGGCGAGCGCGGGCGTGATGCGGCGCCCCGCGGACCGCAGCGCGGCCTCGGCGAACGCCACCGCCTGCCGGTGCTCCGACATGCACAGCGACTGGTTGACCAGCAGCGCGACCACGTACGCGCCGAGCCCCCGGTCGCCGCTGGCCTTCGCGAGCCGCAGCGCCTGGTGGAAGTAGCGCTGCGCCAGCCCCTGCGCGTCGGAGTCGTACGCGCAGATCCCGGCGACCGCGACCAGCGCACCGGTGGCGCGGTGCAGCTGCCGTCCGAGCGCGTCCGGGTAGGAACCGCGCAGCAGCGGGGCCGCCTCGGCGTTCAGGAAGCCGACCACCCGGGCGCGGGTCGCGATGCCGCCCGTCCTGCGGTACATGAGCTCGTAGTGCGCGCGGGCGGCGCGCAGCATCTCGATGTCGGCCGTACGGACCCGGGCGGCTCCCTCCCGGGACACGTCGGCGTCCTCCGGCGGGTTCTCCCACTCCCAGACCGGCATCACCGCGGACGTCCCGGTGACCGCGGCCACACCGATGACGTGGGGGCGCTGCTGCTGGTCCGACCGCCACAGGGCGCTGGCCCGGTCCACGAAGCCCGACAGCGAGGAAGGCGTCGCCGCACCGGGGCCGCCGGCGCCCAGACCGACGTCGCCGAGGGTCACCTGCCGCCGGAGCCGGGCCGAGAGCACCTCGCAGATCAGGTCGGGCACCTGGCCGCGCGGCCGCTGCCCCTTCAACCAGCGGGCCACCGCGGTGTGTTCGTACCGCAGGGCGAGACCGCGGGCCCGTCCGGCCCGGTTGACCCGGGCCGCCAGACCGGCGTGCGAGACGCCCGCTTCGTCGAGCAGCGCGTCGAGCAGGGTGTTGGGCTCCATGGGCCCCCTCCGGGGTGCTTCGGTCGCCTCAGCGTAGTAGAGGACGATTCGCACGGGGTGTGAAACAAGTGCGCTTTTCCCCGGCTTGCGCACGCTCCCGGCGCGGGGCGGGCACCGCTTGACTGAACTGCCTCCTTCTCGAGGCGTCCGGGCCGCCGGCTCCCCCTCGTACAGTACGGCGGCCCCTCCCCCGCGCCGCCCGCCCGGCCGGATCTGCCCGACACTCCGCGGCAGGGCGGGCGGCGCCCCGCCGGTCGCCGCCGGGCCGCGGCGACCGGCTCCGCCCCGGTGACCGGCACTCCTCGGGGGGTGCCGGTCACCGGGGCGCTTCCCCGCACGAATCCACCCCCGCCGGCGATCGAGGCGCGGGGGCTCGGGGGCAGCGCCCCCGCGAAGGCGCCGCGCACACGGGCAGCGCACCGCACGGGAAGCCGAGCCCCCGCACGAGCACCGCACACCACCCGGACCCGTACCGTGCTCCGCGCGGCGCCCCCACATGCCGGACGCCGGCGGACCCCGCACACGCCGAAGGCGCGCCCGGTCGGGAGGACCGGGCGCGCCTTCGACGGCACACGGGCGGGGTCAGGCGCCGCGCAGCGTCGCTCCGGTGCGTTCCGCCGCGAGCGCCACCGCCGCGTCCCGCGCGGCCGACGCCTCGTCGACGGTCAGCGTGCGGTCCGGCGCGCGGAAGCGCAGGGCGTAGGCGAGGGACTTGCGGCCCTCGCCGATCTGCTCTCCGACGAAGACGTCGAACAGCCGCAGGGACTCCAGCAGGTCACCGGCGCCCTCGCGCAGGGCGGTCTCGACCTCGGCGGCCGGGACCTCGTCGCCGACGATCAGCGCGACGTCCTGGGTGGCCACCGGGAAGGTGGAGATCCGCGGCGCCTGAAGGACGACGCCCTCCGACGCGCGCTCCAGCCGGTCGAGTTCCAGCTCCATCGCGCAGGTGCGCTCCGGCAGGTGCAGCGCCTTGACGACCCGCGGGTGCAGCTCGCCCGCGTGGCCGAGGAGGAGGTCCTCGCCGTCGGCGCGGACGTACAGGGCGGCGCAGCGCCCCGGGTGCCACGGCTCGTGCCGGTCGGCCCGCACGTCGAGCTCGACACCGGCCTCACGGGCAACGACGCGCGCCGCCTCGATCGCGTCCGCCCAGGAGACCGGACGGCCCGTGCCCCACCAGCCGTCGAGCTCGCGGGCCCCCGCGAGGACGACCGCGACACGGCGCGGCTGGGGCGGCAGGGAGGCGTTCAGCGCGGCGATCTCCGCGTCCGTGGGACGACGGTCCACCGGCGGGGTGGCCGCCGGCCGCTCGTCGCCCGTCGGGCGGAAGACCAGGCCGGTCTCGAAGAGGGCCAGGTCGTGGCTTCCCCGTCCGTCGTTGCGGCGCAGGGCGGCGAGCAGCCCCGGCAGCAGCGTCGTGCGCAGCGACGGCTCCTCGTCGGAGATCGGGTTGGCCAGCCGGACCGTCCTGCGGCGGTCGTCGCCGGCGTCCAGCCCGAGCTGGTCGAGGGCCTGCTCCCCGATGAAGGGGTAGTTCAGCGCCTCGACGTAGCCGGCGCCGGCCAGGGCGCGGCCGACCCTGCGGTGCAGCCGCTGGCGGGCGGTGAGCCCGCGGCCCGACGGCGGGGTGGGCAGCGTCGAGGGCAGGTTCTCGTAGCCCTCCAGCCGGATGACCTCTTCGGCGAGGTCGTTCGGCGCCGCGAGGTCGGGCCGCCACGAGGGCACGGTGACGATCAGGTCGTCCTGGCCCTGGACGCCGCAGCCGACCTCCTGGAGGCGGCGGACGACGACCTCGCGGCCGTACGCCACGCCCGCCACCCGGTCGGGGTGGTCCGCGGGCATCGCGACGGTGCGCGGCGCGCGCGGGGCGGTGATCTGGGTGACGCCGGCCTCGGCGGTGCCGCCCGCGAGCAGCACCAGAAGGTCGACGGTGCGCTGCGCGGCGGCGGCCGCGGCGCGCGGGTCGACGCCCCGCTCGAAGCGCTTGGACGCCTCGGAGGAGAGGCGGTGCCGGCGCGCGGTGCGGGCGATGGCGACCGGGTCGAAGTGCGCGGCCTCGATGACGACCTCGGTGCTGGCACCGGTGGTGTCGTCGTGGTCGGCGATCTCGGTGTCGGCTCCGCCCATGACGCCCGCGAGGCCGATGGGACCGCGGTCGTCGGTGATGACGAGGTCCTCGGCGTCGAGGACCCGCTCGGTGCCGTCGAGGGTGGTCAGCTTCTCGCCCTGCTCGGCCCGGCGGACGCCGATCGGCCCGTCGAGACGGCCGCGGTCGTAGGCGTGCAGCGGCTGTCCGAGTTCGAGCATCACGTAGTTGGTGACGTCCACGGCCAGCGAGATGGGCCGCATGCCGGCCTTCTGCAGCCTGCGCCGGAGCCAGATCGGCGAGCGGGCCTCGGGCTCCAGGCCGACGACGGTGCGCGCGGTGAAGCTGTCGCAGCCGACCGGGTCGGTGACCTTGACCGGGTAGCCGTGGGCGTTGGGCGCGGGGACGTCGAGCAGCGCGGGGTCGCGCAGCGGGAGCCCGTAGGCGGTGGCCGCCTCGCGGGCGACGCCGCGCATCGACAGCGCGTAGCCGCGGTCCGGGGTGACGGCGATGTCGAGGACCTCGTCGACGAGCTCCAGGAGCTCGATCGCGTCGGTGCCCACCTCGTGCTCCGGCGGGAGCACGACGATGCCGCCGGTGCCGTCGTCGCCCATGCCGAGCTCGTCGCCCGAGCAGATCATGCCGTGCGAGGTCCGGCCGTACGTCTTGCGCGCGGCGATGGCGAAGTCGCCGGGCAGCACGGCGCCGGGGAGGACCACGACGACCTTGTCCCCGACGGCGAAGTTGCGGGCGCCGCAGACGAGCTCCTGCGGTTCGCCGGTGCCGTTGGCGGCGCCGACGTCGACGGTGCAGAAGCGGATGGGCTTCTTGAAGCCCTCCAGCTCCTCGATGGTCAGCACCTGGCCGACGACGAGGGGGCCCTTGAGGCCGGCGCCGAGCTGCTCGACGGTCTCGACCTCGAGGCCGGCGGCGATGAGCCGGGCCTGGACGTCGCGGCCGGTCTCCGTCGCCGGCAGGTCGACGTACTCCCGCAGCCAGGAAAGCGGGACGCGCATCAGATCTCCATCCCGAACGGCCGGGTGAACCGGACGTCACCCTCGACCATGTCTCGCATGTCCTCGACGTTGTGGCGGAACATCAGCATCCGCTCGATGCCGAACCCGAAGGCGAATCCGCTGTACCGCTGCGGGTCCACACCGCAGGCGACGAGCACCTTGGGGTTGACCATGCCGCAGCCGCCGAGCTCGATCCAGCCCTCGCTGGAGCAGGTGCGGCAGGGCCGGTCGGGGTTGCCGACGGACTCGCCGCGGCAGACGTAGCAGACCATGTCCATCTCGGCGGACGGCTCGGTGAAGGGGAAGAAGTTGGGCCGCAGCCGGGTCTTCATGCCCTCGCCGAACAGCGCCTGGACCATGTGGTCGAGGGTGCCCTTGAGGTCGGCCATGGTCAGCCCCTCGTCGACGGCGAGCAGCTCGACCTGGTGGAAGACGGGGGTGTGGGTGGCGTCCAGCTCGTCGGTGCGGTACACGCGGCCGGGGCAGATCACGTAGACCGGCGGCTCGCGGTCGATCAGCGAGCGGATCTGCACGGGCGAGGTGTGGGTGCGCAGCACCACGCCGGAGTCGGCACCGCCTTCGGCGTCCTGCACGAAGAAGGTGTCGGCCTCGCCGCGGGCGGGGTGGTCCGGCCCGATGTTGAGCGCGTCGAAGTTGAACCACTCGGCTTCGGCCTGAGGGCCTTCGGCGACCTCGTAGCCCATGGCGACGAAGACGTCCTCGATGCGCTCGGAGAGCGTGGTCAGCGGGTGGCGGGCACCGGCCGGGAGGCGGTCGTGGCGGAGCGTGACGTCCACGGCCTCCTCGACGAGCACCCGGGCGTCGCGCTCGGCCTCCAGCTCGGCCTGGCGGGCGGCGAGCGCCTTGCTGACGGCGCCGCGGGCCTGGCCCACGCGCTTGCCGGCCTCGGCCTTGGCCTGCGGCGGCAGCGCGCCGATCTCGCGGTTGGCGAGGGAGAGCGGCGAGGTGCCACCGGTGTGCGCGGTCTTCGCGTGGGCGAGCGCGTCGAGTGAGTCGGCGGCGGCGAAGGCGGCGAACGCCTCGTCCCGCATGCGCTCGATCTCTTCCGGTTTCAGTGCCTCGACCTCAACAGGGTCGTACGACTTATTGGGTGCGGACATCTCTTCCCGTACTTCCGAATGGGCTGGCTGGGGACCCCGCACGTCGACCGGGGACGACCGAGGACGCAAAGGTGCCAAAGGCCGAGTCTAACGGGGTGGGGGGTGTCGAATGAGCCCGTGGGCCGCCCGGCGCTCGCTAGAGGAGGTGGGCCGGAGTGCCGACGGGCAGGATAAATCGGAACTCGGCGCCGCCGCCGGGTCCCCGGCCGACGGTGATCGTCCCGCCGTGCGCCTCGACGATGCCCTTGACGATGTACAGGCCCAGACCGGTGCCACCGCGCTTGCTCCCCCGCCAGAAGCGGGTGAAGACGCGGCCCATCGACTCCTCGGGGATGCCGGGGCCCTGGTCGCTCACGGTGACAGCCGTGCCCTTCTCGTCGTCGTCCGCCGATGCCGGCGCCACCTCGATGGTGACGGTTCCCTCGCCGTGCCGCACCGCATTTTCGAGCAGGTTGCCGAGGACCTGGTCGACCTTGTCGGGGTCGGCCCACAGATCCGGCAGCCCGGGACGGATGCGGACCGCGAACCGGTCGGGCGCCTTTCCGCCGGCGATGTGCGCCTGGACGTGGCGCGCGACGGCCGCGGGCATGTCCACCCGCTGGCGGCGCACCTCCAGGCGGCCCGAGTCGATGCGGGAGATGTCGAGGAGCTCCGCGATGAGCCGGGAGATGCGGCCGGCGTCCGCGTCGACGGTCTCCAGCATCAGCCGCTTCTGGTCGTCGGTGAACCGCTCCCACTTGGCGAGCAGGGTCGCCGTGAAGCCCTTGACCGAGGTGAGCGGGGAACGCAGCTCGTGGGCGACGGTCGCGATCAGCTCCGCGTGGCTGCGCTCGGTACGGCGGCGTGCCTCGGTGCCGCGCAGGCTGACCACGAGCCGGCGCACGGGCCCGGTGGGGACGTCCCGGACGTAGCGCGCCGAGACGAGGACCTCCCGGCCGCCGGGAAGCAGCAGGTTGCGCTCGGGCTGGCCCGTGCGGATGGCGAGGCCGCCGTAGGGATCGGTCATGGTCCACCAGCGGCGGCCCTTGAGGTCCTCCAGCGGCAGGGCGTGTTCCAGGGGCGCGCCGATGGCGTCGGCCCGGGCGACGGCGGTGATGCGGGCCGCGGCCTCGTTGAAGCAGACGACCCGTCCGCTCTCGTCGGCGACGACCAGCCCGTCGGGGAGGTCGTCGGGGTGGAGCGCGGACGCGCCGACGGCGCCGGCGGGGCGCGGTCCGGCGTCCGGCCGGCCGTGCCTGCTGATCCCCACGGTCATGCCCCGTATCCCACCTCTCGGCTGCCGAGTGGGCCCGAGTCCGTCACCCTACTAGCTGAAAGTGACGCGGCGGACCCCCTGAGCGAGTGGTCCCGGCCCGGTCCGGCCCACGCCCCGGTCCGGCCGTGCGAGCCGTCACGCCCGCTGCGCCCGCGCCGAGGCGTAGAGACATACGGCGGCGGCGGTCGCCAGGTTCAGGGACTCGGCCTTTCCGTGGATGGGGACGCGCACCACGGCGTCGGCGAGGGCGCGGGTCTCCTCCGGGAGGCCCCAGGCCTCGTTGCCGAAGATCCAGGCGGTCGGTCCGCCCATGGTGCCGCTGTCGAGCTCGTCGTCGAGGTCGTGCTCGCCCGCGCCGTCGGCGGCCAGGACACGCACTCCGGCGCCCTTCAGGCCCTGGACGGCCGTCTCCACGGGGACGCCGACGGCGACCGGCAGATGGAAGTGCGAACCGACCGAGGCACGGACCGACTTGGGGTTGTACAGGTCGACCGAGGCGTCGGTGAGCACCACGGCGTCGGCTCCCGCGGCATCGGCGCAGCGCAGCACGGTGCCGGCGTTCCCGGGGTCGCGGACGTTGGCGAGGACGGCGACGAGCCGGGGTCCGGCGGCGAGGATGTCCTCGAACGGCGAGTCGAGGAAGCGGCAGACACCGACCAGGCCCTGCGGGGTGACGGTCTGGGACACCTCGGCGAGGACCGCGTCGGAGGCGTGGTGCACCCGGGCTCCGGCGTCGAGCGCAGCCCGGACGATGCCGTCGTACCGCTCGGCGGCCTCCACGGTGGTGAACAGCTCGACGAGGGTGGGCTCCCCGGTGGGACCGCGGTGGGCGACGGCCTCGCGGACGGCCTGCGGGCCCTCGGCGATGAACAGCCGGTCCTTGCCGCGGAAGTTCCGCTTGGCGAGCCGCCGGGCGGCGGTCACTCGGGGGGAGCGCGGGGAGATCAGCTCGGGGGTGGGCATGTGCGCCTTGGGCTCTCTCACTGGTCGGGCTGGTCGGGCGGTGGCTGTCCGGGGGCGGCTGGGCGTGGCGCCCGGCCGGTGGGGGCGTCCGGACGGGGTGGCTGTCCGGGGCGTCCGTCCGGGACCAAACGCGCCGGACCCGCAGGCGGGCGGCCTGCGGGTCCGGTCGGCTCGATGAGGCGTCAGGCGGCCTTGGGGGCGTTGACGTCGCTCGGGAGCGCCTTCTGGGCGACCTCGACGAGAGCCGCGAACGCGTTGGCGTCGTTGACCGCGAGCTCGGCGAGGATCTTGCGGTCCACCTCGATGTTGGCGGCCTTCAGACCCTGGATGAAGCGGTTGTAGGTGATGCCGTTGGCGCGGGCAGCGGCGTTGATGCGCTGGATCCACAGCTGACGGAAGTCGCCCTTGCGCTTCTTGCGGTCGTTGTAGTTGTAGACCAGGGAGTGGGTGACCTGCTCCTTGGCCTTGCGGTACAGGCGCGAACGCTGACCGCGGTAGCCGCTGGCCTGCTCGAGGATCGCCCGGCGCTTCTTGTGGGCGTTGACTGCCCGCTTGACGCGTGCCACGTGTTAACTCCTTGTAGCGGGGCCGTGGTCGGTGATCACACGGCCCGGAAACGAATAGGTCCCGGTCTCGGCGTCCCGTCCCCGTGCGGGGACGGAGGACGTCACTTGCCGAGAAGCTTCTTGATCTTCGCGGCGTCGCCCGGGGCCATCTCGGCGTTGCCGGTGAGGCGGCGCGTCAGACGGGACGACTTGTGCTCGAGCAGGTGGCGCTTGCCGGCGCGCTCGCGGAGCACCTTGCCGGAGCCGGTGATCTTGAAGCGCTTCTTGGCACCGCTGTGCGTCTTGTTCTTCGGCATCGCGCCGTTATCTCCTCATCAGTGGCGCTCCCCCGGTGCGAACACCGGACAGCGGGAGCGTCAGATCGTGGTTGGGGTTCCGGGCCCGACCGGGGCCGCCGCGGGGCGGCCCCTCGGGTCACGCCTCGGAGGGTGTGTCGGCCGGGGCGTCGGACTCGGCCGGAGCCTCGGGGCCCTGGTCCGCCGAGCCCTGGCGCTCGGCCTTGCGTGCGGCCTGGGCCTCACGCGCCTCGGCCATGGCCTCGGTCTTCTTCTTGTGCGGGCCGAGAACCATGATCATGTTCCGGCCGTCCTGCTTCGGGTTCGACTCGATGAAGCCGAGGTCCTCGACGTCGGCCGCGAGACGCTGCAGCAGACGGAAGCCGAGTTCGGGGCGGGACTGCTCACGACCACGGAACATGATCGTGATCTTGACCTTGTCGCCCTGCTTGAGGAACCGGACGACGTGACCCTTCTTGGTGTCGTAGTCGTGCGGATCGATCTTCGGCCGGAGCTTCATTTCCTTGATGACCGTGTGCGCCTGGTTCTTGCGCGCCTCACGGGCCTTCATGGCCGACTCGTACTTGAACTTCCCGTAGTCCATGAGCTTGCACACGGGCGGGCGGGCGTTCGCCGCGACCTCGACCAGGTCGAGGTCGTACTCCTGCGCAAGCTCCAGGGCCTTGGCAAGCGGAACAATCCCGACCTGCTCGCCGCTGGGACCGACAAGTCGCACCTCGGGAACGCGAATCCGGTCGTTGATGCGGGGCTCGGCGCTGATGGATCCTCCTAAGTAGCACCACACGACAGCCTGGCAGACAGCCGCGTAACGTCTGTTTCGTCAGACCAACCGCGCCGGAACATGAAAAATGCCCCGGACGGGACACAGGCGGATGCTCCTCGATTACCGGAGCACCGCCGCGACACGTCGCGGGGCGCACATCGGGCGACTTCCATCGTCCGTACGGAACGATGGGCGCCGCCTGACCGGTGACCCGCCGCCCGGAGGGCGGCCAGGTGGGAGATCGGAGCCTCCACTTGTGGGCCGGACACAGAGATGTCCAGCCGGTCGTCACACAAGGTTAGCAGCTCCCCGGGGATGCGGCTAACCGGCGGCCGCGGCGGGGCCGCCGCGGCCGGGGCATATCGTGTGCGTCATGAGTGACGCGACCTCCCCCCATGAATCCACCGGAACCCCGGGACCCGACTTCGACGCCATGACGCGTGACATCGCCGAGGTCCCGGCCGTCGAGGTGATCGTCACGGTCGCGGTCAATCTGATGAGCGCCGCCGCCGTCAAGCTCGGGCTGACCGAGGACGCGGAGGACCACAAGGACCTCGACGAGGCCCGCAAGCTGGTCCACGCGCTGGCCGGGCTGCTCGACGCCGGCGCCACCGAGATCAGCTCGTTCCACGCGGCGCCGCTGCGGGACGGGCTCAAGTCCCTCCAGCTCGCGTTCCGCGAGGCGTCGATCGTCCCGGACGAGCCCGGCCAGGGCCCCGGCGAGAAGTACACCGGTCCGGTCTACGGCTGACGACCGGACGCGTCGCGGGGTCCGCACCCTCCGGGGGTGCGGACCCCGCGTGCGTGCGTTGAGGTCAGGACGCCGGGCGTCCGGTGCGGTCGGGACCCGGCGCGTCCGGTGCGGTCAGGACGCCGTGTCCGGCGCCGTGCCCCGGTGGTCCCGCACGTACAAGGGCTCGCCCGGAGCGGCGGCCTCGGCAGGCAGCAGTGCCAGGTCGAGTCCCCGCACCAGGCGGGCCCTCAGCACGTCGTGGGCGGCCAGCGCCTCGGCGACCCGGCGGCCCGCCTCCGCGGGCGGCGCGTCCGGCGCCAGCACCAGGGCCAGCGTGCCGTCGGTCGCCCGGCCGGGCACGAGGTGGGCCCGCAGCACGGCCGGTTCGGCGGCCAGCGTGCTGCGCAGCGCCTCGGTGACGGCCGGGTCGGCGAGCGGGTCGGTGCTGGTGCGTCCCTCCGCGAGGGCCAGCAGCGCAGGACCGCTGAGCTGGTACGGGACGGGGCCGGCGAGGTCCAGCACGACGGTGTCGGCCTTCTCGTGGGCGGCGGCCTGGAGCGCCTGGTGCAGCGGCACGGCGACGGGGCGGGCCTCGGGGTCCCAGCGGGCGAGGGAGGCGGTCGAGCTGAAGACCGGCAGCGCCCGGCGGCCGCCGGCGGTGAGGGTGGGAACGGCCATGTCGCTGGTCTTCTCGCGGCGCAGCCCGTTGCCGTCCGTCTCGACCTCGCCGAGGACGGCGACGACGGGGACGAGGAGACGCGCGCCCTTGAGCGCGGTGAGGACGGCCGGCTCGGCAGCGCCGTCGGCCGCCCAGTCGGCGAGCGCCGCCTCCAGGGCGGGGTCGGCGGTGCCGTCGTCGTCGGAGAAACCGGGGTCAGGGATGTTCTTGAGCGCCACGGGTCGAGCGTAGCCCGCTCCGCGACGCCTTCCCGCGCGGGGCCGGGCGGTCCGGACGGGCCGGCCGGGACGGGCCGGCCCGTCGGGGTGGGGCTCGCCCCTCGGGGCGGGAGCGGGTGGCGTCCGGCTTTCGCGGGCTCGCCCTCGGGGCGGGAGCGGGTGCGTCCGGCCTTCGCGGGGTCGCGCGGAGGGGTGGGTGCGGCAGACGCGGGCCGCGGAGGCGGCCGCCCGGGACGGGCTCAGTGCTGCGGGCTCAGTGCTGCGGGCGCGGGTGCGGGTGCGTCGGCAGGGCCACGGGAGCGGGCTCGGTCACCGGGCGCGGCACGCGCGCGGTGGGTGCGGTCCGTGCCGGCGGCGCGTGCGGGTGAGGGGGGCGTGGCGGCTCAGGCGTAGGTGCCGTGGTCGCCCCGGTCGCGCGCGGAGCGGGAGGTGCGGCCGCCGCGCCAGAGGACGACGGCCGCGGCGAGGGTCAGGATGCCGAGGCCGCCGGCGGCCGGGGCGAGCAGTGCGGACGCGTCGTCGCCGCCGCCCTCGGGGTCCGGGCCGTTGCCGAAGTACCGCTTGTCCCAGCCCGCCGCGGCCGCCGCCAGGTCGGCGGGGCGCAGCGACCGGCCGGCGGCGATGGCCGCGGCCGGGTCCACGAAGCCGTAGCCGTACGAGTCGTCGCGGCCGCCCTCGGGCGCGTCGCGGGCCGTGTCCCGCAGCAGCTTCTTGATCTGGGCGGGGGTCAGACCCGGGTGCGCGGACCGCACCAGGGCGACGGCGCCCGACACGAACGCGGCGGCGGCGCTGGTGCCCCAGCCCTGGTAGTACTTCCGGTCCGGGTCGGCGATCACCACGTCGTCCCCGGGGGCGCTGACCGTGGCGTACCAGCGGCGGGTGGAGAAGGACGCGTGGGTGCCAAAGCGGTCGACCGCCGTCACGGCGATCACCCCGGGGTAGGCGGCCGGGTACGAGACCCGGTCGCCCTTCTCGCCGCCGTTGCCCGCCGAGGCGACGACGACGGAGCCCTTGGCGAGGGCGTACTGGACGGCGGCGTCCTCGCCCGGCTCGGGATGGGCGGACTCGCTGTCGTCGCCGAGCGAGAGGTTGATGACGTCGGCGCCCTGGTCGGCCGCCCAGCGGATGCCCTCGGCGAGTGCGGTGCCGCGCGACTTGCGGGCACGGTCCCGCGCCTTGTCCTTGCCCTCCAGGATCACCCGCACCGGAAGGATCTTCGCCTCCGGGGCGATGCCCAGGACACCGGACTCCCGGCCCGGTCCGTGGCCGTGCGCGGCGATGATGCCGGCCATGGCGGTGCCGTGGCGCGCCCAGTGCTCGTCGCCGCGCCCGGCGCCGAAACCGATGAGGTCCCTGCCCGGCAGCACGGACCCGGCGAGGTCGGGGTGCTGGTCGTCGACGCCGGTGTCGAGCACGGCGACGGTGATGCCCCGACCCTTGGTCGTCTGCCACGCCTCCTCGGTGTGCATGGCCTCCAGGCCCCACTGCTGGGCGCGTATGGCGTCCGCGTGGGCGGGCGTGGCAGCGGGCAGGACGGCGAAGGCGGTGGCGGCGACGACGGCGGTGAGGCGGTCGCGGCGCGGGAGCAGGCGTCTCATTCCGGCTTCTCCGTGGCCCGGGCGGCGGAGGCGCGCAGCCCTCGTTCGACGAGTCCGGCGATGCCTTCGGCGTCGTGGCCGAGCCCTGCCTGGGCGGCGGCGGTGGTGACGCCGTCCGCTGTGGCGTCGCTCGCCGGCTGCGGTTCGCGGACCTCGCGGCCGTCGGCGAACCCGGAGACGGCGAAGACGACGAGGGGCGCCTCGGTCAGCACGTCGACGGTCCAGCTGGCCCGCTGCCGGTCGCCGAAGCCGGCGGCGACGGTGCCCTCGGCGGGGAGGGTGCGGGGCATCAGGTCCCGGCGGTCGCCGAGCCCTTCGGTGGTGAACCGGTTGTGGAGGGCGAGCATGCCGTCCCGTTCGGCCTCCGTGAAGACCATCCCGACGGTGGTGACGCTGCTGGCGGTGGCGTCGGTGTAGGTAGCCCTGACGACCCGGACGCAGCCGACCTGGTCCATGGTCCTGGCGAGCAGGGGGTCCAGGGCGCTCACGCAGTCGGTGTCGGGGGCCACGGCGACGCGGCTCCAGACCCGGTCGGCGCCGCCCGGTCCTGCGTCGTCGCCGCGCAGGGTGCGGGGGAAGAGGGTGTCCACCGGGAGGCTGTGCCAGAGGGTGCGTACCTCGGCGTCGCGCGCACGCTCGTCGTCGGCGGCACCGGAGTCCCCGGTCAGCCAGGTACCGGCGGCGGCGCCGCCGATCAGGCCGACACCGAGGACGACACAGGCGACGGCGCCGAGGGTGCGCACCGGCCGGCGGGGCCTGACGGGGCGCAGCCGGGTGGTCATCTCGGCGGGGGTCTCGGGCGGCGCCCACGCGTGGAGGGGCGCCCGGGGCGCGTCCGGGCGGGGCGTCATGTCGACCGACCCGACGGGCCTGCGCCGCGGCACCGGCGGGACCGACCCGGCGGCGGGCCTCCCCGAGGCGGGCGGGGTGGCCGGGCGCTCCGGGCCCGGGGCCCGCGGAGCGGGCGGGGTGGGGCGCAGGCGTGTGGTGGTCTCGGTCTCGGGAACGGCCCCGGGGGCGGAGCCCGCCGCCGCGGCGGGAGGAGCGCTCCGGCCCGGGGGCCGCCGACCGACGGGCGCCGCGGCACCCGCCCGCGGCGGTGCGGCGGGCGCGGGCGGCGCGGGGGCGGTGGGCGCAGGCGGCGCCGGGTCCGCGGGGGCGGTGGGCGGCGCGGAGGACGCGGGTGCGGCGGCGGGCGCCGTACGTGGGGGCGAGGACGCGGGAGGCACGGGCACGGGCGGGGCGGAAGCAGGGGGCGCGGGCGACGCTTGGGGCGCGGACCGCACAGGGCTCGCGGGGGCGGTACGCGGCGTGGAGGGCGCGGGCACGGACGGTGCGGGCACGGAGGACGCGGGCGGCGCCGCGGGAGCGGGCGGAACGGGGGCGTTCACGGGCGGGGAGTCGGGACGGCGGGGTGCGGGAGCGGACGGACCGGGCCGCGCTCCGGGTGACGGCGCGGGCACCCGGGCGGGAGCCGGTGCGGCGGACGCGGCCCCCGGGGACGGAGGGGAAGCGGGGCGCGCGGACGGCGTGTGCGCCGGGGCGGGCGTACCGGCCCGCGGCACCGGCGGTGCGGCGGGCGTCGAGGCGGTCGGGGACGCCGACGGCCGGGCGGTCGGCCCCCCGGGCGGGGAGGACGGAGCCGCGGGGGCGTCGGCGCTCTGCTGCGGGGCGGGCGCGTTCGTGTCGCCGGCCGCCGGCGCCTGCGGCCCTCCGGCGGGAGCGGTCGGAGCCTGAGCGGACGCCGGGGCGGAACCGGACGGGCCGGCGGCGGAGGAGGGGGCGTCCGCACCCCTGCGAGGCGCCGGGGGCGTGGCGGTTGCGGGGGCACGCGTCGCCCCGGGAACTGTGGCCGCCGCGCGCCGCTGCGCGACGGGCGCGGGCCGGGCCGGCGGGGTGGCGTCGGCCGGGCCGGGACCGGGGGCACTGGGCGCCGGGACCGGTGCCGGGGCGGCCGGCTGTACGGGGACGCGCGGCGGTGCGGTGCGGGACGGGGCCGCGCCGGCCGGGGGTGCCGGCGTGGACGGACCGGTGGGGTCCTGGGACGCCGGTGCGGTGTCGGACTCCGCGGGCGGGGCGGGCGGCTCGGTGGGGAGCAGCATGTCGGAGATACGGGAACGGGGCGGGGGCTGCTCGCCCGAAGGGCGCTGCGCCTCCGTGCCCATCGTGCCCCCCGTAACTGTGTCCGCGCACCGCGCACCACCGGTCGCCGCGCGGATCACTGCGCGGAGCAGGTCCGTTCGCCGGCTCGTGCGGGTCACTCTAACGGGCTGCGCCGAGCCGGTCGGGCACACGGGAGCCGGTCCGTGGGGATCTGCCCAGAACATCCACTACCCCGGGGTAATTAGGTCTGGCAAGCTCGGGCCATGACTCCCCGCGCCGCCGACCGGGCCCGTTACGACAAGGCCACCGCTCATCTGGACGCCCCCCTGGCCGTCGTCGACCTCGACGCCTTCGACGCCAACGCCGACGATCTCGTCCGCCGCGCAGCCGGCAAGCCGATCCGGGTGGCGAGCAAGTCGGTTCGCTGCCGTGCCCTGTTGGAGCGGGTGCTCGCGAAGGACGGCTTCTCCGGGATCATGTCGTTCACGCTGGACGAGTCCCTGTGGCTGGCGCGGGCCGGGTTCGAGGACGTGCTGCTCGCCTATCCCTCCGCCGACCGCACGGGCTTCGCCGAGCTCGCCGCGGACCCCAAGTCGGCCGGGGCGGTGACGGTGATGGTCGACGACGTCGCGCAACTGGACCTGATCGACCGGTCGCGGGCGGGCGGCAAGGAGGAGATCAGGGTCTGCCTGGAGATGGACACCGCGCTGCACCTGCTGGGCGGCCGGGTCCGTGTCGGCGCCCGCAGGTCCCCGCTGCGGGGCCCTGCGCAACTGGCCGACATCGCCCGGTCGATCGCCCGGCGGCCCGGCTTCCGGCTGGTGGGCGTCATGGCCTACGAGGGGCATGTCGCCGGGGTGGGCGACGCGGTGGCCGGGTCTCCGCTGCGTTCCCGTGCGGTGCGGCTGATGCAGCGGGCGGCACGGGCGGAGCTGGCGGCGCGGCGGGCGGAGGTCGTGCGCGCGGTGCGCGCGGTCGAGCCCGATCTGGAGTTCGTCAACGGCGGCGGCACCGGCAGCGTGCAGCACACGGCGGCCGAGGACGCCGTCACGGAGATCGCGGCCGGTTCCGGTCTCTACGTGCCGCGGCTCTTCGACAACTACACCTCCTTCAGCGGCCGTCCGGCCGCGCTCTTCGCCCAGCCCGTGGTGCGCCGCCCGGGTGTGGGCACGGTGACGGTGCTCGGCGGCGGCTACCCCGCCTCCGGCGCGGCCGGCAAGGACCGGCTGCCGGTCCCCTATCTGCCGGAGGGGCTGCGCTACGACCCTCAGGAGGGCGCGGGCGAGGTGCAGACCCCGCTGATCGGCCCGCCCGCCGACGACCTGCTCATCGGGGACAAGGTGTGGTTCCGTCACGCCAAGGCCGGTGAGCTGTGCGAGCGTTTCGCCGCGCTGCACCTGATCGAGGGTGACCGGGTGACCGGCACCGTGCCCACGTACCGGGGCGAGGGCCGCACCTGTCTGTAGTTCCGCCGCGCTCATGGGAGTTCCTTCGGCGGCCGTCAGTAGGCGACCGTGAAGCGGGTGCGCCGGTGGCGGGGGTGTTCGGCCTCGTCGATCAGTGCCACGGCGAAATCCTCCAGGGAGACGGCTGAACGCCCCTCGGGGTCGGTGAGCAGGGTGTCCCAGCCCAGCCGGTACAGCCCGGTGCGCTTCCCGGGCTCCAGCAGGGCGGGAGGGCTGAGGCAGGTCCAGTCCGCGGCCGGGGGCGCCGCTCGGCAGACCTCCAGCTGTGCGGCGCAGGCCGCCTCGGCGGCCTGCCGCCCGGCGGGGAAGTCCGGCGCCCGGGCGGCGGCCGCTCCCCCGGCCCCCGGCACGGTGAGGGTGGCCGCGCCGCCGACCAGCAGGAGGCGGACGCCGCTGCGTGCCGTGCCGTCGAGGAGCGCCTCCGTCGTCGTCACCAGTTCGTGTTCGCGGCCCGGGCCCGGACGGGTCGCACCGATGACCAGGTCCTGCCCCCGTGCGAGCCGGGCGACGGCCGCCGGGTCCGATGCGTCGCCCGCGCGGCGGCGGGCACGCGGCGGCAGCGCGGCGGCGTGACCGGACGGATCGCGGACGACCGCGGTGACGTCATGTCCCCGCGACAGCGCCTCGCTCACGGTCCTGCGTCCCACCTGGCCCGCTGCTCCGAAGACGGTGATGCGCATGGTCGGTCCCCCTGGGTCGTGCGGTGCCGGACGGTGGACGGGCGGGGCGGCGGGACGGCCCCGGCCGCCGCTGCGCGGCCACCAGGGCCGCGAGGACGACGGCTCCGCCGACGCCCTGGAGTGCGTTGAGCCGCTCACCGGCGAGGACCACGCCGAGGACGGTGGCGACGAGAGGGCTGAGGAGCCCGAGGAAGGAGACCGCGGTCGGCGGCAGTTCCCGTATGCCGCGGAACCAGAGGGCGTAGGCCACGGCCGCGCCGATGAGCGAGAGGTAGGCGTATCCGGCGTAGTTCACCGCGGTCAGTCCGGCGGGCGGGAGACCCTCGGCGAGCAGGGCGACCGGAAGGAGCAGCAGTCCGCCGGCCACCAGCTGCCAGCCCGTGGTGGCCAGGAGCGGGGCGGGCGAGGTCCAGCGCTTGGCGAGCACCACGCCGGTGGCCATCACCAGGGCGCCGCCGAGCGCCGCCGCCACCCCGACGGCGTCGAGCCGTGCCTCCGAGCGCAGGACGAGGAGGCTCACTCCGGCCACGCCGGCGACGCCTGCCACCGCGGTGCGCGCGGACAGCCGGTCCCCGAGGAGCGCTGCGGACAACCCCGCGGCGAGCAGCGGCTGGACGGCTCCGACCGTGGCGGCCACCCCGCCCGGCAGCCGGTACGCGGCGACGAAGAGCAGGGCGAAGAACACGCCTATGTTCAGCGCGCCGAGCAGGAGGGCGCGCCACCACCAGATCCCCCGCGGCAGGCGCCGGGTGATCGCGACGAGCAGCAGCCCCGCGGGCAGCGCGCGGAGCACGGCGGCCAGCAGGGGGCGGCCGGGCGGCAGCAGCTCGGTCGTGACGAGATACGTGGAGCCCCAGACGGCAGGCGCCAGCGCGGTGAGCACGACGATGCCGAACCGACGGCCTCGCATGATTCTCAGCAGGTTGCTTAGCACTAAGCCAAAGTACCTCATCGCTAAGTGATTGGCTACACTGCGTCCATGGCAGACCACGTGGACCTCGTTCTGGCGCAGTGGGGCGCGCAGCGGCCCGACCTGGACGTGACGCCGATGGCGGTGATCGGGCGGCTGTCGCGGGTCTCCCGCCTGGTCGGCAACGAGCTCGGGAGGACGTTCGCCGCCCACGGGCTGGACGCCGCGTCGTTCGACGTCCTGGCCACGCTGCGGCGCAGCGGCCCACGGCACCGCCTCACCCCCGCCGAGCTGATGCGGGCGGCGATGGTCACCTCGGGCGCCATCACCCAGCGCCTGGACCGGCTCCAGGCGCGCGGGCTGGTGACCCGGACGCCGAGCGAGTCGGACGGCCGGGTCGTCCACGTCTCGCTGACCGAGGAGGGCCTCGCCCTGGTGGACCGCGTCCTGCCGGACCACCTGGCCACCGAGAACCGCGTACTGGCCGGGCTCGGCGGGGCCGGTCTCGGCGCGCTCGCCTCGCTCCTGCGCGACCTTCTGGAGTCGCTCGGCGACACCGTCCCCGAGGAGCTGATCCCGCGCCGCGCACCGGACGGAGGTTTTGAGAAAGAGTTCTGCGAAACCGTGGCGGAGGACTTCGGCCCCCCACCGGTGCGCGCGGAGTACGCCGGCCACGCGGGCACCGACCCGACGGACACCACGAGCGCATCAGGCGGCGGAGCCTCCGCCGCCTCGGGCGGTCCCGGGGGCGGCCGGCCGAAGGTGATCGACGAGGAGATGCTCGCCCGGGCGAGGGAGCTGCGCGCCGAGGGTGTGCCCGTCGCCGAGATCGCCGCCCGGCTCACCATCCGCACCGGGAAGAACGCCGGCAAGGCGCCCTCGGTGGCCTCCCTCTACCGCGCGCTGGCCGACTGACCGTCACCTCGGCCGCCCGGCCGCCCGGCAGCCCGCCCGGGCCCCGCCGGACCCCCGGGTCAGCCCGGTCCGATGCTGCTGCCGACGCCGCCGCCCGTCGCGTCGCCGCCGAGCGCCCGGATACCGGCCGTGATCCGGTCCATCTCCGCCAGGCTCGGGCCGTCGGGCCCTGCGTCGAAGGCGAACCGCACGACCACCAGGGCCTCGGTCCCGGCCGTCGAGGGGAACACCAGGGACTGCACGTAGCCACCGGGACCGGCGCCGGTGACGACCTTCCAGCGCACCAGGTGGCCGGCGCGGCCCGCGACCGCGACGTTCTGCGCCTTGACGACGCTGTGCGCGGTGATGCCGCCGTGGATGCGGTTGCCCAGGGCGTCCTCGTCGTAGAAGGCGTCCGCCGCCTTCGCGATGTCCTTCTCCGCGACGGACCGTGGCGTCACGGCACCGCCCGTCGTCCCGGACAGGTCGGCGGTCATCGACGTCACCTGCCCGTGACGGCAGAGAGGGGACCCGCCGCCGGGGCAGTCGTAGGTGTCGTCCGTGTACATGGTGGCGCCGGAGCCGAGTACCCGATCGGACTCGACCCAGCCGTCCGGAATCGGCAGGCTGATGCCGTTGAGCTGGTCGACCAGACGCCCCGGGTCGGTTCCGGCGCTCGCCCCGGTGCTCGCCTCCGGTGACGGCCCGGTCTCCGGCGTGGCGGTGGCCGAGGCCACCGGGCTCTCGGGGGCCGCCTCCGGCGGCGCCGGGTCGCCGTCCCCGCGGAACAGGACCGCTCCGGTGACCACGGCCGCGACGAGCACGACCGCCGCCGCGGACCACGCGGCGATCCGCCTGCCGCGCCCGGGCGCCCCGGCGCCGGCCTGCTGCAGGGGCACGGTCGGCGGTCCGAATCCCCCCGCCTGCCCCGGGCCGCCCGCCGGCCCGAATCCGCCCGTCGGCGGCGTCTGCCCCTGGAGCGCCCGGGTGTGGGCGGTCCAGGCCGAGCCGTCCCACCATCGTTCCGCGCCGGGTGCGTGGGGGTCCGGATACCAGCCGGGCGGGGTCGTCATGCTCATGCGGTCAGCCTATGCGGCGGCCGGGCCGCACCACCGCCCCGGCCGCTGCACGGCGGCGGGAACCGGACACCTGGGCTCAGGCGGCCTCCCGGACCGGGCACGGCAGCACACGCGGCACGACGGCCCGGACCGCCCGGGAAGGCCGGACCGGACGGGACGCAACCGAACGGGACGCGACCGAACGGACCGACACCGGACGGACCGGCAGCGGACCGGACCGGACACCACCCGGACACCACCCGGTCCGCCGCCCGCCCGGCACCGCACGTCCCGCGGCGCCGCACACGGCGCCGCGCCGCACCGCACCGCACCGCACGCCACCCGCACGGCCCGGCGCGCGGGCACGGAAGGACCGACCGGAGAGCCCGCCGCACCCCTGCACGAAGCCCCGGACCCGGGCGCGCAGGCGCCCGCCGGGGCCGACGCCGGCACGCCGCGCCACGCCCCTGCCCCGGAGCCCCGCGCCCCTGCCCGTGGCCTCGCTCCCCTCGCTCCCCGCGCCCCCGCCTACAGCGGAGTGACGTACGCCCCGGAGATCCCGCCGTCCACCAGGAAGTCCGTGGCGTTGACGAACGAGGAGTCGTCGCTCGCGAGGAAGGCGACCGCCGCCGCGATCTCGGCCGCGTCGGCGAAGCGTCCGACGGGGATGTGCACCAGCCGGCGCGCGGCGCGTTCGGGGTCCTTGGCGAACAGCTCGCGCAGCAGCGGGGTGTCGACCGGCCCCGGGCAGAGGGCGTTGACCCGGATGCCCTCGCGGGCGAACTGGACGCCGAGCTCCCGGGACATGGCGAGAACGCCGCCCTTGGAGGCGGTGTAGGAGATCTGCGACGTCGCCGCCCCCATCCGCGCGACGAAGGACGCGGTGTTGATGATCGATCCCCTCCCCTGCCTGCGCATGTAGGGGAGGGCGGCCTTGCAGCACAGGTAGACCGAGGTCAGATTGACCTCCTGGACGCGCTTCCACGCCTCCAGCCCGGTCTCCAGGATCGAGTCGTCGTCCGGGGGCGAGATGCCGGCGTTGTTGAAGGCGATGTCGACGCTGCCGTAGGTCTCGTACGCGGTCCTGAAGAGCGCCTCCACCTGGTCGGGGTCGGTGACGTCGACGCGGACGAAGGTGCCGCCGGTCTCGTCGGCCGCGGCCTTGCCGGCCGTCTCGTCGATGTCGCCGCAGACGACATGGGCTCCCTCGGACGCCAGCCGGCGCGCGGTGGCGAGGCCGATGCCGCTGCCGGCGCCGGTGACGACTGCGGTGCGGCCGACCAGGCGGCGGCAGATGGGGGTCTCGTCGGTCATGGGTGTTCAGGCCTCCGTGCTGAGGAAGACGTTCTTGGTCTCGGTGAAGGCGGTGAGGGCGTCGGGGCCCAGCTCCCGGCCGAGCCCGGACTGCTTGTAACCGCCGAACGGCGTCCAGTACCGGACGCTGGAATGGGAGTTGACGGAGAGGTTGCCGGCGGCGACGGCCCCCGAGACCCGCAGGGCGCGGCCGACGTCGCGGGTCCAGATCGACCCGGCGAGGCCGTAGTCGGTGGCGTTGGCGAGGCGTACGGCGTCCTCCTCGTCGTCGAAGGGCAGGACCACGGCGACCGGTCCGAAGACCTCCTCCCGGGCGGCGGGCGCGTCCGCGGCCAGGCCGGTCAGGACGGTCGGCGCGAACCAGAAGCCGGGGCCGGCGGGGGCGGTGCCGCGAAGGCCCTCGGCGCCCTCGGGAACGTACGAGCGCACGCGTTCCAGCTGGGCCTTGGAGATCAGCGGACCCATGTCGGTCGCCTCGTCCGCGGGGTCGCCGACGGTCACGGAGGCGAGGGCGGGTGCGAGCAGGTCGAGGAACCGGTCGTGGACGGAGCGCTGCACGAGGATCCTGGTCCGGGCGCAGCAGTCCTGGCCGCTGTTGTCCAGGAAGGACATGGGGGCGGCGGCCGCCGCCTTCTCCAGATCGGCGTCGGCGAAGACGATGTTCGGGCTCTTGCCGCCGAGTTCGAGGGTGACCCGCTTCACCTGGGCGGCGGCGAGGGACATGATCCGCTTTCCGGTCCGGGTGGATCCGGTGAACACGATCTTGGCCACGCCGGGGTGCCGCACCAGGGCCTCGCCCGCGATGTCCCCGCGGCCGGGCAGCACCTGGAGGAGGTGTTCGGGGAGCCCGGCCTCCAGGGCCAGTTCGGCCAGCCGCAGGGCGGTCAGCGGAGTGGTCTCCGCCGGTTTGAGGACGACGGCGTTCCCCGCGGCGAGCGCCGGTGCGGCGCCCCAGGCGGCGATGGGCATGGGGAAGTTCCACGGGGCGATGACGCCGACGACGCCGAGCGGCTCCAGGAGGGTGATGTCGATGCCGCCGGGAACCGGGATCTGACGTCCCGTCAGGCGTTCCACTCCCCCGGCCGAGTACTCCAGCAGGTCGCGGACGTTGCCTGCCTCCCAGCGGGCGTTGCCGACGGTGTGGCCGGCCTCCCTCACCTCCAGAGCGGCCAGTTCCGGGATGTGGGCGTCGACGACGGCGGCGAAGCGGCGCAGCAGCCGGGCCCGGTCGGCGGGTGCGGCGGCGGCCCAGTGCCGCTGGGCCGCGGCGGCCCGGGTGACCGCGGTGTCGACGTCGTGGGCGCCGGCGCCGGGGACGGTGGCGACGACCTCCTCGGTGGCGGGGTTCAGTACGTCGAGTGCGTACGGCTCTGACACGTGCGGCCTCACATGCGTTCGAAGGAGCGGCGCAGCTCCCAGTCGGTGACGGCGGCGTCGAAGGCCTCGGTCTCGACGCGTGCCATGTTGCGGTAATGGGCGACCACCTCGTCGCCGAAGGCGGCCTTGGCGATCGGGCTGTTCTCCCAGAGCTCGGCGGCCTCGCGGAGGCTGGTGGGGACGTGCGCGTAGTCGGCGGTGTAGGCGTTCCCGGTACAGGGCTCGGGCAGTTCGAGGCTCTGCTCGACGCCGTGGAGGCCCGCGGCGACCAGGCCGGCGACGGCGAGGTACGGGTTGACGTCGCCGCCCGGCAGCCGGTTCTCGAAGCGCAGGGAGCGGCCGTGTCCGACGACGCGCAGGGAGCAGGTCCGGTTGTCGTGGCCCCAGGCGACGGCGGTCGGGGCGAAGGAGCCGGGCTGGAAGCGCTTGTAGGAGTTGATGTGGGGTGCGTACAGGAGCGAGAAGTCCCGCAGTGCGGCGAGCTGTCCGGCGAGGAAGTGGCGCATCACCGGGGACATGCCGCCGGGGCCGTCGCCGGACATGACGTTGCCGCCGTCCTCGTCGACGAGGGAGAGATGGATGTGGCAGGAGTTGCCCTCGCGCTCGTTGTACTTGGCCATGAAGGTGATCGAGACGCCCTCCTGGGCGGCGATCTCCTTGGCGCCCGTCTTGTAGAGGGCGTGCTGGTCGCAGGTGACGAGGGCCTCGTCGTAGCGGAAGACGATCTCGTGCTGGCCGGGGTTGCACTCGCCCTTGGCGGACTCGACGGTCAGGCCCGCGCCCGCCATCTCGTTGCGGATGCGGCGCAGCAGGGGTTCGATGCGGCCGGTGCCGAGGACGGAGTAGTCGATGTTGTACTGGTTGGCCGGGGTCAGGCCGCGATAGTCGCGGTCCCAGGCCTGTTCGTAGGTGTCCTTGAAGACGATGAACTCCAGCTCCGTGCCCACCTGCGCGGTCCAGCCGCGTTCCGCGAGCCGGTCGAGCTGGCGGCGCAGGATCTGGCGGGGCGCGGCGACGACGGGCGAGCCGTCCTGCCAGGCGAGGTCGGCCATCAGCAGCGCGGTGCCCTGGTGCCAGGGGATGCGGCGGAGCGTGGTGGGATCGGGGCGCATCGCGAAGTCGCCGTAGCCGCGGTCCCACGACGACATGTCGTAGCCGTCGACGGTGTTCATCTCGGTGTCCACGGCGAGGAGGTAGTTGCAGCCCTCCGTGCCGTGCTCGGCGACCTCGTCGAGGAAGAACGGCGCGGCGAAGCGCTTCCCCTGGAGCCGGCCCTGCATGTCGGGGAAGGCCAGGACGACGGTGTCGATCTCGCCGCGCTGGACCTCGGCCCGCAGGTCGTCGAGCGGGAGCGGGGGTGTGCGGTCTGCCACGGGAACTCCTCCTAGGGCCAGCCGGGAGCCATAAGGTATTACTGAGAACCATTGCTTGGGAAGGGGAAACGCGAGGTGACGAAGGCGGCTGGGACGGCGAGCGGGTCCGAGGACCGGCTGACCCCGGTGCTGCGGCCGGTGCGCGCGGGCAACGGGTTCGAGGAGGCGCTGGAGCAGATCCTCCAGCTGCTGCGGCTCGGGCTGGTCTCCGGCGGCGAACGGCTGCCCGCCGAGCGGGAGCTGGCCGACCGGATGGGCATCAGCAGGGTCACCCTCAGGGAGGTGCTGAAGGTCCTGGCCGACCAGGGGCTGGTGGAGAGCCGGCGCGGCCGCTACGGCGGAACGTTTGTGCTCCAGCGCCCGGACAGCCACGGCGAGGACGAACTGCGCCGCCGCCTCGCCGGCGTCGACGTGGAGGACACCCTGCGCTTCCGCGAGGTGCTGGAGACCGGCGCGGCCGGGCTCTGCGCCGCCCACGGCCTCGCCGGACCGGACGCGGACCGGCTGCGCGCGGCGCTCGCGGCGACGAGGGACGCCCCGCTCGCGGACTACCGCAAGCAGGACACCCTGCTCCACCTGACGCTGGCCGAGCTCTCCGGCTCCCCGTCGCTGACCGCCCGCTACGCCGCGGTCCGGGCCACTCTCAACGACCTCCTCGACTGCATCCCGCTGCTGGTGCGCAACCTGGAGCACTCGCAGCACCAGCACACGGCGCTGGTGGAGGCGGTGCTGGACGGGGACGCGGAGGCGGCCCGCGAGGTGATGCGCGAGCACTGCGAGGGGACGGCGGCGCTGCTGCGGGGGTTCCTCGCCTGAGGGCGCCGAGGTCCGGGGTTCCGGTGGTCGGGTCGGGGGCTCCGGGGTCCCGGGAGTCCGGTGTTCCGGAGTTACGCGCAAGGCCCCGGACGCACCCCCGCCCGCCGCGGCCCCGGGAGCCCGCACTCCCCAGGACCCGGGGGTTGCGCACGCCCCCCACGGGGCAGGCGCCGCGGGAGCGCCGATCCGCCGGGCGGGACCGCCCGGCGGGCTGCGGCGCCCCGCGCACGCGCCCCGGGGAGACGGGGGCGGAGCGGCGCGGCACCTGTAACGCCGGGTTTACGCACAGGGCTTGCGCAGCCGCCGCCGTGCCGCAAAGGTGTGCGCACAAACCTTTGACCTGAGCCAGGAGCGACCCATGGCTGAAGGCACCACATCGCGCCCCTCCCCCTCCGGCCCGGGCGCCCCGCCCCCGTCGGGCCCATCGCAGGGCGCCGACGCCTATCTGGACCGCCGCACCCTGCGTCGGGGCAGCGCCGGCTGGCTGCTGCTGACGGGGCTCGGCGTGGCCTACGTCGTCTCCGGTGACTTCTCCGGCTGGAACATCGGCCTCTCCAAGGGCGGATTCGGCGGTCTGGCCGTCGCCACCCTGCTGATGGGCGTGATGTACGCGTGCCTGGTCTTCGCGCTCGCCGAACTGTCCGCGATCCTGCCGACCGCCGGCGGCGGCTACGGCTTCGCCCGCCGGGCGCTCGGCACCTGGGGCGGCTTCCTCACCGGCACCGCCATCCTGATCGAGTACATCCTCGCCCCCGCCGCGATCTCCATCTTCATCGGCGACTACGTCGAATCGCTCGGCCTGTTCGGCCTGGAGTCGGGCTGGCCCGTCTACCTGGCCTGCTTCGCCGTCTTCATCGGCATCCACCTCTGGGGCGTGGGCGAGGCGCTGCGCTTCAGCCTGGTCGTGACGGCGATCGCCGTCGCGGCGCTGCTGATCTTCGCGGTGGGCGCGTTCACCGAGTTCCGGGGCGGTTCGCTGAACGACATCCCGGTGGACCCGGAGGCCTTCGGCTCCTCCTCGTGGCTGCCGTTCGGGCTCCTCGGCATCTGGGCCGCCTTCCCGTTCGGGATGTGGTTCTTCCTCGGTGTGGAGGGCGTACCGCTCGCGGCGGAGGAGGCCAAGGACCCCGTGCGGTCCATGCCGCGGGCGCTGGCGATCTCCATGGGCGTGCTGGTGCTGCTCGCGGTCCTCACCTTCTTCGCGGCCAGCGGGGCTCGCGGCTCGGCGGCGATCCAGGACGCGGGCAACCCGCTGGTGGTGGCGCTCCAGGGCGACGGCGACCCGACCGCGCTCAGCCGCTTCGTCAACTACGCGGGGCTCGCGGGCCTCGTGGCCTCGTTCTTCTCGCTGATCTACGCGGGCTCGCGCCAGCTCTTCGCCCTCTCGCGCGCCGGGTACCTGCCGCGCTTCCTCTCCCTCACCAGCCGGCGCAAGTCGCCGTACCTCGGGCTGCTGATCCCCGGCGCCATCGGATTCGCGCTGGCGGCGGGCACCGGGAACGGCGCCCGGATGCTGAACATCGCCGTCTTCGGCGCGACCATCAGCTATGCGCTGATGGCCCTCTCGCACATCGTGCTCCGCCGCCGGGAACCGGAGCTTCCCCGTCCCTACCGGACCCCGGGCGGTGTGGCCACCTCCTCGGTCGCCTTCGTGCTGGCCCTGGCGGCGCTGGTCGCCACGTTCCTGGTCGACAGGGACGCCGCGTTCACCGCACTCGCCGTGTACGCCGTGGCCCTCGCGTACTTCGCCTTCTACAGTCGGCACCGGCTGGTGGCGCGGGCGCCGGAGGAGGAGTTCGCGGCGCTGGCCGCCGCCGAGGCAGAGCTGGAACGGAAGGGATGAGAACCGCCATGACCGCGCCGCTCGTCGGAGTGAGCACCTATCTGGAGGCGTCCGCGCGCTGGGGCGTGTGGGATCTTCCGGCCGCACTGCTGCCGGCCGGCTATCCCCGCCTGGTCCAGGCGGCCGGAGGTCTCGCGGCGATGCTGCCGCCGGACGCTCCCGACCGCGCCGCGGCGGTCGTCGCACGGCTCGACGCGCTGGTCGTGGCCGGCGGGCCGGACGTCGACCCGGCGCTGTACGGCGCCGAACGCGATCCCCGCACCGGACCGCCCGCTCCCGAACGGGACGCCTGGGAACTGGCCCTGATCCGGGCGGCGCTGGACTCCGGTACCCCGCTGCTCGGCATCTGCCGCGGCATGGAGCTGCTGAACGTCGCCCTCGGGGGCTCGCTGCGGCAGCACCTCGACGGTCATCTCGGGCCGGACATCGGGGTGTTCGGCGAACACCTGGTCAAGCCGGTGCCGGGCACGCGCTATGCGGCGCTCGTGCCGGAGGCGGTGCCGGTCCCCACCTACCACCACCAGGCGGTGGACCTGCTCGGCGAGGGCCTGACGGCCGGCGCCCACGCCGAGGACGGGACGGTGGAGGCCCTGGAGACCGTTGCCGGGGAAGGATGGGTGCTGGGGGTGCAGTGGCACCCGGAGATGGACTCGGACACCCGGGTGATGGCGGGGCTGGTGGCGGCGGCCCGGGGGTGACGGCGCCCGGGAGGCCGCCGGGCCCGGGCGGGCGGCGTCACCCCCGGGTCAGCCCCAGCAGGTCGCGGGCCGGGCCGGTGGGGCGCTGACCGTGGGGCCAGACGGCGCGCAGGTCGCGGTCGAGGCGGACGCCGTCGACCGGGACGCGGGCCAGCCGGCGGGAGGCGAGCTCCTCGGTGACCGCGAGTTCGCTGAGCACCGCGGGGCCCGCGCCGGTCACCGCCGCCGCCTTCACCGCGGTCGTGGAGGCGAGTTCGAGCAGCGGGTCCGCGAGACCGCCGAAGGCGGAGAGCGCGGAGTCGAGCACCTGGCGCGTGCCGGAGCCGCGCTCGCGGAGCACCAGGGGGGCGCCCGCCAGTTCCCCGGCCGTGAGCGGCGACCGGCGGCGGGCCCAGGGGTGGCCGGGAGCGGCGACCACGACGAGGCGGTCGTGCCCGATGACGGTGCCGTCGAGTCCCTCGGGCACGGCGAGGCCCTCCACGAAACCCAGGTCCGCCTCACCGGAGAGCAGCCGGTCCGCGACGGCCGCCGAGTTGCCGGCGAGCAGCGAGACGGCGGTGCCGGGCCGGTCGGCGCGGAGTGCGATGAGCCAGCCGGGCAGCAGGTACTCGGCGATGGTCATGCTGGCGGCGACCCGCAGCCGGGAGTCGCGCCGCCCGCGCAGCGCCTGCGCGCCCGCGTCGAACGCCTCGGCCGCCTCCACGACCCGGCGGGCCCAGTCCGTGACGAGGGAACCGGCCTCGGTGAGCCGTGATCCGCGGGGCGAGCGCTCCACGAGGGCCACACCGAGCTGGCGTTCCATCGAGCGGACGCGGCTGCTCGCCGCGGGCTGGGTGACGCCGAGTTCGCGGGCCGCCCGGCCGAGGCTGCCGTGGCGGGCCACGGCGAGCAGCAGCTCGAGCGCCCCGAGGTCCGGGACTCGGTGGGCGAGCGGCACACGCTCCTCGTCGGCCATAAGACCAGTTTATGGGGTGATAGGGCCATGATCCCTGGTGGGTGCGCGGACCGGCCGGAACAGTGGTGCCATGGTCACCGCCGCCCAGCCCGCCGCACGTCCGCTCGCCCTCGCCGGGGAGACCCCCCGGCTTCCGGGAATCCCGCGGATCTCCGCCCGGCACCTCGGCCCGAACTGGTACGCCCCCGTGATGGGCACCGCGATCGTGGGCACCGCGGGCGGCGCGTTCCCCGGCGGCCCGCCCGCGCTGCGCTGGGCGGCGGGCGCTCTCTGGGCGCTGTCCGCACTGCTGCTCGCGGTGGTGCTGGCGGCACGAGCGGTGCACTGGGCACGTCACCGGGACCAGGCCCGCGCCCATCTGGAGGATCCCGGCGTCGCTCCGTTCTACGGCTGCCTGTCGATGGCGCTGCTCGCCGTCGGCGCGGGGGCGGCGGGTGCCGGGCGCGGTCTGCTCGGCGGGGGTGCCGCGCTCGCGGTGACCGCGGTGCTGTTCGCGGCCGGCACGGTGACCGGTGTCGTGGTGGCCGTGGCGGTGCCCTATCTGATGGTGGTGCGGCACCGGGTGGCGCCGGGCAGCGCGTCGCCGGTGTGGCTGCTGCCCGTCGTCGCGCCGATGGTGTCCGCGGCAACCGGGCCGCTGCTGGTGCCGCATCTGCCGGCGGGGCAGTGGCGGGAGGGGCTGCTGCTGGGAAGCTACGCCCTGTTCGGCGTCAGCCTGCTGGCGACGCTGCTGATCCTGCCGGTGGTCTTCGCGCGGCTGGTGCACCACGGTCCGCTGCCGCTCGCGCTGACCCCGGCGCTGTTCCTGGTGCTCGGGCCGCTCGGCCAGTCGACCACCGCCGTGAACAAGCTGGCCGACGTGGCGCCGGGTGCGGTCGCGGCCCCGTACGCGCACGGCCTCGGCGCCCTCGCCGTCTTCTACGGCGTGCCGGTGATGGGGTTCGCCCTGCTGTGGCTGGCGCTCGCCGGGGCGCTGGTGGTGCGCGCGTTCCGTGCGGGCATGGGCTTCACGATGGGCTGGTGGGCCTTCACCTTCCCGGTGGGCACCTGTGTGACGGGCTCGCAGACGCTGGCGCACCACACGGGGCTGGCGGCGTACGGCTGGCTCGCCGTGGCGCTGTACGTGCTGCTGGTGACGGCCTGGGCGGCCGCCTCGGTGCTCACGGTCCGGGGTCTGCTGCGGGGAGAACTGCTCGCAGCGCCGCGCCGATGACGGCGGGCGCCTCGGTCAGGGACGGTCCGTACCAGGTCAGGAACCGCCCGTCGACGCAGGCGGCGGGCAGACCGGGAAAGGCCTCGGGCCCGTCGCCGGGGCCGAAGGCGTACGGCTCGTCGGGCAGGACGACCAGGCCGGCACCGCTGCCGCGCAGCTCGTCGACGCCGATCCGGGGGTAGCGCTCGGCGTGGTCCGCGTAGACGTTGACGACGCCGAGCCGGGCGAGGAGGTCGCCGGCGAACGTGTCCCGGCCGAGGACCATCCAGGGCCGCCGCCAGACGGGGATCACGGCCCGCACCGGGGCGGCCGGCGGGCGGACCGCCGCCCAGGCCCCCTCGGCCTCGGCGAGCCAGGCCGGCCGGCCGAGACCGCAGGCACCGACCAGGACCCGCTCCAGCTCGCCGAAGGCCTGGCCGAGCGTGCGCACCTCGGTGACCAGCACCTCGATGCCGGCGGCCCGCAGGGCGTCCAGGTCGGGGCCGCGGTTCTCCTCCTCGTTGGCGATCACCAGATCGGGCCGCAGCCGGACGACGGCGGCCACGTCCGGGTTCTTGGTGCCGCCGACGCGCGCGGCGGCGAGTCCGGCGGGGTGGCTGCACCAGTCGGTGACGCCGACCAGCAGGCCCGGCGCGGTGACGGCGACGGCCTCGGTCAGGGACGGGACGAGCGAGACGACGCGCACCGGATCAGCCCCGGGGCGCCGGGCCGGCGGCGATGTGGTCGGCGACGGCGACGACGAGCAGCCGGGTGTCGTCCGTGGTCGCCCGCCACCGGTGCCGTACGCCGCCGGAGAGGAAGAGCGAGTCACCGGCGCCGAGCCGGTGGGCGCGGCCCTCGGCCTCGACCTCGACCGCCCCGTCCGCGACGTAGAGCAGTTCGTCGTTGCGGTGCTGGAACTCGCCCTCGCTCTCCTGCGCGCCGCACAGCTCCACGGCGTGCAGCTGGTGGCGGCCGCGCACCAGGGACCGGACACCCGGCGGTCCGCCGGGGTGGGCGTCGTCGCAGGACCGGACGAGATCGACGGTCCGGGTCGAGTCGGAGGCGGCGAGCAGCGCCTCGACGGTGGTGTCGAGGGCGTCGGCGACCCGCTGGAGCGAGCGGTCGCTGGGGCGGGCGCGCTCGTTCTCGATCTGGCTGAGGAAGGGGACGGACAGCCCGCTGCGCGCGGCGACGGCCGCGAGGGTCAGCCGCAGGACGCGCCGGCGCCTGCGCACGGCCGCGCCCACCCGGAGGGGTTCCTCCCTCTCCTTGGTGTCCTTCGCGTCCTTCGCGTCCATCGGGCGGGCTCCCCTCCCCTGGGTCCTGTCTCACCATACGCAGCATCCGCCCGCCCGTACCCACCAAGCGCACAGGCAAGCGGATCGCAGGGGCGTCCGGGGCGCGGGAAAACGGGAAAAGGGGTGGTCCCCGCCGTCACGGCGGGGACCACCCCTGTCACACCCGGTGGCGGTGCCACCGGAGGCCGCCCGCTACAGCGGGGCGAGCCGGTCGGTGATGCCCGGGTTCTTCTCCATCCAGGCCGCCACCGCCTCCTCCTCGTGCCCGGTGCCGCGCTTCTGGATCTCGTTCTCCAGTCCGGCGAGCTGCTTCTCGTCCAGCTCGAAGTCCTTGAACCACTTCGTGAGCTGCGGGTACTGCTCGGGGAAGGCCTTGGAGGCGACGGTGTGGATCTCGTCGCCCTCGCCGAACGCCTTCTTCGGGTCGGCGAGCTTGGTCAGCTCGTACTCGCTGTACGCCCAGTGCGGGGTCCACAGCATGACGGCGATGGGCTCCTTCTTGGCGTACGCGCGCTTCAGCTCGGCGAGCATGCCGGGCGTGGAGCTGTCGACGACCTCGAACTCCTCGTCGATGCCGTACTCCGGCAGGACCTTGTTCTTGAGGATGTTCATGGTCTCGGTGCCGGGCTCGATGCCGACGACACGGCCCTTGAACTCGTCACCGCGCCCCTTCAGGTCCTCGAGCGAGTCCACTCCTTCGACGTACGACGGAACGGCGAGTTCGAGTGACGTGGGCCCGTACCAGGAGCCGAGGTCGGTCAGGTCCTTCCCGTACTTGTCCCAGTACTTCTTCTGCGTGCTCGGCAGCCAGCCGTCGAACTGCACGTCGATCTGTCCCCGGGCGAGGGCCGTGTACATCGGGCCGACCTCGAACTGCTGGAGGTTCATCGTGTAGCCGCGCTCCTCCAGCACGGCCTTCCACAGGTAGGTGGCGGCGATGTCCTCCTCCCACGGGAACCAGGCGACGTTCAGCGTGCGGTCGCGCTCGTCGCCGCCTCCTTTGGCGGCCTTGCCCGACTTCGCGACCGGGGCCCACTTGTCGACGAGTCCCGGGTTCTCCTTCAGCCAGGCGCGGACGGCCTCCTGCTCCTTGCCCTTGCCGGTCTCCTGGATCTTCGCCTCGAGGCCGGTGAGCTGCTCCTCGGTCATCTCGAAGTCCTTGAGCCACTTGCCGACCTCGGGGTTCTCGGCGGAGAAGCCCTTGCGCGCCAGGGTGTGCACGCCGTCGCCCTTGCCCCAGGTGCCCTTGGGGTCCTCGAGCTTCTTCAGGTCGTAGGAGCTGTAGGCCCAGTGCGGCGACCACAGGGTGGTGACGATCGGTTCCTTCTTGTCGTACGCGCGCTTCAGCTCGGCGAGCATGCCGGGCGTGGAGCCGTCGACGACCTCGTACTCGCCCTCCAGCCCGTACTCCTTCAGGACCTTGTCCTTGAGGATGCCCATCATCCCGGCGCTCGGCTCGATGCCGATGATGCGGCCCTTGAACTGCGCCGACTTGCCCTTGAGGTCCTCCAGGGAGTCGATGCCCTTCATGTAGGCGGGGACGGACAGCTCCAGGGAGGTGGGGCCGTACCAGGAGCCCATGTCCTCCAGCTTGTCCTGGTACTTGTCCCAGTAGGAGGCGTGGGTGACGGGCAGCCAGGAGTCGGTCTGGAAGTCGATCTGGCCGCCGGCCAGGCCGGTGTAGAGCGCACCGGCCTCCAGCTGCTTGGCGTCGACCTCGAAACCGCGCTGCTCCAGCATCTCCTTCCAGAGGAAGGTGGAGGCGATGCCCTCGTCCCACGGGATGTAGCCGACGGAGATCTTCTTGCCCTGGCCGATGTCGGACGCGTCGCCCGCCGTCGCGGTCTTCGAGCCCCCGAAGACGCTCATGCCGCCCGCGACGAGCGCGAGGACGACCATGCCGGCGACCGCGACCACGGGCTGGGGCCGGTGGTTCCAGATCTTCAGGCCGCCCGCCGCGGCGCGCGCCTTGGCGAGCGCGCGGCGGCCGAGCGGCGACACCTGGCGGCCGAGGGCGCCGGTGATGCGGTCGAGGTACATGGCGAGGATGACGATGGAGATGCCGGCCTCGAAGCCGAGCCCGATGTCCACGTTGCCGATGGCGCGGTAGACGGCTCCGCCGAGTCCGCCGCCGCCGACCATGCCGGCGATGACGACCATCGACAGGCCCAGCATGATGACCTGGTTGATGCCGGCCATGATCGTGGGCAGCGCGAGCGGGAGCTGGACCCTCAGCAGGGTGTTGCGCTCGGTGGTGCCGAACGCCTCGGCCGCCTCGACCAGTTCGCCGTCGACCTGCCGGATGCCGAGTTCGGTCATCCGGACGCCGGGCGGCAGCGCGAAGACGATGGTGGCGATGATGCCGGGCACCACGCCGACGCCGAAGAAGATGATGCCGGGGATCAGGTAGACCATGGCCGGCATGGTCTGCATGAAGTCCAGCACCGGGCGGGTGACGGCGCTGACCGTCTTGGACCGCGAGGCCCAGATGCCGAGCGGGACGGCGATCGCCAGGGTGACGATGGTGGCGACGAGGACGAGCGAGAGGGTCGACATGGCGTCGTCCCAGAGCTCGATCGAGTCGATGAGCGCGAACCCGGCGAAGGCGAGGACTCCCGCGGTGAGACCGCGCAGCCACCAGGCGCCGACGGCGAGGATGCCGGCGAAGAGCAGGGGCGCGGGGGCCGACAGCACCGCGTCGATGCCGTCGTACATGCCCGTGACGAGCGAGCTGATCGCGTCGAACAGCCAGGAGAGGTGGCGCTGGAGCCAGTCGACACCGCTGTCGACCCAGTCGCCGAGATGGAGCCTAGGCACTGGCCACCGCCTTGCCCTCGGTGTCCTCGGCGGCGGCCGGGGTCCCGGTCTGCTCCGGGATCCGGGCCTCGGGCGCGGTCGGGGCCGCGGCCGGGGCGGGCATCGGCTCGCCGAGCACGGCGAGCAGCCGCGTCCTCGGGACGACGCCGACCAGCTCGCCCTCCTCGTCGGTGACGGCGACGGGAGTGGTGCTGCCCGCGCACGGCGTGAACAGCTCGATGATCGGGGTGTCCTCGCCGACGGTGGCGGGTGCCTTGGCGAGCACGTCGTCCGCGCCGCGCAGCTCGTCGCCGCCGTCCGTGACGGTGCCGTAGACGGTCTCCTTGTCGGCCATGATGGCGCCGGCCGTGAGCACCCGGGAGCGGTCCACGTCCTGGGTGAAGGAGGCGACGTAGTCGTTGGCCGGGGTGACGAGGATGTCCTCGGCGGTGCCCAGCTGGACGATCCGGCCGTCGCGCATCACGGCGATCGAGTCGCCGAGGCGCATGGCCTCGTTGAGGTCGTGGGTGATGAAGACGATGGTCTTCTTCAGGCGCTTCTGGAGTTCCAGCAGCTGGTCCTGCATGTCTCGGCGGATCAGCGGGTCGAGCGCGCTGAAGGACTCGTCCATGAGGAGCAGGTCGGCGTCGGTGGCGAGCGCGCGGGCGAGGCCGACGCGCTGCTGCATGCCGCCGGAGAGCTCGTCGGGCCAGGAGTCCTCCCAGCCCGCCAGGCCCACGAGTTCGAGCGCCTCGGCGGCGCGGCGGGTGCGCTCCTCACGGGGAACGCCCTGCACCTCGAGGCCGTACCCGGCGTTCTCCAGCACGCTGCGGTGCGGGAAGAGCGCGAAGTGCTGGAAGACCATGCTGATCCGGCTGGACCGCACGGCGCGCAGGTCGCGCGGGCTGAGGGCGGTGACGTCCTCGCCGTCGAAGAGCACCCGGCCCGAGGTGGGCTCCAGGAGGCCGTTGAGCATCCGCAGGAGGGTGGACTTGCCCGATCCGGACAGGCCCATGACGACGAATATCTGTCCGGGCTCGACCGTGAAGGACGCGTCGATGACCGCGGCGGTCGTGCCGTCGGCACGCAGCTCGTCTCGATCGGCACCGCCTTCGAGCCTGGTCACCGCTTCGTCGGGTCGTCTGCCGAACACCTTGTACAAGTGCTCGGCCTGCAGCCTGGACACATACACCTCACGCATAGAACCGGTAGACGGCCCGGCACCCCCTCGGACGGGCCGTGGAACAGGGCGGGGTCCGCCCGCCGGGGCCCGCCGCAGTGGTTGAAAATGCGACGGGTTTCGCTCCGGTTCCGCGCCTGCCCGGGCCCCAAAACGACAAACGCGAAAGTGACCCAGGTCACGGCGCCCGCGCGCGGAGCGGCCGGCGGGGGCTGTCGGCGGTGTGCGGCATCATCGTCCGTGTGACGCGACGCCTGATGCTCCTCGACACCGCCTCCCTGTACTTCCGCGCCTACTTCGGCGTCCCCGACTCGGTCCGCGCCCCGGACGGCACCCCGGTGAACGCGGTGCGCGGGCTGATGGACTTCATCGCCCGCCTGGTGCAGGACCACCGGCCCGACGACCTGGTCGCCTGCTGGGACAACGACTGGCGGCCGCAGTGGCGGGTGGACCTGATCCCGTCCTACAAGGCGCACCGGGTCGCCGAGGCGCAGGCCACGGGCCCGGACGTCGAGGAGACGCCCGACACGCTCGGCCCCCAGGTGCCGGTCATCCAGGAGGTCCTCGCGGCGGTGGGCATCGCCCGTGTCGGTGCCGACGGCTACGAGGCCGACGACGTGATCGGCACGCTGACGGCGCGGGCCGACGGCCCGGTCGACATCGTCACCGGGGACCGCGACCTCTTCCAGCTGGTGGACGACGCCCGCGCCCGCCGGGTGCTCTATCCGCTGAAGGGGGTCGGCACGCTCCAGGTGACGGACGGGGCGTGGCTGCGCGAGCGGTACGGGGTGGACGGACCGGGCTACGTCGACCTCGCGCTGCTGCGCGGCGACCCGAGCGACGGCCTGCCGGGGGTGCCGGGGATCGGCGAGAAGACGGCGGCCAAGCTGCTCGACGCGTACGGCGACCTCGACGGGATCATGGCGGCGGTGGACGACCGCACGTCGAAGCTCACGCCCTCGCAGCGCAAGCGGCTCGACGAGGCGCGCGCGTACGTCGCCGTCGCGCCGCGTGTGGTCAGGGTCGCCCCGGACGTGCCGCTGCCGGACTTCGACCCCGCCCTGCCGCGCACACCGCGCGATCCGGCCGCGCTGGAGGAGCTGGCGGAGCGCTGGGGCCTCGGCGGCGCGGTCGTCCGGCTGCTCGCCGCCCTCGAGTGATAACTTAGGCATACCTAAGTAGGCGTCGCAGGGAGAAGACAGTGACAGAGCGTCCGGCCCGCAAGTCACCCAAGGCCCACCACGCGACCGTGGTGCGCACCGAGCGGCTGACCCCGCACATGGTGCGCGTGGTGTTCGCGCTGGATCCGGAGACCGCCGTCGACATCGGCGAGTTCACCGACCACTACGTGAAACTCCTCTTCGCACCGGACGGGGTGAGCTACCCGGAACCGTTCGACATCGACCGGATCCGCGAGGAGCTCCCGCGCGAGCAGTGGCCCGCGAACCGGACGTACACCGTGCGCTCCTGGGACGCGGCGCACCGGGAGATGGCGATCGACTTCGTCGTCCACGGCGACGAGGGCCTGGCGGGCCCCTGGGCGGCGCGGGCACGGGCCGGCGAGACGATGCACTTCCTCGGCCCCGGCGGCGGCTACGCCCCCGAGCCCGCCGCGGACTGGCATCTGCTGGCCGGCGACGAGAGCGCGCTGCCGGCGATCGCCGCCTCGCTGGAACGCATGCCGGCGGGCGCCCGGGTGCACGCCTTCGTCGAGGTGGCGGGCCCCGAGGAGGAGCAGAAGATCGTCACGCCCGACGGCGTGGAGGTCACCTGGCTGCACCGCGGCGACCGCGCACCGGGCGAGGCCCTGGTGGCCGCGGTCAAGGAGCTGGAGTTCCCGGCCGGCGAGGTGTCGGCGTTCGTCCACGGCGAGGCCGGCAGCGTCAAGGAGCTGCGCCGCCTGCTCCGCCTGGACCACGGGATCCCGAAGGAGCGGCTGTCGATCTCCGGCTACTGGCGCCTGGGCAAGACGGACGAGGACTGGCGCGCGATCAAGCGGGAGTGGAACGAGCAGGTGGAGCGGGAGCAGGAGACGTCCGGCTGACCCGTCCGGTGTGACGCGGGCCGTGTGCCGCCGCCCCTCGTGGGCGGCAGCACACGGCCCCTGCCGTTTCACAGCGTCGCCAGCCGCCCCGAGGCGATCAGCAGGAAGACGACGGGCGGCACCGCGGGCCAGCGGCCGAAGGCGAGGCGGGCCGACCGGGTGAGGGCGATCAGCAGCGCCGGCGCGGCCGCCACGACCGCGACCAGGCAGGCCGCCGCGATCCCAGCGAGGGCCCCCGCGTCCCCGGGGTACGAGGGCCGGACCGTCAGCGCCGCCCAGCAGCAGAAGGCGGCGGTCAGCTCCAGCAGGAAGAGGGGCACGCCCAGCACCCACCGCAGGCAGCCCGTCTCGTGCCCGGCGGGCGGCTCCCCGGGCACCCTCCCGTTCACGCCGCCCACCGGGCCGGAGCGCGGGTCACGGAGGGGAGCGTCGCGCGGCCGGCACCGGCCGTGCGGGCCGCAGGAAGTGCTTCGCCACCGCCGGGTCCTGCCACGCGAGCCGGGAACGCGGCACCGCCGCCGGTCCCGGCCACGCGGGCCACCTGAGCCACCGCACCGCCGCCGGGCTCAGTCACGGGTGTCGTCGTAGAGCCGCGACGAGCGGTGGACCTGGGCCATGCGGCGCAGGGCCGCGAGGAGCGCGTCGCCCAGCACGGTTCCCACCACGACGCTCTCCACCAGGTCCTCCAGCTCCACCCGCCTGCCGACATGGTCGAAGTCGGCCTCCGCGACCCGGTCCGCCGCCGCCGCGTACTCGCCGAGCACCTCGGCGAACGCGCCGTGCCCTGCCCGTTCGAGGGCCGCGAGGGTCTCCGCGAGGGCCACGGCCGAGGGGTGCTCCGCGTCGACCCGCCAGCCCTGCTCCGCGACCAGGGCGGCGACCCGTTCCCGGGCCCCCGCCAGAGCCTCGTCGTCCGGCCCCTCGGGGTGGCGCGGGACGAGCGGGTCGGTGGCCTCTCCGAGCACCTTGTGCACGGATCTCGACCCGTCGTCGACGGCGGCGACCACGTCGCGGACGGCCGCGACCGACAGGCCCCCCACGTCGATCAGTGCGCGGATCAGGCGCAGCCGGCGTTCGTGGAGCTCGCCGTAGCGGGCCTGGTTCGGGCTCGTGAGCTCTCCGGCGGGCAGCAGGCCCTCCCGGACGTAGTACTTGACCGTCGGGACCGGAACTCCGGTCCGGCGGCTCAACTCACCGATGCGCACTGTGCGTTCACCTTTCCACGCTTGCGTTCACGACCCTCATCATAGATAGTCTCGCTATCGGATAGCGGCAAGCTCCGCTATCCATAATCGCTCGGGGGTTCCTCCATGTCCGCGTCCGCGTTACGCCGTCCGTCCGTCTCCCTCTCCCCTTCCGTCTCCTCATGGCACCGCCCGCTCGTCGTCTTCGCCTCGGCGATGGCCGTGCTCTCGGTCCTGACCGCGATCGGCCTGGCCGTGGACGACCGCACCGTCGGGGGCTCGCCGGTCTGGTTCAAGCCCTTCAAGTTCTCCGTGTCCTTCGTCGCGTACGCCCTGTCGCTCGCCTGGATGCTGTCCCTGCTCCCCCGGTTCCGCCGGACGGGATGGTGGGCGGGATGGGCCGTCACCGCCGCCGCCTCCGCCGAGATGGTGCTGATCACGGGCCAGGCGCTCCGCGGGAGGAGGAGCCACTTCAACTACGCGACGCCGTTCGACACGGCCGTGTACAACGCCATGGCGGTCTCCGTCGTCGTCCTGTGGGCGGGAGCCTTCGTGACCGCCGTCCTGCTCTTCCGCGCCCGCATCGAGGACCGCGCCTCCGCCTGGGCGATCCGCTGCGGTTCCGTGGTGGCGCTGGCCGGCGCCGCCACCGGCTTCCTGATGACCCGTCCCACCGACGAGCAGCTCGCCTCCGGCACCGGCGGCATCATGGGCGCGCACGCGGTCGGCGTGCCCGACGGCGGCCCCTCGATGCCGGTCACCGGCTGGGAGACGACCGGCGGCGACCTGCGCATCCCGCACTTCGTCGGGATGCACGCCCTCCAGGCCCTGCCCCTGGTGCTGCTCCTGCTCGCCGTTCTCGCCCCGCGCTTCGCGCGCCTGGCGGACGACCGGGTGCGGCTGCGCCTCGTCCTGGTCGCCTCCGGCGCCTACGCCGCCGTCTTCGCCGTTCTGACCTGGCAGGCGCTGCGCGGGCAGGCGCTGTTCCGGCCCGACGGGGCGACGCTCGCCGCCCTGGCCGCTGTCGCGGTGCTCGCCGTGGCCGGCACCGTCGCCGCGCTGCGCGCCGCACCGGGCCGTGCGGTCGCGCGGCCCGCCCGCGACGACACCGGCCACGAGGAGCTCGCGGCATGACCGGCTTCCTGTTCTCGCTCGCCTTCTGGCTCGCGGCCCCGGTCTGGCTGCTGATGATCCTCGCTCCCCGGCACCGGCTCACCGTCCGCGTGGCCGCCTCGCCGCTGACCGTCGTTCCCGTGCTCGCGGTCTACACCGCTCTCGCCGCGCCGGTCCTCCCCGAACTGTGGACCGCCGTCAGCGACCCGGACATCGACACCTTCCGCGACCTGACCGCGCTGGCCGACGGCGCCGGCGCGGTGTGGGCGCAGGTGATCGCCTGGGACCTGCTGATCGGCCAGTGGATGTACCGCGAGGCGATGCGGCTGGAGATCCACCCGCTGGTGACCGGCCCGCTGCTGGTGTTCACGATCCTGTTCTCGCCGTTCGGCCTGCTGCTCTTCCTCGGCCTGCGCGCCCTGCGGAACCGGCGGACCCGGCGGTCCGGCGAGGCGCCGGCCGAGGCGCCGACGGCCGCTCCGCAGGCATCCGCGACCGGGGAAGGAGCGCGCACATGACACGATGCGGCGCACGACCCATCCGCGCGCCGTCCGGCTCCGAATAACGGTCGGGAATCGTCAGGAGCGCGCACCGTGGAGGAACGCCGAGTGAAAGAAGCCGTCCGCATCGGCGGACCCGCAGCCGCGGGGCCCGATCTCGAGCAGTTGCTCGTCCTGGTCGCCCGAGGCGACCAGGACGCCTTCTCCACCGTCTACGACTCCGTGAGCGGATCCGTCCTCGGCCTGGTCCGCACCGTGCTGCGCGACCCCGCCCAGTCGGAGGAGGTGGCCCAGGAGGTGCTGATCGAGGTCTGGCGGTCGGCCGCCCGCTACCAGCCGGCCCGGGGCTCGGCCATGACCTGGATCATGACCCTGGCGCACCGCCGGGCAGTCGACCGGGTGCGGTCCGCCCAGGCGGCGACCGACCGTGAGCGCCGCGCCGCACTGCTCGAGAGGACCCCGGCCTACGACGAGGTCACCGAGCAGGTGGAGGCCCGCCTCGAACACGAACAGGTGCGGCGCTGCCTGCGCGGGCTGACCGAACTCCAGCGGCAGTCGGTCACCCTCGCCTACTACCGCGGGCTCGCCTACCGCGAAGTCGCCGAGCTGCTCTCCGTACCGCTCGGCACGGTCAAGACACGACTGCGCGACGGACTGATCCGCCTGCGCGACTGCCTGGGGGTGAGTGCGTGAGCACCGACGAACTGCACCTGCTGACCGGTGCGTACGTGCTGCACGCGCTCGCGGCGGACGAGCACGACCGCTTCGAGCGCCACCTGCCCTCCTGCCCGCCCTGCGCGCAGGAGGTGCGTGAACTGGCCGCGACGGCCGGCCGGCTGGGGTCGGCGGTGTCCGTCGCCCCACCCGCCGGGATGAAGCGGGAGGTGATGGCCCGCGTCTCCACCGAGCGCCAGGACCCTCCGCTCGTCGCCCGGCGGGCACAGCGCGCGGGGAACCGCGGACGCCTCGCCGCCTCACGGTTCGCGCTGGCGGCCTGCGTGGCCGCGGCCGCGGCGTTCGGCGGCGTCGCCGTCTGGCAGCACCAGGAGGCCGAGGACGCCCGCGCCGCGGCACAGGCCGCCGAGCGCACGGCGGACGATCTCTCGGCCGTGCTCTCCGCCCCCGACGCGAAGGTCTCCACCGGGAAGCTGCCGGACGGCGCCGGCGCCACGGTGGTGGTCTCCCGTGAGCGCGACCGCGCCGTGTTCGTGGCCTCGGGGATGCCCGAGCCTCCCGCGGGCAAGGTGTACCAGCTCTGGTTCTCCGAGGGCGACGCGATGCGCCCGGCGGGCCTGATGGGCTCCTCGCAGACCTCGGGCACGATCCTCATGGAGGGCCCGGTGGACGGTGCCTCGGGAATGGGCATCACCCTCGAACCGGCGGGCGGCTCGGCACAGCCGACCTCGGCGCCGCTCGCGGTGATGGCCTTCCCGGCCTGACCGAGGGGAGCACGCGCCGGGCGCCCCCCAACGGCGGGACGCCCGGCGCGGGGTCCCGTACGTCGCCGGCACGGCAGGACTCCGGCACAGCCCGGACCGCGACCGCACGACGGGACCCCGACCGCACGGCGGACCGACCGCCGCGAAGCACGGCCGGGCGGGGTCACCGCACTCCGCCGCAGGGCTGCCACCCGGCACAGCCGGACCCGAGGCACCTGTCGTCAGCCACGCGAACGCGCCCCGTCCAGGGCGCACCACCACGGCGGGACGCCCGGCGCGGGACCCCGCCCCGCGCCCGGCCGTCGCGCCCCCGGCGTCAGCCTCCCGAAGCCGAACCCCGCGCGCCCGGCGGGCGCGGCGGGCGCGGAAAGAAGCCGCTGGTGCGCGCCGCGTACTCGGCGAAGCCGGGGCGGTCGGCCATGTGCTGCTCCAGCAGCCGCTGCCCGCTCCCCCGGGTCAGCAGGAAGCTCATGACCACCGGGCTCACCGCGCACACCGCGGCGACGGCCGGCTCGTCGCAGACGAACAGGAACAGCCCCCACCAGACCAGGAAGTCGCCGAAGTAGTTGGGGTGCCGGGTCCACGCCCACAGGCCGCGGTCCATGATGCGCCCCTTGTTCGCCGGGTCCGCCTTGAAGCGGGCGAGCTGGTGGTCGCCGACCGCCTCGAAGAGGAAGCCGACCGTCCACACCGCGCATCCGGCCCAGACCAGGGGCCCCGCCGGGTCCGGGACGTACTGCGCCGCCTGCACCGGCAGGGAGACGAGCCAGACGAGTGCGCCCTGGAGGAGGTAGACCATGCGCAGGGCGTAGAGCGCGCGGCTGCCCGGAGCGCGGGAGAGCATCCGCTCGTAGCGCGGGTCCTCGCCGTGCCCGCGTCCGCGCCGGCCGATGTGCACGGCGAGCCGCAGCCCCCACGCGCACGTCAGGGCCGTCACCAGCAGCCGCCGGGTCCCGTCGCCCTCACCCGCCGACGCTGCACAGGACGTCACGGCCACGGCGGCGAAGCCGGCGCCCCACGCCACGTCCACGATCCGGTGGACCCCCAGCCGCAGCGCGACGGCGAAGGTGACGAGCATGACGGCGAGCGCGGCGGCCGCGGAGAGGCCCAGCCCCTGTGCGAACCGATCCCACGGGAAACCGTTCACAGCGCGTACCACTCCCCCGGCTCGGCAGGCATCCCGGACCCTCCGTGCTCGTCGGGCCGGACGGCCAGGATCTGGTCGACGCCCATCCGCCGCTCCTCGAACGCCAGCCCCCCGCCCACGAGATAGAGCCGCCACACGCGGGCCGTCTCCCGGCCCGCGAGGGCGGTGAACTCGTCCCAGCGCTCCTCCAGGGTGCGGTGCCAGGCGGCGACCGTGCGGGCGTAGTGCTCGCGCAGCGACTCGACGGAACGCACCTCGAGGCCGGCTCCCTCCAGCAGCGAGACGGTGGCGCCGAGCGGGCGCATGTGCATGTCGGGCGCGATGTACGACTCGATGAACGCGCCGCCGCCGGGCGCGTCGGCGCCCCGGGACATCTGCTGCACCATCACGCGTCCGCCGGGGCGGACCATGCGGTGCAGGACGCCGGCGAACGCGGGGTACTCGGCGTCGCCGACGTGTTCGCCCATCTCGACCGTGGACACCGCGTCGTAGCCGCCGCCGTCGATGTCGCGGTAGTCGCGGAGCAGGACGTCGACCCGGTCCGCCAGCCCGCGCTCGCGCACCTGCTCCCGGACGTACCGGGCCTGGACGGCCGCGAGCGTGACCGCGGTGACCCGGGCCCCGTGGTGCTCGGCGGCGTGGAGCGTGAGCGACCCCCATCCGCAGCCGATGTCCAGCAGCCGGGCCCCCTCGCGCAGGCCGAGCTTGCGGCAGATCAGCTCCAGCTTGTCCCGCTGGGCGTCGGCGAGGCCGTAGCCCGGATCGTCACGGGTCCAGTACGCGCAGGAGTACGCCATGGACGGGTCCAGCAGGGCCGCGTAGAAGTCGTTCGACAGGTCGTAGTGGTGGCTGATGGCGGCACGGTCGCGGGCCTTGCTGTGCAGGTCGCCGGTGAGCCGGGCCTCGGCGGCCGGCGCGGGCGGGCGGGGACCGAGCGCGCCGAGGCGCAGTGCCGTCCCCGCGGCCCTGGCCCGGTCGGCGAGAGTGAGCCGGGGCGGCGCGAGCGAGCGGGTGCGGATCGCCGTCCACATCGTGCGCAGGGCACCGGACAGGTCGCCCTCGACATCGAGTTCACCGGTGACGTACGCCTGGGCCAGGCCGAGTTCGCCGGGCTGCCACAGCAGCCGGCGCAGTGCCCTGCGGGACCTCAGCACGACGACGGGGCCGTCCTGCGGGCCGGCGGTGGAGCCGTCCCAGGCGCGCAGCCCGAGCGGGAAGGGGCCGCCGAGCACCTCCTCGACCAGTGGCAGCAGCTTCCCCGCCGCGGTGCCCCGGCCGGTGGCGCGGCTGCGGGTGTCCGGTGCCGTCGGGTTCGTCACGCGCTCGCTCCCTTCGTGAGCGCCAGCTGCTGCACGTCGAGGTAGCCGGAGCGGAAGCCGGCCTCCGAGTAGGCCAGGTAGAAGGTCCACATGCGGCGGAAGGTCTCGTCGAAGCCGAGGGCGCCGACCTCGTCGGCGCGTTCGGTGAACCGCTCCCGCCAGAGCCTGAGGGTCTCGGCGTAGTGCGGTGCGAAGCCGTCCCGCTCGGTGACGGCGAGCCCGGTCGACCGCCGGACGGTCTCCTCGATCGCCTCGGTGGAGGGCAGCAGTCCGCCGGGGAAGATGTACTTCTGGATCCAGGTGTGGGTGGAGCGGGAGGCCAGCATCCGGTCGTGGGGCATGGTGATGGCCTGGAGGGCGACCCGTCCGCCGGGGGCGAGCAGCCGGTCGAGGGTCCTGAAGTACTCGGGCCAGAACTCCGCCCCGACGGCCTCGATCATCTCGACGCTGACGACGGCGTCGTAGGCTCCGGTGATCTTGCGGTAGTCGCGCAGCAGGATGGTCACCCGGTCGTCGAGACCGGCTTCGCGCACCCGCCTGGCGGCCAGTGCCTGCTGCTCCGCGGAGAGCGTGACGGTGACGACCCGGGCGCCGCGCTCCGCGGCACGGATCGCCAGTTCGCCCCAGCCGGTGCCGATCTCCAGCAGCCGGGTGCCCGGACCGGCCTCCACCAGGTCCAGGAGGCGGTCGATCTTGCGGTGCTGGGCGTCCGCGAGGAGGTGCTGGGCGGCGGGGAAGCCGCGGAAGAGGGCCGACGAGTAGGTCAGGGTCTCGTCGAGGAACAGGGTGAACAGGTCGTTGGACAGGTCGTAGTGGTGGCTGATGTTGGCCCGGGTGGCATCGGCCGTGTTGCGGTGCCCGACGGGCTGCGCCGGGGCCCAGACCCGGCGCAGCCGCTGGAGGGGGCGCGGCACGAGGGTGGCGGCGTGCTCCGCGAAGGCGGTCAGCACGCCGACGAGATCGGGGGCGTCCCACTCGCCCGCCATGTACGACTCCCCGAAGCCGATGGTCCCGCCGGCGGCTATGCGGGAGAAGAAGGCCCGGGGGTCCCGCACCTCCATCAGGGGCCCGCCGCGCCCGGCCGGTTCGCTCTCCCCCGCGAGGCGCACGCGCAGCGGCAGGGGCCGGATCGCACGGCGCACGATCCGTTCGGCAACCGCCGCACGGACCCGGGACACCTGCGGTGGCCGGGCCACGTCCGGCCACCGCCGCGCGTCCACGGGCGGGGACGGACGGTGGACGGGGATGACGGGGACGCTCACTTGACACCCTCCTGGGGCTGGTGACGGGGTCGGGGGCGGACGGGGAGTCCGCGCAGGAACAGGCGTACGCCGTGGAATCGGATCCCGGCCGACACGGCGAGGGTCGACAGGGGATGGCGCAGGAGGCAGCGCAGCACTCCTGCGGTGGTGGCCGGCCGGCGGGTTCCGGAGACGGTCGCGGTGAACGGCCGCCCGCCGTCCCGCTCCAGATGGACCGTCAGCCGCAGTCGGTCACCGGGTTCGGGGAGCCGCATCAGATAGCGGCCGTCGACCGGGAAGAACGGCGAGACGTACAGCTCCTTCTCCGCCGTGGCCCGGTCGTCGTCGGAATGGAGCAGGTAGCAGTGCCGCTCGCCGTAGGTGTTGTGCACCTCGGCGACGACGCAGAGCGGGCTGCCGTCCTCGCGCCGGACCCAGTACAGGGTGAGCGGGTTGAAGACGTGGCCGAGCACCCGGGCATGGGCGAGCATCAGGATCCGGCCGTCGCCGAGCGCGATGCCCCGGGCCGCGAGGAAGGAGGCGAGTCCCGCGCGGACGGTGGCGCTCCGGCCGCCGAAGTGGTCCCGTGCGTCGAACCGTGCGAACGGGCGCAGCGGTGCGGGCAGCCGGGGCGGCCGGTCGGGGTCGATCAGCCACAGGTAGGTGCGGTGCCGCAGCGCGTACGCGGACGGTGTCCTGCGCACATGGGTGACGGTGCACGGGTAGAGGGCCGGGACGCCGGTCACCACGTCACGCCGAGGGATCGGGCCGCCTCGACGCCGGAGCGGCAGCCGTCCTCGTGGAAGCCCCAGCCGTGGTAGGCGCCCGCGTAGGCGGTGACCGGGCCGCTCAGTCCGGGGAGCAGGCGCTGGGCGGAGACCGACTCCGTGGTGAAGACGGGGTGTTCGTACTCCATGCGTGCGATGACCCGCTCGTCGGGCACCTGGTCGGCGCCGTTCAGGGTGACGACGTGTGCGCGGGGGGCGTCGAGCCGCTGGAGGCGGTTCATGTCGTAGCTGACGCGGACCCGGCCGGCGCCGGCGTCGCAGGCGGGCATGGTGAAGTTCCAGCTGGCCCGGGCCCCCGCGGGGCGCGGCAGCACGGAGCCGTCGGTGTGCAGGACGGTGGTGTTGCGCGCGTAGGTGAACGCGCCAAGCACCTGCCGCTCGCGTTCGGTGGGGTCGGCGAGCAGGCGCAGCGCCTGGTCGGGGTGGGTGGCGACGACCACGCCGTCGTAGGCGTCGGTCCCGCCGTCGGCGGTGGTGACGACCGCTCCGCCCGAGTGGCGGTGCAGGGCTGTCACCGGGGCCGCGGTGCGCACGGCGGTGAGGTGCTTGGCGACGCGTTCGACGTACTCGCGGGAGCCGCCGGTGACCGTCCGCCACACCGGGGATCCGGTGATGGTGAGCATCCCGTGGTGGTCGAGGAAGCGGAACAGGTGCAGAGCCGGATAGCGCAGCGCGGTGCCGGCGTCGCAGGACCACACGCAGGAGACGACCGGCGCCATGAAGTGGGCGGTGAAGTACGGGGAGAAGCGGGCGCCCGCGATGAACTCTCCGACCGTGGTGGTGTCGTCGGCCGGGCCGTCGAGCAGCCGCCGCGCGAGGCGGTGGAAGCGCGGGACCTCGGCGAGCATGCGCAGATAGCGGCCGCGCAGCGCGTTGCCGGGCCGGGGGAAGAGCCCCCGCGGGCCGCGGGCGCCCGCGTAGAGGAGGCCGCAGCCGTCGCACCGGACCGACATGCTCATCTCCGACTCCTGCGTCGACACGCCGAGTTCGCGGAACAGGCGCAGCAGCATCGGGTAGGTGCGCTCGTTGTGGACGATGAATCCCGAGTCGACGCGGTGGAGCCGCCCTTCGGCGTCGGGCACGTCGTGGGTGTGCGCGTGTCCGCCGAGCCGGGAGTCCGCTTCGTAGAGAGTCACGTCGTGCTCGCGCTGCAGGATGTACGCCGCGGTGAGTCCCGCTATCCCGCCGCCGATCACGGCCGTCCGCCTCCGTCGCACTGTCATACCGCTCCCTCCGGGCAGCCCGGCACCGCCTCTCAGCCCCCTATTCGGTGCCGCGGGCCCCGGCGGATTGGCCGGAGGCCGGAATTCTTCGGAGCTTTCGCCGTACGACCGGGAGGGCGTGGCGCTCACCGGCCCGTGGACAGCGTTTCCGGCCCGGCGGATGATGGGAGAAACGGGATCGACGCGGACGAAAGGTGTGTCCTGCGATGTCTGAGCATCCTGACTGCGCCCTGGTGCGCCGGGGTTACGTAGCGTTCAGCGAGGGGGACATGGAGACCCTCAGCTCCCTGATGACGGCGGACGCCGTCTACCACGTGCCGGGCGACAGCACCGTCTCCGGGCACCACAAGGGGCGCGAGGCGATTCTCGGCCTCTTCCGCACGTTCGGCGAGGAGACCGGCGGCACCATGCAGGTGCAGGTGGAGGCGGTGCTCGCCGACGGCCGCGGGCACGTCATGTCCTTCCACACCGTCAGGGGCGACCGGGGCGACCGCGGGATCGAGATGCGCGAGGGGCTGTTCTTCACGATCACCGGCGGGAAGGTGACGGACATCGACGCGTGTGTCGAGGACATCGACGAGATGGACGCGTTCTGGCGGTGAAGCGGGGCACGGGTCGCCGCCCCGGCACGGCCACCGGCGGGTCGCCGCCCGGCACGGGCGGCCGATGAGCACGGCGCGCGGGTGCCCCGTGCGGCGTGACCGGCCGCTGACCGCGCAACGCCCCCGCGCGCGACCGCATCGCACGACGGCCCGGGACGGAACGGCACGACGGCGCGGCACGGCCGGTGTGCCGTGCCGCGCCGTCGTGTGACGTCGCGTGTGCGACAGGCCGCCGGGGCCGGCCGCGGGTGCGACCGGCGCCGACCGGACCGGCCGGAGCCGGGATCAGCCCACGGAGCTGTACGCCACGACGCCGCGGAGCAGCCCGTCGACGGCCTTGCGGGCGTTCTTGGCCACCGTGCTGTCCTCCCGGGGCGCGGCTGCCGCGACCTGGCCGAGGACGTCGATGACCTGCTTGCACCAGCGCACGAAGTCGCCCGCGGGCATCTCCGCCTCGCGCAGCACCTCGTCGAGCGCCTTGCCCGAGGCCCACTGGTGGGCGGCCCAGGCGAAGCCGAGGTCGGGCTCGCGCTGCCCCACGCCCTCCGCCTGGTTGATCTTGAACTCCTCCTCCAGGGCGTCCAGCCGGCCCCAGATCCGGATCATCTCGCCGAGTGCCTCCTTGGCCCGGCCGCCCGGGACCTTGGGCGCCACCGCGTCGTCCGCCTGGCGGGCCTCGTAGACCAGCGCCGAGACGCAGGCCGCGAGTTCGGCGGGACCGAGGCCCTCCCAGACCCCGTCGCGCAGGCATTCGCTGGCGAGCAGATCCAGTTCGCCGTAGAGCCGCGCCAGCCGCCGGCCGTGCTCGGTGACCTCCTCGCCGCGGAGGTAGTCCATCTCCGTCAGCAGCGCCACGATCCGGTCGAAGGTCCGCGCGATGGTGTTGGTGCGGCCCTCGATGCGGCGTTCCAGCTGGCGGGTGTCGCGCTGCAGCCGGTGGTAGCGCTCGGCCCAGCGGGCGTGGTCCTCGCGCTCGTCGCAGCCGTGGCACGGGTGGGCCCGCAGCTCGGTGCGCAGGCGGGCGATCTCCCGGTCGTCGGCCGCCGCCGCACGCTGCTTGCGGTGCCGCTCCGGCACGATGTGGCCGGCCTTCGTCCGCAGCGCGGACGCCAGGTCGCGCCGGGACTGCGGCGAGCGGGCGTTGAAGGACTTCGGGACGCGCATCCGCTCCAGCGCCTCCACGGGCACCGGGAAGTCGATCGACGCGAGCCGCTTGACCTGGCGTTCGGCGGTGAGCACCAGGGGACGCGGGCCGTCGTGGTGCTCGAAGCCGCGGTGCCCGTTGGACCGCCCGGCGGGCAGCCCGGGGTCGAGCACCAGGGCGAGTCCGGCGAACTTGCCCGTCGGCACGTGGATCACGTCGCCCGGCTTCAGCCGCTCCAGCGAGGCCGCGGCCGCCGCCCGGCGCTGCGAGGCGCCCTGCTTGGCGAGTTCCGTCTCCCGGTCCTTGAGCTCACGCCGCAGCCGCGCGTACTCCTCGAAGTCGCCGAGGTGACAGGTCATCCCCTCGCGGTAGCCGTCGAGGCCCTCCTCGTTGCGCTGGACCTGGCGGGAGATGCCGACCACCGAGCGGTCGGCCTGGAACTGGGCGAAGGACGTCTCCAGCAGCTCCCGCGAGCGGTGCCGCCCGAACTGGTGCACGAGGTTGACGGCCATGTTGTACGAGGGCTTGAAGCTGGAACGGAGCGGATACGTGCGGGTGCCGGCGAGGCCGGCGAGCGCGCCCGGGTCCATGGCGCGCTGCCACAGGACGACCGCGTGCCCCTCGACGTCGATGCCCCGGCGGCCGGCCCGGCCGGTCAGCTGGGTGTACTCGCCGGGGGTGATGTCCGCGTGCTGCTCGCCGTTCCACTTGACGAGCTTCTCCAACACCACCGAGCGCGCGGGCATGTTGATGCCGAGCGCGAGGGTCTCGGTGGCGAAGACGGCCTTGACCAGGCCGCGGACGAACAGCTCCTCCACGACCTCCTTGAACGTCGGCAGCATGCCCGCGTGGTGGGCGGCGATGCCGCGCTCCAGACCTTCGAGCCACTCGTAGTACCCGAGGACGTGGAGATCCTCGGTCGGGATGGAGGCGGTGCGCTCCTCGACGATCGAGCGCACCGTGGCGCGCGCCGCCTCGTCGTTGAGCCGCAGGCCCGCGTGGAGGCACTGCTGCACGGCCGCCTCGCAGGCGGCCCTGCTGAAGATGAAGGTGATGGCGGGCAGCAGGCCCTCGGTGTCGAGCCGGTCGATGACCTCGGCACGGCCGGGGGTCCAGATCCGGCTGCGCTGGCGCCGCTCGCGCTCGCGGTCCGCCTCGCGCACCATCTTCCCGCGCCGCCGGTCCCGCGGGTTGTAGCCGCGCTGGTTCTCCATCCTGGCCAGGCGGACCAGATCCGGGTTGACCTCGCGCTTGGTCCTGCCGCGGCCGCCGTGGTCGGTGCTCTCCTCGAAGAGGTCGTACATCCGGCGGCCGGCCATGACGTGCTGCCACAGCGGCACGGGCCGCTCCTCGGAGACGATCACCTGGGTGTCGCCCCGGACGGTGTCCAGCCAGTCGCCGAACTCCTCCGCGTTCGACACGGTCGCGGAGAGCGACACCAGGGTCACGGAATCGGGGAGGTGGATGATCACTTCCTCCCACACCGCGCCGCGGAACCGGTCGGAGAGGTAGTGCACCTCGTCCATCACGACGTAGCCGAGGCCGCGCAGCGCCTGCGAGCCCGCGTAGAGCATGTTCCGCAGCACCTCGGTGGTCATCACGACCACCGGGGCGTCCGGGTTGACGCTGTTGTCGCCGGTGAGCAGGCCGACCCTGTCGGCGCCGTGGCGCTTCACCAGGTCCGCGTACTTCTGGTTGGACAGGGCCTTGATGGGCGTGGTGTAGAAGCATTTGCGGCCCTGCTCGAGGGCCAGGTGGACGGCGAACTCGCCGACGATGGTCTTGCCGGAGCCGGTGGGTGCCGCGACGAGCACGCCCTTGCCGGCTTCCAGCGCCTGACACGCCTCGATCTGGAACGGGTCGAGGTCGAAGTCGTACATCGCGCGGAAGGGGGCCAGTGCGGTGGCGGCCTCCGCCGCGCGGACGCGGGCGGCGGCATAGCGCTCGGCGGGTGAGAGGTCCTCGGTCATCTTGTTCATGAGCCTACCCGCCACCTCCGACAGTCAGCGGATCTTTATCCACCGGGCCCCGGGGTCCCCGGGACCACGCAGAAACCACCCTCTGTGTACCCGCGGAGGGGGGCGCGGCACACACGGCAAAGGGCCGGGAATCGATGTCCCGGCCCTTGTCGCTCACCGCACCCGGGCGGTGACGTTGCGTCAGGTGATGTCGTCGTATCCGTGTCCGCGCCGGGTGTCGGGCTCGCCGGACGCCTGCTCGGGCAGTGCCCTGGGGGCGGGGACGGCCTCCACACCGCCGACCGGGGCCGGCGTGAGGTCGAGGTCGGCCGCCTCGTCGTCGTCGAGTTCGGCGTCGGGGTCGTTCCGCCTGCGGCGGCGGTCGTTGAGGAGCGAGAAGCCGACGGCCACGAAGTAGAGGAAGATGATCGGCCCGGACAGCGCGATCATGCCCAGCGGGTCCGTGGACGGGGTGGCGATGGCGCCGAAGACGAAGATGCCCATCACCGCGCCGCGCCACCAGCCGAGCATCCGCCTGCCGGTGACGATGCCCGTCAGGTTGAGCATGATCAGCAGCAGCGGCAGTTCGAAGGAGAAGCCGAAGATCAGCACCATCCGGACCGTGAAGTCCAGGATCTTGTCGACGCTCAGCAGGTTCTCGGCGGGAGCCGGGGTGATGGACAGCAGGACCTTCATGCTCACCGGCATGATCAGGTACGCGAAGTAGACACCGGCGGCGAAGAGCGGCGCGGCCGCCGCCGCGAAGTAGTACGTGTACTTCTTCTCGTTGCGGTGCAGGCCGGGCGCGACGAACGCCCACAGCTGGTACAGCCAGATCGGGCAGGAGACCACGATGCCGGCCATGAGGACGACCTTGACCGTGGTGGTGAACGGCGAGAGCAGGTCGGTGTAGACGACCGTCGCGCACACCCCGCCCTTCTTGGGGCCGTCGACGGCGCACTCCGGGACCGGCGAGGTGAGGAACTCCATCAGCTCCTGGCTGAACGCCACCGCGACGACCGACGCGACGACGATCGCCAGCGTCGCCTTGGCGAGCCGGTTGCGGAGCTCACGAAGATGGTCCGCGAGCGGCATGCGCCCCTCGGGGTCCTTCTCCTGCTGTCTGGGGCGGGCAGGCTTGAGCAACCCACGTCCTCATCTCGTGCGGCAGGCCGTCGTCACAGCGGCCCTGGGGGTCGTCAGCGCTGGGGGGTGTCGGTCGGCTCGTTCACCGGGCGGGCGCTGGTGACGTCACCGGGCGCGGCCTGGATCGTGCGCGGCACGGCCTGGCCCTGGGCCGGGTCCTTCGGCTCCGCGGGAGCGGTCTGCTGCTGCTGGCCGTCGGACTTCATCGCCTTGGCCTCGCTCTTGAGGATGCGCGCGGACTTGCCGAGCGAACGCGCCATGTCGGGCAGCTTCTTGGCGCCGAAGAGCAGGAGGATCAGAAGGGCGATGATGATGATCTCGGTGGGGCCGATCTGTCGGAACATAGTTGTGTCTACCTTCTCACCGAGGCGGCTTGGGGCTGGTGTCTGCATGTCCCTGCGGACAGATGTCCGAAACGACGCAGCGATCGTAACCCGCAGGGGTAAACGCTGGGCAATCCTCTTGCATACTCCGGTCAGCGGCCCGGTGCCTCATCTCCGGTGCCGCCACCAGCAGCGTACCGCCCGGTTCCGAGCTTCTGGAGAGGGCGTACGCGATCCGGCCGGGCCCGGGGCCCCTGGCTCAGCGCAGCGATTCCCCGCTTCTGGCGAGACCGGCGGCCGACCGTTCCAGGTCCTGCGCGGCGCGCTCGACGCGCTGTGTGGTAGTGGCGACCTGATCGCCGAGGCGGCGTGCCTCCAGGGCGACCCGGATGGCGAGCACCCCCAGGACGGCGATCGAGAGGAAGCCGACGGCGACGGCGAGCATGGGCCAGAACATGCGCCGAGCCTAGTGCGTCCGCGGCCGGCGGCACCGTGCGGGCGGGCTCACGCCGTGGTGTGCAGCCGCAGGGTGCGCACGCCGCCCCCGGTGAGCAGCTCCACTATCCGCTCGCCGGCGGGCTTGCGGACCGCCGTGCCGCACTCGGGGCAGGTGAACGAGTAGAAGGTGGTGCGCCGGCTGCCGCCGATGGCCAGGCGCAGCGCGCCCGCCGACAGTTCGAAGCGGGCACGGCAGTCGGGGCAGGCGGCCCTGAACAGCACCGGACCGACCTGGGTGGGGGCTCCCGGGACGAAGGACACGCGCGGCTCCCCTCAGTCCCGGCCGTCGTAGGCGGCGAGGGCGTCGAGCGCCGCCTGCCGCGCGCTCGAGGCGAGCTCCGGCGGCGACACGATGCGCCCGTCGCGGCCGAGCCGCAGCGCGAGCCGGCGCAGCGAGGCGGGGGCCGGGGTGCGGATCGTGATGCGCAGGCCTCCGTCCGGCAGCTCGTCGGCCCGGTCGTGGGGGTAGTACTCGGCGACCCAGCGACCTCCGGGGCCGACCTCGACGACCACCTCCGGGTCGTCGGCCGCGGGCTGCACCAGGCCCTCGGAGAGGTCCCGGAGTTCGATCTCGGGCGGCGCGGCCGGGGCGTCGAGCAGCCGGATCTCGGCGACACGGTCCAGGCGGAAGGTGCGCCGCGCCTCCGACTGGCGGCACCACGCCTCCATGTACGTGTGGCCGACGGCGAAGAGCCGGATCGGGTCGACCTCGCGCTCGGTCAGCTCGTCGCGTGCGGGCGAGTAGTAGCGCAGCCACAGCCGGCGGCGCTCCGAGATCGCGCGGTCGACGTCGGCGAAGACACCGCCCTCGGACTCGAAGGTCACCGAGAGCCGGGAGCTAGCGCCGGCGGCCTCGCCCGCCGCGCCCTCGATCTTGGCGGTGGCGCGCAGCAGCGCGTCCCGGTCGCCTTCGCGCAGGCCCGGCAGGGTGGCGACGGCCCGGGCGGCGACCAGCAGGGCGGTCGCCTCGTCGGCCGCCAGGCGCAGCGGCTCGGCGGTGGACTCGCCCGAGGCGTCGGGGTTGCGCCACCAGATGCGCTCGCCGTCGGTGTCGATGTCGAGCAGGTCGCCGCCCCGGAAGCTGGTGCCGCACATGGGCAGCACGTCGAGGTCGGAGATCAGCTCGTCCTCGGTGATGCCGAAGGCGCGGGCGACGTCCGCGATGCGGGCGCCGGGGCGCTCCCGCAGATAGGTCACCAGCGAGAGCATCCGCCGGGTCTGGTCGATGGCGTTCGCGGCCATGGTCGTCCGACTCCTCCTCAGCCCTTGGCCACGGCGCGCAGCCGGTCGACCACGTCCGCCCGCAGGTCCGCGGGCTCCAGCACGACGGCGTCCGGGCCGAACTCGACCAGCCAGGCGTCCAGTCCGTGCCCGTACGGAATCTCCAACTCGTCCCACCCGTCGCCGAGTTCCCGCACCCCCACGGCGCGGGCGCGCAGCGGGTATCCGCAGCCCGCGCGGAGCCGGATCAGCGCGGTCCTGGTGGCGGTCTCCCCGGCCCAGCTCTCCACGGTCTCGCGGACGGTCACGACGTCGGGCACCGGCGCGGTGAACGCTCCCGTCCTGGCCCGGACCCGTCCGGTGATCCGGGACAGCCGGAAGACGCGCTCGGCGCCGCGCTCCCGGTCGTGGCCGGCCAGGTACCAGTGGCCGCGCCAGCACTCCAGCGCCCACGGTTCGACGAGGCGCTGCTCGGGCCGGGCGGCGTTGGCCTTGCGGTAGTCGAAGGCGACCGGCCGGCGGTCGCGGCAGGCGAGCATCAGCGGTTCGAACGCGGCCTCGTGGACGGGGATACGCGGTTCGAGCGCACTGTGCCGGTCCTCGTAGACGTCCTCCGTCTCGGGCATGCCGGCGGCGCGCAGCTTCTGCAGGGCCCCGCTCGCGGCGCCCGCGAGGCGGGCCTGCTGCCACACCTTCGCGGCGAGGCCGAGCGCGGCCGCCTCCTCGGCGTCGAGGGTGATGGGCGGCAGCGTGTTGCTGTCCCGGCGGGCGACGTAGCCGATGTCGCCGTCGAGGGACTCCACCGTCTCGATGACCAGACCGAGTTCGCGCAGATCGTCCTTGTCGCGCTCGAACATCCGGTTGAAGGAGTCGTCGGTCGAGGCTTCCATGTACGCCTCGATGGAGCCGCGCAGCTCGCGCTTGCTCAGCGGGCGTCCGGTCCCGAGCAGACACAGCGCCAGGTTCATCAGCCGCTCGGCCTTGGCAATGGCCATCGACGCCCTTCACCTCTTCTTATGGAGTCCCCCTGTGCCCGTCGACCGTACCGCCCCGGGGTGTCCGGACAAAAGCGAGGGCCCGCGCCTGACGGCGCGGGCCCTCGTCGCGCGGCGCGGTGCGCCGCGGTGCTCCGTCAGACCGCGACCAGGTCGCAGACGAAGATCAGCGTCTCGCCCGGGGCGATGGCGCGGCCGGCGCCGCGGTCGCCGTACGCGAGGTGCGCCGGGATGGTCAGCTGGCGGCGCCCGCCGACCTTCATGCCCTGGATGCCGCGGTCCCAGCCCGCGATGACCTGGCCGGCGCCCAGCTTGAAGCCGAGCGGGGTGCCGCGGTTCCAGGAGGCGTCGAACTCCTCGCCGGTGGAGAAGGCCACGCCCACGTAGTGGACCTGGACCGTGTCGCCGGCCTTGGCCTCCGGGCCGTCGCCCTCCCAGATCTCCTTGATCTCCAGGTCGGCCGGCGGCTCGCCGCCCGGGAAGTCGATCTCGGGCTTCTCGATGCTCACGGAAGGTGCTCCTTGCGGTTCTGCTTGTCCAATGGGCCGGGACAGTCTCTCAAACGTCCCGGCCGCGCGGGGACGTGTCGCCTACGAGGAGGAGGCGGACAGGATGTCGACGGAGAAGACCAGCGTCGAGTTGGCCGGGATGCCGTTCTGCTCCTTGTCGCCGTAGCCCTGGGCCGGCGGGATCACCAGCAGCACGCGGCTGCCGACCTTCTTGCCCTCCAGGCCCTGCTGCCAGCCCTGGATCACTCCGGAGAGCGGGAAGCTGACCGGCGCGCCGCCACGGGCGTAGCTGCTGTCGAACTCCTTGCCGCCCTTCCACAGCACACCCTTGTAGGCGACGGCGAGCGTGTCCGTCTTCTTGACCGCGGGCCCGTCGCCCTCGATGACGTAGTTCGCCACGAGCTTGGTGGGCGCGGTCTTGTCGGGCACGGTGAGCGACGGGGCCTTGCCGTCGGTGTTGGTGCCGACCTTGGGCAGGTCGATGTTGTCCTGGGCGACCTCGGTGCCCTTGGCGGACTTGGGCACGGTGGTGGCCTTCAGGACGTCGACGACGAAGACGAGCGTGGAGTTCGCCTTGATCGGTCCCTGGTCCTGGTCGCCGTAGCCGAGCTTCGGCGGGATCGACATCTCGACGCGGCTGCCGACCTTCTGCCCCTCCAGCCCCTGCTCCCAGCCCGGGATGACCTGACCCGCGCCGAGCGTCAGGTCGAAGGGCTGCTTGCCGAAGCTGGTGTCGAACGGCTGGTCGGAGTCCCAGGTCTGGCCCAGGTAGTTGACCTGGATCTGGTCGCCCTTCTTGAGCGTGGCGCCGTCACCCTCGCTGACGACCTCGGTCTTCAGCTCCTTCGGCGGTTCTCCCTCGCCCTTGGCGAGGGTCGGCTTCTGGCCGAACTCCGCTCCGGCGGTGATGGCGGGCAGACCGCCCTGGGAGGAGGCGGAATCGGAGGCCTTGTCCTCGCTGCCGCACGCGACTGCCGACAACAGCAGCAACGGGGCGACGATAAGGCCGGCAAGTCGGCGCACGTGTTCCTCAGATCTCTGACGTCACATTCGGGTCCGGGACACTCTAGGGCGTGCCCCGGGCCCCGCACGAGAAACGTACGGGGCCCGAGTGACGTTCCGGGATTCGTGCTACATACCGGCGATCAGCTTTTCCACCCGGTCGTCCACCGAGCGGAAGGGGTCCTTGCAGAGCACCGTGCGCTGCGCCTGGTCGTTGAGCTTGAGGTGCACCCAGTCGACGGTGAAGTCGCGGCGCTGCTCCTGCGCCCGCCGGATGAAGTCGCCGCGCAGCCGGGCCCTGGTCGTCTGCGGGGGCACCGACTTGCCCTCGAAGATCTTCAGGTCGTTGCAGATGCGGGCGGCCTGGCCCTTGCGCTCCAGCAGGTAGTAGAGCCCGCGCCGGCGGTGGATGTCGTGGTAGGCGAGGTCTATCTGCGCCACCCTCGGGTGGGACATGGTCATGTTGTTCTTGGCGCGGTAGCGCTCGATGAGGTTGTACTTCATGACCCAGTCGATCTCGGTCCCGATGCGGTCGAGGTCCTCGGCCTCGATCGCGTCGAGGGTGCGGCCCCACAGCTCCAGCACCTGGGCCACCGTGCCGGTGCGGATGCCGCGGCGGTCGACGAAGTCGACGGCCTTCTCGTAGTACTCGCGCTGCACCTCGAGCGCCGAGGCCTCCCGGCCGCTGGCCAGGCGGACCTTGCGCTGGCCCGTTATGTCGTGGCTGACCTCGCGGATGGCCCGGATCGGGTTCTCCAGGGTCAGATCGCGCATGACGGTGCCCGCCTCGATCATGCGCAGCACCAGGTCCGTGGCCCCGACCTTCAGGAGCATCGTCGTCTCGGACATGTTGGAGTCGCCCACGATGACGTGGAGGCGGCGGTACCGCTCCGCGTCGGCGTGCGGCTCGTCACGGGTGTTGATGATCGGGCGGGAACGGGTGGTCGCCGAGCTGACGCCCTCCCAGATGTGCTCCGCGCGCTGGCTGACGCAGAACACCGCGCCGCGGGGGGTCTGGAGCACCTTGCCGGCGCCGCAGATCAGCTGCCGCGTCACCAGGAACGGGATGAGGATGTCGGCCAGCCGGGAGAACTCGCCGTGCCGGGCCACGAGATAGTTCTCGTGGCAGCCGTAGGAGTTCCCCGCCGAGTCGGTGTTGTTCTTGAAGAGGTAGACGTCGCCCGCGATTCCCTCCTCGTGCAGGCGGCGTTCGGCGTCGACGAGAAGGCCCTCGAGAATGCGCTCGCCGGCCTTGTCGTGCGTGACCAGCTCGGTCACGTTGTCGCATTCCGGCGTTGCGTATTCCGGATGCGAACCCACGTCGAGGTACAGGCGGGCGCCGTTCCGCAGAAAGACATTGCTGCTGCGGCCCCATGACACGACACGGCGGAAGAGGTAGCGCGCCACTTCGTCAGGTGACAGTCGGCGCTGTCCCCTGAACGTGCACGTGACGCCGTACTCGTTCTCCAGCCCGAAAATGCGGCGGTCCATGTCTGAACATTACGCCTCACGGCCTGAGCTGAAACCGGGTTGGGCGGCACCGTTTCGATCATTTTCCTCCGGACCGTCCTCCGGGGCCGCGGGACCGTCCGCCGCCACCGGATGCGACAGCACCCGCTGAGTGAGCGTCAGGACCAGCAGCGCGGCGAACCCCCCGGCCGCGGCGACGGCGAAGCCCCACACCGTGCCCCCGCCCTCGACGGCCGGTCCCGCGGCCCCGGTGCCGACCGCGGCGCCGACGCCGAAGGTCGTCACCAGCCACGAGAAGGCCTCGGTGACCGTGCCCCGCGGCGCGTGCCGGTCGACCACGATGAACGCGCAGGCGAGCGCCGGGGCCAGGAACACGCCGGCGAGGACGGACAGGGCGGCCATGGCCGGCACACCGGGCAGCAGGAGCAGCGGCAGATACCCGAGGGCGAGCAGCGCGACGATCACCCGCAGCCTGCGCTCCGGCTCGCCGGCCCACTGCCGTGCGCCGTACGCCGTGCCGCCGAGCAGCGCGCCGAGCCCCAGCGCCGCCATCAGCCAGCCGTACACCGCGTCCCCGCCGTGGCCGTCCGCGTAGGCCACCGCGGCCACCGTGATCGAGCCGAGGGCGAGCCCCACGAAGAAGAAGGCGCCCAGCAGGGCCAGCAGCCCGCCGGAGCGCAGCGCCCCCAGCCAGTGGGCCTCGCGCGGCGCCGAACGCCAGGCGCGGGAGGGCTCGGAGAGGACCACCGAGAGCGCGCCGAGCACGCCGACGGCGTTGATGACCAGCAGCGCGGCTCCGGGCGACGCGACGGCGACGATGAGCGTCACCAGCAGCGGGCCGAGCGTGAACAGGATCTCCTGCGCCACCGCGTCCATGGCGTAGGCCCGGTGCACCCGGTCCTGGCGGCCCAGCACGTCCGGCCAGAGCGCCCTGAGACCGCCCTCCAGCGGCGGGGTGAAGAGACCGGCCACGATCACCGCCGCGTACGCGACCGGCAGCGAGCCGGTGCCCGCGAACGCGAGCAGCAGCATGCCGAGGCCGGAGACGACGGCCGCGGGCAGCTGGACCCGGGGCTGGCCGTACAGGTCGACCGCGCGGCCGAGCAGCGGCTGGCCCACCGCGGTGGCGAGCCCGTAGACGGCCGCCAGGGCGCCGGCCAGCGTGTAGCTGCCGCCCTCGGAGCGGGTGAAGAGCACGATCGCGATGTGCGCGGTGGCGTTGGGCAGCCTGCCCACGAGTGTGCCCGCCAGCAGGCGCGTGGCGTGCGGCGCCTTGAGGATGTCCGCGTACCCGGCGGCCATGCGGCTCCCCCTCTCCCCCGGCCCCGCCGAGGTTTTACGTATAACCTGATGCTCCATACGTACCATGACCCCAGTCCGGGGGTCCACCGAGCCGCCGCCCCGGACGGGCAGGACACCGCGCGGCCGAGAACGGGCATCCATGGCACCCCCCACCCCCGGCCCCGTTCCCGCGCCCCAGCCCGCACGCCCCACCAGCAGGGACGTCGCCCGCGCCGCGGGGGTCTCCCAGGCCACCGTCTCCCTCGTCCTCGGCGACAAGTGGCGCGGCCGGGTGTCCGAGCGCACCGCCGCCCTGGTCCGCGACACCGCCCGCGACCTCGGCTACCGGCCCAACCTCGCCGCCCGGAACCTGCGTCTCGGCCGCACCAGGACGGCCCTGCTCGTCGTGCCGGCGCTCACCAACGAGTTCTTCGCCCGCGTCCACACCGGCGCCTCCAGGGTCGCGGAGCGGCACGGTTTCGGCGTCGTCCTCTACCCCTCGCCCGACGGCACCGGCCCGGCCCGGGACCCGTTCGCCTCCGCCCGCGCCGCGCTCGACGGGGTCATCGCCTCGTCGATGGCGGCCGAGGCCCTCGGCGCCATCCGCGGGGCCGATCTCCCCCTGGTGATGCTCGACAGCGACCCGGCGGAGCCCGGCGTCGCCGCCCACGTCAACCTCGACGTCGCCGACGGCATGCGCCAGGTGGCCGGCCATCTGGTCGCCCTCGGGCACCGGCGCATCGTCCATCTCGCCTCCGCCGTCGCCTCCTGGACCTTCGACGCACGCGCCGCGGCCCTGCGCGACGCGCTCGCCGGCGCCCCCGGGGTGGACGTGCGCACCGTCAGGGCCGCCCTCGACGTCCGCTCCGGCCTCGAAGCCGCCGAAGCCGCCCTCACGGCACCGGGGCCGCGCCCCACCGCACTGCTCTGCGACGACGACATCCTGGCCGCCGGCGCGTGCAAGGCGGCCCGGCGCCTCGGCCTGCGCGTGCCCGGTGACGTCTCCGTCACCGGGTTCGACGACCTCGCCCTCGCGACCGCCGTCGAACCGGAGCTCACCACCGTCCGTCTCCCCGCCGAGCGGATCGGCGAACGCGGCATGACGGCCCTGCTCGACGTCCTGGACGGCCGTCCGCACCGGCGGGACAGCCTTCCCGTGGAACTCGTCGTGCGCGGCTCCAGCGCCCCGCCTCCGCCGGCCTGAGCCCCGGGCGGGCAGACACGTCCCGGAGCCCCGGACCCACACGGCCGGGCGGACAGGCACGTCCCCGGAACCAGGGCCGAGCGGCCCGTGCCCGACGCCCGGAAGACAGCGAAGTGCCCCCGGACCGCCCAGGGCGGCAGGGGGCACCCGCGAGACGCGTACGGCCGTACGGCCCTACTCGCCGGACTCCGGCCCGGACGAGTCGTCCGCCTCGTCCGACGGCGCGTCCGTCGGCGCCGTGGCGGCCTCCTCGGCCTCCAGCAGCCGGGCGAGCTGACGGCCCACGATCCGCTTGAACTTCCGCTGCTGCGGCCGCGTCCGGTCCAGGACGGCCACTTCGAGCCGGTCGGCCGGGATCTCGCGGTCGTTGCCGTTGGCCTGGCTGGACAGCGCCTGCACGGCCAGCTTCAGGGCCTCGGCCAGCGACATCCCGTCACGGTGGCGCTGATCGAGGTAGCCGCTGATCTGCTCCGCGTTGCCGCCCACCGCGACCGAGCCGTGCTCGTCCACGATGGAACCGTCGTGCGGCAGCCGGTAGATCTGGTCGCCCTCCGGCGCGTCGCCGACCTCGGCGACCACCAGCTCCACCTCGTACGGCTTCTCGCCGGCGCTGGAGAAGATCGTGCCGAGCGTCTGCGCGTACACGTTCGCCAGACCGCGGGCCGTCACGTCGTCGCGGTCGTAGGTGTATCCGCGGAGGTCCGCGTAGCGCACCCCGCCGATGCGCAGGTTCTCGTACTCGTTGTACTTGCCGGCCGCGGCGAAGCCGATCCGGTCGTAGATCTCGCTGAACTTGTGCAGGGCACGGGACGGGTTCTCGCCGACGAAGACGATGCCGTCGGCGTACTGGAGCACGACAAGGCTGCGACCGCGGGCGATGCCCTTGCGGGCGTACTCCGCCCGGTCGGCCATCGCCTGCTGGGGTGAGACATAGAACGGCGTCGACACCGGCTATCCGTCCCTTTCTGTCGGAGGAGGAGAGAACATCATCAGAGCAACGCGGCGCGCGGTCCGTCGGGCTGGGCGAGCCGGCGCTCCAGGATCGCGCGCGCGATCCCGGACGACTCCTCGTCCGTCAGCCTGCGGAACCCCTCGTCCGTGATGACCGTGACGATCGGATAGATACGCCGCGCGACATCCGGACCGCCCGTCGCGGAGTCGTCGTCGGCCGCGTCGTACAGCGCCTGGACGACGAGCGTCGTCGCCTCCTCCTCGCTGAGGTCGTCGCGGTAGAGCTTCTTCATCGCACCCCGCGCGAAGATCGACCCCGACCCGGTCGCCGCGTACCCCGTCTCCTCCGAGCGGCCGCCCGTGACGTCGTAGGAGAAGATCCGGCCCCTCTCCCGGTCCACGTCGAACCCCGCGAAGAGCGGGACCACGGCGAGGCCCTGCATGGCGAGGCCGAGGTTGCTCCGGATCATGGTCGACAGCCGGTTCGCCTTGCCCTCCAGCGACAGCTGGACGCCCTCGACCTTCTCGAAGTGCTCCAGCTCGAGCTGGAAGAGCTTCACCATCTCCACCGCGAGCCCCGCGGTGCCGGCGATGCCCACCGCCGAGTACTCGTCGGCCGGGAACACCTTCTCGATGTCCCGCTGGGCGATCATGTTGCCCATCGTGGCCCGCCGGTCGCCGGCGAGCACCACGCCGCCCGGGAACGTCGTCGCCACGATCGTCGTGCCGTGCGGCGCCTCGATCGCGCCCTGCACGGGCGGCAGGGCGCGGTTGCCGGGGAGCAGGTCGGGCGAGTGCGCGCCCAGGAAGTCCATGAAGGACGACGATCCCGGCGTCAGGAAGGCAGCTGGTAGACGCCCGGTGCTACGAGTGTTGGCTTCCACGCGTTTCCCTCCAGGTATGCGGCGGCCCGACGCAGGGTCTCGCGATCGTCCCCAACTTGCCGACGGCCGGATTGCAGTTGAAGCAGTACGCCAGGGACCCTACCCGTCCGGTGGCGGTGATCCACATGAACTGCGGGACCGGCTGGACGGACGGGGCGGGAGCCCGGCCGGGAGCCGTCGCCCCGCCCCCGCGCGTCGTCCCCGCGCCTGCTCGTCCGCAGCCGCCCGGTGAGGAGTGCCCGCGGCGCGGGCCTCCCCCGCACCGCAGACAGCGCCTCACGCGCTCTTCACCACGCCCTCTTCGCAGAGGGGCCGGTCACTCTGCCCGGATCCTCACCTCGAAGGCGGGATCACTCTCCGCCCTTCTGGACGAAGGACCGCACGAAGTCCTCCGCGTTCTCCTCGAGGACGTCGTCGATCTCGTCCAGGACGGAGTCGACGTCGTCCGAGAGCTTCTCCTGACGCTCCTTGAGGTCCTCGGCAGCCTGCGCGTCCTGCGTCTGCTCCTCGGCCTCCTCCGTGGAACGCGTGGCCTTCTGCTGTCCGCCGCCGGTGTCCTTGGTCGCCATCCACCTCACCCCGCTTCGGTTCGACGTATCTGATCAGACCCTACAAGCCGGGTCCGACATCGGCCCCGGCTTCCGCTCTCCGTCCGGGACCTTGCTTTCATGATTCCCGGATGCGAGCCGTTTCAGCCCCCGGACAGGACTTTCAGCAGGTCCTCCGCGGTGCGGCAGCGGTCCAGGAGATCCTTGACGTGGTTGCGGGTGCCCCGCAGCGGCTCCAGGGTGGGGACCCGTTGCAGGGAGTCGCGGCCCGGCAGGTCGAAGATCACCGAGTCCCAGGAGGCGGCCGCCACGTCGTCGGCGAACTGCTCCAGGCAGCGGCCGCGGAAGTAGGCCCGGGTGTCCTCCGGGGGCTTGGCCTCGGCCCGCTCGACGTCCCGCTCGTCCAGCAGGCGCTTCATCCTGCCCCGGGCCGCCAGCCGGTTGTACAGGCCCTTCTCGGGGCGCACGTCCGCGTACTGGAGGTCCACCAGGTGCAGCCGCGCCGCGTCCCATTCCAGGCCGTCCCGGCGGCGGTAGCCCTCCATGAGCTCCTTCTTGGCGACCCAGTCCAGTTCGCCCGCGAGGCTCATCGGATCGGTCTCCAGACGGTTCAGGGTGTCCTCCCAGCGCGCCAGGACGTCCTTGGTCTGCTCGTCGGCGTCCGCCCCGAAGCGCTCCTCGACGTACTTGCGGGCGAGCTCGAAGTACTCCATCTGGAGCTGCACGGCGGTGAGGGTGCGGCCGCTGCGCAGGCTCACCAGGTGCTGGAGGTCAGGGTCGTGCGAGACCTGGTGCAGGGTGCGCACGGGCTGCTCGACGGCGAGGTCGACGGTGATGAAGCCGTCCTCGATCATCGACAGGACCAGCGCCGTGGTGCCCAGCTTGAGGTAGGTGGAGATCTCCGAGAGGTTGGCGTCGCCGATGATCACATGGAGGCGGCGGTACTTCTCGGCGTCGGAGTGGGGCTCGTCGCGGGTGTTGATGATGGGCCGCTTGAGCGTGGTCTCCAGGCCCACCTCGACCTCGAAGTAGTCGGCGCGCTGGCTGATCTGGAAGCCGTGGTCACGGCCGTCCTGACCGATTCCGACACGGCCGGCGCCGGTGACGACCTGGCGGGAGACGAAGAACGGCGTCAGGTGCCGCACGATGTCCGAGAAGGGGGTCTCCCGCTTCATCAGGTAGTTCTCGTGCGTGCCGTAGGACGCGCCCTTGTTGTCGGTGTTGTTCTTGTACAGGTGGATGGGCTGGGCGCCCGGGAGCTGGGCGGCCCGCTCGGCGGCCTCGGCCATGATGCGTTCGCCGGCCTTGTCCCACAGCACGGCGTCCCGCGGGTTGGTGACCTCGGGCGAGCTGTACTCGGGGTGGGCGTGGTCGACGTAGAGCCGGGCGCCGTTGGTGAGGATGACGTTGGCGAGGCCGATGTCCTCGTCGGTGAGCTGGCTGGAGTCCGCGGCCTCACGGGCGAGGTCGAAGCCGCGGGCGTCCCGCAGCGGGTTCTCCTCCTCGAAGTCCCAGCGGGCGCGGCGCGCCCGGTGCATCGCCGCCGCGTAGGCGTTGACGATCTGGGACGAGGTGAGCATGGCATTGGCGTTCGGGTGACCGGGGACGGAGATCCCGTACTCCGTCTCGATGCCCATTACTCGCCGTACGGTCATGCGGCCCTCCTTGCCCGGCGGCGCTCCCTGTCGGTGGGCGCTGAATACCGCTGCTTTCCGGTGCGCGTGCGGTGCCCTTCCCCGTATTGCGCGACTCGGCGATACCGGAGAGCCTATTGCGCCGCTGCTCGGGTGGGGAGATCGATTGCGTCATTGCTGTGCTGTGGCCGTACCTGTCCGGAAAGCAACCGGCTGCGGATGCAGTGTGTCCTTTCTGCCGTGGCAGTGGACGGGCATCCGCAGCCGGTGTGCCTCGATTACAGGTACTGACCGGTGTTGGCCACCGTGTCGATGGACCGGCCGGTGTCCGCTCCCTGCTTTCCGGTGACGAGCGTGCGGATGAAGACGATCCGCTCGCCCTTCTTGCCGGAGATGCGGGCCCAGTCGTCCGGGTTGGTGGTGTTGGGCAGGTCCTCGTTCTCCTTGAACTCGTCCACGCATGCCTGGAGCAGGTGGGCGACCCTGAGGCCCTTCTGGTTGTGGTCGAGGAAGGCCTTGATGGCCATCTTCTTGGCCCGGTCGACGATGTTCTGGATCATCGCGCCGGAGTTGAAGTCCTTGAAGTAGAGGACTTCCTTGTCGCCGTTGGCGTACGTGACCTCGAGGAAGCGGTTCTCCTCGGATTCGGCGTACATCTGCTCCACGACCGACTGGATCATGGCGTGGGCCGCCGCCTCCTTGGAGCCGCTGTGCTCGCCGAGGTCGTCGGCGTGGAGCGGCAGGGAGGGCGTCAGGTACTTGGCGAAGATGTCCTTGGCCGCCTCGGCGTCCGGACGCTCGATCTTGATCTTGACGTCGAGCCGGCCGGGCCGCAGGATCGCGGGGTCGATCATGTCCTCGCGGTTCGAGGCGCCGATGACGATCACGTTCTCCAGGCCCTCGACGCCGTCGATCTCGGCGAGGAGCTGGGGGACGATGGTGTTCTCGACGTCGGAGCTGACGCCGGAGCCGCGGGTGCGGAAGAGGGATTCCATCTCGTCGAAGAAGACGATGACGGGGGTGCCCTCGCTGGCCTTCTCACGGGCCCGCTGGAAGACGAGGCGGATGTGCCGCTCCGTCTCGCCGACGTACTTGTTGAGGAGCTCGGGGCCCTTGATGTTGAGGAAGTAGCTCTTCCCCTGGGGGCGCCCGGTGACTTCGGCGACCTTCTTGGCAAGGGAGTTGGCGACGGCCTTGGCGATGAGCGTCTTGCCGCAGCCGGGCGGTCCGTAGAGCAGGATGCCCTTCGGCGGCCGCAGCTCGTGCTCCTTGAAGAGGTCGGGGTGGAGGTACGGGAGCTCGACCGCGTCGCGGATCATCTCGATCTGGCCGCCGAGGCCGCCGATCTTGTCGTAGTCGACGTCGGGGACCTCTTCGAGGACGAGTTCCTCGACCTCGCTCTTCGGGATGACCTCGTAGACGTATCCGGAGCGCGGTTCGAGCAGGAGGGCGTCGCCGGGGCGGATGGTGGTGTCCAGCAGCGGCTCCGCGAGCCGCACCACCCGCTCCTCGTCGGTGTGCCCGATGACCAGGGCGCGCTCGCCGTCCTCGAGGATCTCCTTGAGGGTGACGATGTCCCCGGCGCGCTCGTACTCCATGGCCTCGACCACGTTGAGCGCTTCGTTGAGCATGACTTCCTGGCCGCGCCGGAGCTCTTCGGGCTCGACGCCGGGACTGACGTTCACCCGGAGCTTGCGGCCCCCGGTGAAGATGTCGCAGGTGCCGTCCTCATTGGCCTGGAGGAAGACGCCGAAGCCAGCCGGGGGCTGTGCGAGGCGGTCGACCTCCTCCTTGAGTGCCACGATCTGGTCGCGGGCCTCACGGAGCGTGTTCGCGAGCCGTTCGTTCTGCGCGGACACGCCTGCCAGGTTGGTCTGAAGCTCGACGATCCGCTCCTCGAGAATCCTCGTGTGACGCGGAGAGTCGGCGAGCTTGCGGCGCAGGACGGCGATTTCCTGCTCGAGATAGGCAACCTGGCCGGCGGGGTCCTCAGACCCTCGCCCCGGCCGGATGCCGCGGTTGATGTCGTCGTCGTGGGCTGCCACGGTCCTCACCTCCTCCAAGGGGAGCTGGACGCTTCCTGACCCTACCTGTGTGGGTGGTGATTGAAACCCCTAGATCACAAAGACGGAAGGGGTGTGTCCGATCTTCACCCTTGCGCTCTCCCTCGTGCCCAGGGAATACCCAGGAGATACCCACCCGGCAACATCGGAAAGCGGTCGGTTGTATCGTCGAAGCGTTCAACACCCGCCAGGGCTGGCACGACTTGCTTCGTTCAGCTGCTGCGACGAAGGAAACGGCAGGAGATATGACCGTGCAGCACGAGGTTCCCACCGAGGGTTCCGGCGACGCGCTCGAGGTCTGGATCGACCAGGACCTGTGCACCGGCGACGGTATCTGCGCGCAGTACGCGCCGGAGGTCTTCGAGCTCGACATCGACGGTCTCGCCTATGTGAAGTCCGCGGACGACGAGCTGCTGCAGGAGCCGGGCGCCACCACGCCCGTGCCGCTGCCGCTGCTGACGGACGTCGTGGACTCGGCGAAGGAGTGCCCCGGCGACTGCATCCACGTGCGCCGGGTCTCGGACCGGGTCGAGGTCTACGGACCCGACGCCCAGTGACCTCTCAGACACCCAGGGCGGCGGTGTCGTCGGAGCGGACGAACACGCCGCCCCGCCACTGCCACTTGACCTGCTCGCGGATGTCGGGGCAGCAGCGGGGCACGTCGAGCGACGAGTAGCCGAGCAGCGCGGCGGTGACCGCGCCGTCACGGACGGCGAGATCGGCCACCGAGGCCTTCTCCTCGGGGTCCACCAGGGTCGCCACGATCCGCGCCGTGCCGTCGCGCCCGGCCGCGAGGACGTAGACCCCGTGCGGCGGGTTGCCGGAGCCCGCGTCGCAGCGGGCCGCGACGACCGTCTCCGGGCCGCCGTCGCCGTCGAGGTCCCCGGTGGCCTTCGCGGTGACGAGTGCCGGCAGTCCGCCGCACTCCAGCGGCAGCTCCACCGCCGCCGGATCGGGCGCGGGGGCCGGCTGCTCGGGAGCGGGCACGGGCGCGGCCGCGCCGGCCCGGGCGGCGGTGCCGCTCTGGGTGGCCGTGGCGGCGTCGGGCTGGAGGAGTCCGGCGCCCGCGACGACCGCGGCCATCGCCGTCGCCGTCAGGAGCCAGTGCACCGGGCGGGTCTGGGTGTGCGCGAGGTCCGGGACGACGGGGTTCTGCACGCCGGTGGTCTCCTGAGAGGTCGTGCGGGGTGGGGGTGGCCAGCATCGTGCCATACGTCACACGCCCGGGGAACAGGGGGGTGGGTGACATCCCGGTGACGATCCTCCGCCCGCTCGGGCGGGCAACACGGCGACGCCGCCGCACAGTTCCCCGATGCCTGCGGGAAGTGTGCGGCGGCGTCGTCGTGTTGTGGTGGGGTCAGCCCTTGTTGGGGCCCTCGTAGTCCTCGCCGTAGGCGCCCTTGGCGGGGCGGCGGCGGCGCATGGGGGGCTCCACGCCGTCGGCGAGGCGGCGGGCGGTCACCAGGAAGCCGGTGTGTCCGATCATCCGGTGGTCGGGGCGGACGGCCAGTCCCTCGACGTGCCAGTTGCGGATCATCGACTCCCACGGCTGCGGCTCGGCGAAGCAGCCGATCTCGCGGATGGACTCGACGGTCCGGGCGAGCTGGGTGGTGGTGGCCACGTAGCAGCAGAGGATGCCGCCGGGGACCAGGGCCTTGGAGACGGCCTCCAGGCACTCCCAGGGGGCGAGCATGTCGAGGATCACACGGTCGACGTCGGTGTCGCTCAGGTTGTCCTGCAGGTCGCCGACGGTGAGCTGCCAGGCCGGGTGGGGTCCGCCGAAGTAGCGTTCCACGTTGGCCTGGGCGATCTCGGCGAAGTCCGCACGGCGCTCGTAGGAGTGGAGCATGCCGTGGTCGCCGATGGCGCGGAGCAGGAAGCTGCTCAGCGAGCCGGAGCCGACCCCCGCCTCCACGACGCGGGCGCCGGGGAAGATGTCGGCGAAGGCCAGGATCTGCCCCGCGTCCTTGGGGTAGACCACGGCGGCGCCGCGGGGCATGGACAGGACGTAGTCGGGGAGCAGGGGGCGCAGCGCGAGGTAGGCGACGTTTCCCGTGGTACGGACAACACTGCCCTCGGGAGCGCCGATCAGCTCGTCGTGCGGGAAGGAACCCTTGTGGGTGTGGAAATTCTTCCCGGCTTCGAGCGTGAACGTGTAGTGGCGTCCCTTGGGGTCGGTGAGCTGGACCTGGTCCCCGACCTTGAAGGGCCCGCGACGGCGGGCGGCACCGGTCGGTTCGGACATGTGACCAGCCTACCGGCCTGGCGGTGGCCGCCCGACCACGGGCGGGCGGGGCCGGCCGGGTCAGGCGGGAGGCGTGGTGCCGGGGCGCGCCATGGCGGCGACGAAGGCGCGTTCGACGTCGGCGGTGGACAGCACGCCGTAGATCTCGCCGGTCTCCTCGACGACCAGGTACTCGGTGGCGGGGGCGGCCCGCAGCCGGTCGAGCAGGGCCTCTCCGGCGAGTTCGGCCGGGACCCTCATGCCGTCGGTGAGGTCCTGGGCGAGGCCGCTGACGGCGACCCAGGGGCGCCGGTGCTCGGGGACGCCGACGATGGCGGCCTCCCGGACGATGCCCGTCGCGTCGCCCTGGCCGTCGACGACGACGAGGGCGCGGGCGCCCGCCTCGTTGGCGCGGCGCAGCGCCTCGGAGAGGGGGGTGGCGGGCTCGACGGGGACGGCGCGGCGGGTGAGGGCGCGGGCGGCGAGTTCCGGCAGGTGCTCGCGGAGCCGGGCCATGCGCAGGCTGTTCCCGGCGCCGGTCCAGATGATGGCGGCCAGGATGGCGGCGAGCAGGGCGTCGGTGACGGTCTCCATGCCGCCGATGTCCTCGGTGGCGTTGCCCAGGGCGCCGGTGTGGGTGAGCAGCGGCAGGCCGATCAGGACGGCGACGGCGAGGGCGCGGCCGACCCAGGCGGCGGCGACGGTGCCGGCCATGGGCTTGCCGGTGATCTTCCACACGACGGCGCGGAGCATCCGGCCCCCGTCCAGCGGCAGGCCGGGCAGGAGGTTGAAGGCGGCGACGATGAGGTTGGAGATCATCAGGCCGGCGAGCAGCACGCCGGGGACCGTGCCGGCGTCGACGGCCGACAGACCGAGGTAGAAGACGCCGGCGAGGACGAGCGAGAGCAGCGGTCCGACGAAGGCGAGGACGAACTCGCGGCCGGGTGTCTCGGTCTCCTTCTCGATCTCGGAGACGCCGCCGAAGAACTGGAGCTGGATGCGCCGGACCGGCAGCTTGAAGCGCAGCGCGGCGACGGTGTGGGCGAGCTCGTGGACGAGGACGGAGGCGTAGAAGGCGACGGCGAAGAAGAGGGAGACAAGGTAGCGGGCGCCGCCGAGCTCGGGCAGGACCCGGTCGAGCTGGCCGCCGAAGACCCAGGTGATCAGGGCCGCGACGACGAACCAGCTGGGGGCGACGTAGACGGGCACGCCGAAGGGGCGGCCCATGAGGATGCCGCCGCCGGGCCCGGAGCGGCGCTTCGCGGCGGGGACGCCGGGGCCCTTCGCTCCGGCGCCGGCGCGCGACCGGTCGCGCTCGCCGCTCGTGTCGTCCTCGTTCACGGGGTCCTCTCGTCGCCGGGGCCGTCCGCCGGTTTCACCCGCCGGTCCGTCCGGGGTGCGGGGTTCTGCCGTCGATGGTATGCCGCTCGCTGTCGGTGGCGGGCCGTAGGGTCTGTGTCATGAGTACGAGTCAGCCGCCCGCGGAGGGGTCCTCCGCCGTGGCCGCGGAGCCCACATCGCTGTCGCCCTCGCGGGCCGGCGACTTCATGCAGTGTCCCCTGCTGTACCGCTTCCGGGTGATCGACAGACTGCCCGAGAAGCCGAGCGAGGCGGCGACGCGGGGCACGCTGGTGCACGCCGTCCTGGAGCGGCTCTTCGACGACCCGGCCGCCGAGCGGACGGTGCCGCGGGCGAAGGCGATGATCCCGGGGCAGTGGGACAGGCTGCTGGAGGCGCGTCCGGAGCTGGGCGGGCTGTTCGGCGAGGGCGGGGACGCCGGCGAGCGGCTGGCCCGCTGGATGGGCGAGGCCGAGCAGCTGGTGGAGCGGTGGTTCTCGCTGGAGGACCCGACGCGGCTGGAGCCGGCGGAGCGGGAGATGTTCGTCGAGACCGAGCTCCCGTCGGGTCTGCGGCTGCGCGGGGTGATCGACCGGGTGGACATCGCGCCCACCGGCGAGGTCCGCATCGTCGACTACAAGACGGGGAAGGCGCCGCGGCCGGAGTACAGCGAGGGCGCGCTCTTCCAGATGAAGTTCTACGCCCTGGTGATCTGGCGGCTGAAGAAGGTGCTGCCGCGCCGGCTCCAGCTGGTGTACCTGGGCAGCGGTGACGTGCTGACGTACGACCCGCAGGCGGCCGACCTGGAGCGCACGGAGCGGAAGCTGCTGGCGCTGTGGGAGGCGATCCGGGAGGCGACGCGTACCGGGGACTGGCGGCCGCGGCCGACGAAGCTGTGCGGCTGGTGCGACCACCAGGCGGTCTGTCCTGAATTCGGCGGCACTCCCCCGGTTTATCCGTTGATCGTTTCCCCGGCGGGGTCCGGGGAGGATGAGCAGGGCAGAATGGGCCCGGTCTAGCGAAGGAGTGCCCGTGGCGATCCGCGTCCTACTGGTCGACGACCAACCACTGCTGCGTACCGGCTTCCGCATGATCCTCGAGGCGGAGCAGGACATCGCGGTGGTCGGCGAGGCCGGGGACGGCCTCCAGGCCCTCGATCAGGTGCGGGCGTTGCAGCCCGATGTGGTGCTGATGGACATCCGGATGCCGCGCATGGACGGCGTCGAGGCGACGCGGCAGATCACCGGGCCCGGCCGCGACGGTCCGGCGAAGGTGCTCGTGCTGACCACGTTCGACCTCGACGAGTACGTGGTGGAGGCGCTGCGCGCCGGGGCCAGCGGCTTCCTGCTGAAGGACGCGCCCGCCAACGAGCTGGTGCAGGCGATCCGGGTGGTCGCCGCGGGCGAGGCGATGCTCGCGCCGAGCGTGACGCGCCGGCTGCTCGACAAGTACGCGGACCATCTCCCGTCGGGCGACGAGCCCGTCCCGGACGCGCTGAACACGCTGACCGACCGCGAGGTCGAGGTGCTGAAGCTGGTGGCCCGGGGCCTGTCCAACGCGGAGATCGCGGCGGACCTGTTCGTGAGCGAGACCACGGTGAAGACCCATGTCGGGCATGTGCTGACGAAGCTCGGCCTGCGGGACCGGGTGCAGGCGGCGGTGTACGCGTACGAGAGCGGTCTGGTGCGCCCCGGGGCCCAGTGACCGGGGTGCGGCACCCAGGCCGTACGGCGAAGGGCCGGGGGCCCGGCGGCTCACGCCCCGCCGGGCCCCCGGCCCTTCGCGTTTCCCGGGCCGCCCCGGTCAGGGGCGGCCCGGGCACGGGTCAGGAGCCGCCGCCGCGGGAGAGCTCCCACAGCTGGAGGTCGGAGCTGGCGTTGAGCGTCCACTCGATGCCGTTGATGTCGTCGCGGGAGGCGACGTACTGCTTGCCCTGCCACAGGGGCAGGAACGGCACGTCCTCGGCGACGATCTCCTGGATCTTCTTGAAGGCCGGGGAGGCGGCGGTGCGGTCGGCCTCGCGGCGGGACTGCGGGATGAGGTTGCGCGCCTCGGTGCTCACGTAGGGCGAGTTGAGGAAGTTGCCGTCGTCGAGGAAGGGCGCGGTGTAGTTGTCGGGGTCCGGGAAGTCGGGGAACCAGCCCAGGCCGTAGACGGCGTAGTCGCCGCGCTTCTGGGCCGGGCGGAACTCGGACCACTCGGTGCCCTTGACGGTCACCTCGAAGAGCTTCGTGGCGTTGAGCTGGTCGCGGAGCGTCTCGAACTCCTTGGCGGTGCCCTCGCCGTAGTGGTCGGTGGTGTAGTTCAGTTCCAGCCGGACCGGGGTGTCGATGCCCGCGTCCTCGAGGATGGCCGCGGCCTTCTCGGTGCTGGGCTCGCCGTACTTGTTGTAGAACGAGTTGGTGTGCGCGGCGATGCTCGTCGGGATGAGCGAGTACAGCGGTTCGGCGGTCGAGCCGTAGACCTGGCCGGCGATCTGGCCGCGGTCGACGACGGCGGCCATGGCCTGGCGGACGGCCTTGTTCTTCACCGACGGGTCGGTGGTGTCGAAGGCGAGGTAGCGGATCTCCAGGCCGGGGACCTCGGTGAGGGTGATGCCCTCCTTCGGGTTCTCGGAGAGATCCCGGATCTGCTCGGGCGACATCGCGCGGGTCATCACGTCGATGTCGCCGGCCTCCAGGGCCTTGCCCATGGCGGCGGCGTCCGCGAAGGAGCGGAGTTCGACCTTGTCGTTGTGGAGCTTGATGTCGCCCTTGTACTCGTCGTTCTTGCTGAAGACGACCTTGGTGATCTTGTCGCCTTCGGTCTCGGTCTGCATCGTGTACGGGCCGCTGCCGTCGACGGCGAAGCCCTCGCGGAGCTTCTTGGCGTCGTAGTTCTTCGGGCTGACGATGCCGGCGACGGGCGTCGAGAGCTTGTAGGGGAACGTGGCGTCGGGCGTCGAGAGGTGGAAGACGACCTCGTCGTCGCCCTTGGTCTCGATGGTGTCGATGTTGGCCAGGAGGGCCGCGGTGCCGTTGTCGGCATCGATGTCGAGCACGCGCTGGAGGGAGAACTTGACGTCCTTCGCCGTCACGGGGGTGCCGTCCGCGAAGCTCAGGCCGCTGCGCAGCTTGCAGCGGTAGCTCTCGCTGGCGTTGTCGGTGAAGGAGCACGACTCGGCCGCGTCCGGCACGGGCTCGCCGCCGCCGCGCGGGGCGTGCATCAGGGTCTGGACGGTCTGGCGCAGGACGTTCCAGGCACCGGTGTCGTAGGCGTAGGCCGGGTCCAGCGGGGCGGGGGACTCGGCGCTCGCGGCGAACTGGTCCGTGGTGCCCACGACGATGGCGTCACCGCCGCCCGACCCGCCGTCCGTGCTGCCGCAGGCGGCGAGCACGGGCGCGAGCAGGCCGATCATGGCCAGCGGCACCAAGGTCTTACGGTTCATCCTGGACGTTCTCCCTCATCCGACCGGCTCTGGGATGCAGCGGTGTGTGTGCGAGTCACTACGCCGCTTCCACCCGGTCGGGGTGGCGCGATCGTGCTGGTGGAACAGAGCGATCGGTCCTGTGTTTCCGAGGGTGTGATGACCTTCGGGGCATCTCGGCTAGGCGGCGGAGTTCCCGGCCACGACATTAGTCCCAGGCGCCAGGAAAGCGTGAACGGGCCCGAGTTGGGGCGTAATCGCAGAGTGATCACGAATGCCTGCGTGTGCCCTCCGGACCGGTGGATGATTCATATGCGTCCGCCGCAAAACGGGCATGCGACGGCCCCCTTTCCGCCCTGAGGGGCAGGCCGGGGGCCTTCGGTCGACCGGTCGGGATGTACGCGCAGTGACGAAGGTCACGTGACGGAACACCTTGTCGATTACCGATCGGTAATACAGATGGTGACGGAAACTACATGGTCCGCTGCCCACGGTTTCCCGGCGCATTCGAGATGCACGGACCGTACACGTATCAGCGCGGGGCGGTGATCAGGGTGCGCAGGAAAAGCAGGTCGACTTCTTCGAGCGAGGAGACGACCATGCGCCCCGCCGCCGGCTGGATCGGGGCCACGGAGGGCACCGCCACGACACGGCAGCCCGCCGCCTCCGCGGCCGCGACGCCGGTCGCGGTGTCCTCGACGACGGCGCAGCGCGCCGGGTCGGCACCGAGGCGGTGGGCGGCCACCAGGTAGGGGTCGGGGTGCGGCTTGGTGCGCTCGACCTCGTCGCCCGCGACCGAGAGGTGGAAGTGGTGACGCCCGAGGGAGTCCAGGATCCGGTCGATGATGCGCCGGTGGGAGGCGGAGACCAGGGCGGTGGGCACGTTGTGCCGGGCCAGCTCGGCGAGGAGCCGCTGGGCGCCCGGCATCATCGGGACGCCCCGGCCGATCCGCTCCTCGAACCTGTCGTTCAGCAGCACGCTCAGCTCGGCGAAGGTGATGTCCGCGCCGGTGGCCTCGATCAGGTAGCCGGCGCTGCGGGTCATCGGCCCTCCGACGACGACGTCGCGCCACGACTCGTCCAGCCGGTGCCCCAGGTCGGCGAAGACCTCCACCTCGGCGTCCCACCAGAAGCCCTCGGTGTCGACGAGGGTCCCGTCCATGTCGAGGAAGACGGCCTGGAGGGCCGCACCGTCGGCGGTACGGGTAAGGGACGCGGGGACCGTGCTGGTCATAGGCACACCTCCGGAAGGGACGAGAAGGCCGGTCACCCTCCCGCGGCTGCACCGCGGTGACAGGTGACCGGCCTGCACTGGACCGACAAGTCTACGCCCGATGGATCACCGTGCGTTGAAATACTTCGCCTCGGGGTGGTGGATGACGATCGCGTCGGTCGACTGCTCGGGGTGCAGCTGGAACTCCTCGGAGAGCTGCACGCCGATCCGCTCCGGCTCGAGCAGGGCGGCGATCTTCGCGCGGTCCTCCAGGTCGGGGCAGGCTCCGTAGCCGAGCGAGAACCGCGCGCCGCGGTACTTCAGCGCGAACATGTCCTCCACGTCGGCGGGGTCCTCGCCCCCGAAGCCGAGCTCGGAGCGGACCCGGGCGTGCCAGTACTCGGCGAGGGCCTCGGCCAGCTGCACGGAGAGCCCGTGCAGCTCCAGGTAGTCCCGGTAGGAGTCCGCCTCGAAGAGCTTGGCGGTCGCCTCGCCGATCCGGGAGCCCACGGTGACGACCTGGAGGCCGACGACGTCGGTCTCGCCGGACTCCTCCGGCCGGAAGAAGTCCGCGAGGCACAGCCGGCGGCCGCGCCGCTGGCGCGGGAAGGAGAACCGGGTGCGTTCGGAGCCGTCCTCGCCGAGCAGGATGAGATCGTCGCCCTTGGACACACAGGGGAAGTAGCCGTAGACGACGGCCGCCTCCAGCATGTTCTGGGTGTGCAGCTGGTCGAGCCAGCCGCGCAGCCGGGGCCGCCCCTCGGTCTCCACCAGCTCCTCGTAGCCGGGGCCGTCGCCGGTGCGGGCCTGCTTCAGCCCCCACTGGCCCTTGAACAGGGCCCCTTCGTCGAGCCAGGAGGCGTACTCCTTGAGCTGGATGCCCTTGACCACGCGGGTGCCCCAGAAGGGCGGGGTGGGCACCGGGTTGTCGGTGGCCACGTCGGAGCGGGCGGCGCCCTCCTCGGGGCGCTCCTCGACGACGGCGGTGGCCGCGGGGCGCACCCGCCGCTGCTTGAGCTCGGGCAGGGCGGCGCCGGGGACGCCGCGCTTGACGGCGATCAGGGCGTCCATCAGCCGCAGGCCCTCGAAGGCGTCCCGGGCGTAGCGGACCTCGCCCTCGTAGATCTCGTGGAGGTCCTGTTCGACGTAGGCGCGGGTGAGGGCGGCGCCGCCGAGGATGACGGGGTAGTCGGCCGCCAGCTTGCGCTGGTTCAGCTCCTCCAGGTTCTCCTTCATGATCACGGTCGACTTGACCAGGAGACCCGACATGCCGATCACGTCGGCCTTGTGCTCGTCGGCCGCCTCCAGGATCGCGGAGACGGGCTGCTTGATGCCCAGGTTGACCACGTTGTAGCCGTTGTTGGACAGGATGATGTCGACGAGGTTCTTGCCGATGTCGTGGACGTCGCCGCGGACGGTGGCCAGCACGATGGTGCCCTTGCCCTCGGCGTCCGTCTTCTCCATGTGCGGTTCCAGGTAGGCGACCGCGTTCTTCATCACCTCGGCCGACTGGAGCACGAAGGGCAGCTGCATCTGGCCGGAGCCGAAGAGCTCGCCGACCACCTTCATGCCGTCGAGCAGGGTGTCGTTGACGATGTCGAGGGCCGGACGCTCGCGCAGGGCCTCGTCGAGGTCGCCCTCCAGGCCGTTCTTCTCGCCGTCGATGATGCGGCGCTTGAGGCGCTCGTCCAGCGGCAGCGCCAGCAGCTCCTCCGTCTTGCCCGCCTTCATGGACTTGGCCGTGGCGCCCTCGAAGAGCGCCATCAGCTTCTGCAGCGGGTCGTAGTCCTCGCGGCGGCGGTCGTAGATCAGGTCGAGGGCGGTGGTGACCTGCTCCTCGTCGAACCGGGCGATCGGGAGGATCTTGGAGGCGTGCACGATGGCCGAGTCCAGTCCCGCCTTGACGCACTCGTCGAGGAAGACGGAGTTCAGCAGGATGCGGGCGGCCGGGTTGAGGCCGAAGGAGATGTTCGACAGGCCGAGCGTGGTCTGCACGTCGGGGTGTCGGCGCTTCAGCTCGCGGATCGCCCCGATGGTGGCGATGCCGTCGCCCCGGGACTCCTCCTGCCCGGTGCAGATGGTGAAGGTGAGGGTGTCGACGAGGATGTCCGACTCGTGGATGCCCCAGTTGCCCGTCAGGTCGGCGATCAGCCGCTCGGCGATGGCCACCTTGTTCTCGACGGTGCGGGCCTGGCCCTCCTCGTCGATGGTGAGGGCGATCAGCGCGGCGCCGTGCTCCTGGGCGAGGCGGGTGACCTTGGCGAACCGGGACTCGGGGCCGTCGCCGTCCTCGTAGTTGACGGAGTTGATCACGGCACGGCCGCCGAGCTTCTCCAGTCCGGCCTCGATGACGTCGACCTCGGTGGAGTCGAGCACGATCGGCAGGGTCGAGGCGGTCGCGAAGCGGCCGGCCAGCTCGGCCATGTCGGCGACGCCGTCGCGGCCGACGTAGTCGACGCAGAGGTCGAGCATGTGCGCGCCCTCGCGGATCTGGTCGCGGGCCATCTCCACGCAGTCGTCCCAGCGGCCCTCCAGCATGGCCTCGCGGAACTTCTTGGAACCGTTGGCGTTGGTCCGCTCGCCGATCGCCATGTACGCGGTGTCCTGGCGGAACGGCACCGTCTGGTACAGCGAGGCGGCGCCCGGCTCCGGGCGCGGGTCGCGGGCGGAGGGGGTGAGCCCGCGGACGCGTTCGACGACCTGGCGCAGGTGCTCGGGGGTGGTGCCGCAGCAGCCGCCGACGAGCGACAGGCCGTAATCGCGGACGAAGGTCTCCTGGGCGTCCGCCAGCTCCGGGGCGGTCAGCGGGTAGTGGGCGCCGTTCTTGCCGAGGACCGGGAGGCCGGCGTTCGGCATGCAGGACAGCGGGACGCGGGAGTGGCGGGCGAGGTAGCGCAGGTGCTCGCTCATCTCGGCCGGGCCGGTGGCGCAGTTCAGGCCGATCATGTCGATGCCGAGCGGCTCCAGGGCGGTGAGCGCCGCGCCGATCTCGGAGCCGAGGAGCATGGTGCCGGTCGTCTCGACGGTGACCGAGCAGATGAGCGGGAGGTTCGTGCCGGTGGCGTCCAGCGCTCGGCGGGCGCCGAGGATGGCGGCCTTGGTCTGGAGCAGGTCCTGGGTGGTCTCGACGATCAGCGCGTCCGCGCCGCCGGCGATCATGCCCTCGGCATTCTGCTGGTAGGCGTCGCGCAGGGTGGTGTAGTCGGCGTGGCCGAGGGTCGGCAGCTTGGTGCCCGGGCCCATGGAGCCGAGGACCCAGCGCTGCTGCCCGGTGGCGGCGGTGAACTCGTCGGCCACCTCGCGGGCGATCCGGGCGCCGGCCTCGGACAGCTCGTGGACCCGCTCGGGGATGTCGTACTCGCCCAGGGCCGCGAAGTTGGCTCCGAACGTGTTGGTCTCGACCATGTCGACGCCGACCTCGAAGTAGGCGGCGTGGACCGAGCGCACGATGTCGGGCCGGGTGACGTTGAGGATCTCGTTGCAGCCTTCGAGGTTCTCGAAGTCCTCGAGCGTGGGGTCCTGGGCCTGCAGCATCGTGCCCATCGCCCCGTCGGCCACCACCACCCGGGTGGCGAGTGCCTCGCGCAGGGCGTCGATTCGGGTCCGGCTGTCAGCGGAAGGGGTCGGCAACGAGGCCATGGATGTACTCCCTGGGATGCGACGGCTGTCGGCTTTGCGTCTCCGGCTCGGGAAGGCGCACGCAGTCAGAGTAGCCGTGTGCCGCCCCACGTCGTCGATGTGTCCCACGGGACGGACGGAACCACGCCATCCGGGTTTCCGTGGGTAGCTCGGCCGGGGGATACTCCTTCTGCGATGACCAGGTCGGCATGGACCGATAGTGTTCAGCATTGCCGAACGGGTATTCGGCGGTGGAGCGAACATACCCCGCTCGTCGCGAGCGCCAGTCGAACCGCAGTGGAGAAGGGCCAGATCCGATGGCGAAGAACATCCAGTCACTGGAGCGGGCCGCCGCCATGCTGCGCCTGCTCGCCGGCGGCGAGCGCCGGCTGGGACTGTCGGACATCGCCTCCTCGCTGGACCTCGCCAAGGGCACCGCCCACGGCATCCTGCGCACCCTCCAGGCCGAGGGCTTCGTCGAGCAGGACCCCGCGTCCGGCCGCTACCAGCTGGGCGCGGAGCTGCTGCGGCTCGGCAACAGCTATCTGGACGTGCACGAGCTGCGGGCCCGCGCCCTGGTGTGGACGGACGACCTGGCCCGCTCCAGCGGCGAGAGCGTGCACCTCGGCGTGCTGCACCAGCACGGGGTGCTCGTCGTGCACCACGTCTTCCGCCCCGACGACAGCCGCCAGGTGCTGGAGGTCGGCGCCATGCAGCCGCTGCACTCCACGGCCCTCGGCAAGGTGCTCGCCGCCTACGACCCGGTGGCGCACACCGAGGCCGTCGAGGTGGAGCGCAAGTCGTTCACCCCCGCCACGGTGACCGAGCTGGACGCCTTCGAGGAGCTGCTCGACCTCACCCGGGCCAAGGGCTGGGCAGCCGACGTGGAGGAGACCTGGGAGGGCGTGGCATCGGTGGCCGCCCCCATCCACGACCGCCGGCGCATGCCGGTGGGCGCGGTCGCCATCACGGGCGCCGTGGAGCGCGTCTGCACCGGCGGCGAGCTCCGCTCCGACCTGGTCGCGGCGGTGCGGGACTGCGCCCGCGCGGTCTCGCGCGATCTGGGCGCCGGCCGCTTCTGAGCCCCGGGCGGGGACCCGCCCCTCCCCCGCGCCCGCCGCACACCCCCACCCCTTGCGCGGGCTGCGTGCCGCACCCCCGCGCCCGCGCCGCCGGGCGGCGCCCCCGCCTGCCCGCGCGGCGCACGCGCGGTTGCGGCGCACCCCGGGCGGGCAGGTGCGTACCGGCGGGCGTCCCACCGGGTAACGATCCGGCTTTCGATCCCTCAACCCTTGACGCCGCCTTCACCCCGGAGAAAACTGCCGTGCATCGGTCGGCATTGTCGAACAGCTAACGGCAATACGCGCTAGAGTGTGACAACGCCAAGGGCCGGCATTCGCCCCCATCTGAGGGCGCGGACCTCCGGAGGGACCCGGGGTCCGCCTTCCCCTGGACGTAGGACAAAGGAGTCGCGGGTGGACAGCGACAAGATCTTCATCGGTGAGACCATCGGCACCGCCGTGCTCATCCTGCTCGGTGGCGGCGTCTGTGCCGCCGTCACCCTCAAGAGCTCCAAGGCCCGGGGTGCGGGCTGGCTCGCCATCACCTTCGGGTGGGGCTTCGCCGTGCTCACCGCGGTGTACACGACCGCCGCGCTCTCCGGCGCCCACCTCAACCCGGCGGTCACGCTCGGCATCGCGATCAAGGACGACAGCTGGGGCGACGTCCCCGTCTACCTCGCCGGACAGCTGCTCGGCGCGATGATCGGCGCCGCGCTCGTGTGGATCGCGTACTACGGGCAGTTCCGCGCCCACCTCACCGACCCCGAGATCGTCGGCGACCCCGCCGACAAGCCGGCCGAGGGCCCCCACGCGGAGGGCGACGGCCACGCCGGCCCCGTGCTCGGCATCTTCTCCACCGGCCCCGAGATCCGGAACGTCTGGCAGAACCTGGCGACCGAGATCATCGGCACCCTGGTCCTGGTGCTCGCCGTGCTCACCCAGGGTCTGAACGAGAGCGGCAAGGGCCTCGGGCCCGTCGGCGGCCTGATCACCGCCCTCGTGGTGGTCGCGGTCGGCCTGTCGCTCGGCGGCCCCACCGGCTACGCCATCAACCCGGCCCGCGACCTCGGCCCCCGCATCGTGCACGCCCTGCTTCCGCTGCCGAACAAGGGCGGCTCCGACTGGAGCTACGCCTGGATCCCCGTCGCCGGCCCCCTGATCGGTGCGGCCGCCGCCGCGGGTATCTACAACATCGCGTTCGCCTGAGACACGACCGCCGCACGAGCCGTACATCCTCAGACCTGAGCAGGAGCACCCCGTGACCGACGCACCCACCACCACGTCCTCCCACGGCACCGGGCCGTTCATCGCGGCCATCGACCAGGGCACCACGTCCAGCCGCTGCATCGTCTTCGACAAGGACGGCCGGATCGTCTCGGTCGACCAGAAGGAGCACGAGCAGATCTTCCCCAAGCCGGGCTGGGTCGAGCACGACGCCGCCGAGATCTGGACCAACGTCCAGGAGGTCGTCGCCGGCGCGATCCGCAAGGCCGGGATCACCGCCGCCGACGTCAAGGCGATCGGCATCACCAACCAGCGCGAGACCACCCTGCTGTGGGACCGCCGCACCGGTGAGCCCGTCCACAACGCCATCGTCTGGCAGGACACCCGCACCGACGCCCTCTGCAAGGAACTCGGCCGCAACGTCGGCCAGGACCGCTTCCGCCGCGAGACCGGCCTGCCGCTGGCCTCCTACTTCGCCGGCCCGAAGGCCCGCTGGCTGCTGGACAACGTCGAGGGCCTGCGCGAGCGCGCCGAGCGCGGCGACATCCTCTTCGGGACCATGGACTCCTGGGTCATCTGGAACCTGACCGGCGGCACCGACGGCGGCGTGCACGTCACCGACGTCACCAACGCCTCGCGCACCATGCTGATGAACCTGCACACCATGGAGTGGGACGACAAGATCCTCCAGTCCATGGAGGTGCCCGCCGCGATCCTCCCCGAGATCCGCTCGTCCGCCGAGGTCTACGGCACCGCCAAGGGCGGCGCCCTCGACGGCGTCCCGGTCGCCTCCGCGCTCGGCGACCAGCAGGCCGCCCTCTTCGGGCAGACCTGTTTCGCCAAGGGCGAGGCCAAGTCCACCTACGGCACCGGCACCTTCATGCTGATGAACACCGGTGACCAGCCGGTCAACTCGTACAACGGCCTGCTGACGACCGTCGGCTACCGCATCGGCGACGAGCAGGCCGTGTACGCGCTGGAGGGCTCCATCGCCGTCACCGGTTCGCTGGTGCAGTGGATGCGCGACCAGATGGGCCTGATCAACTCCGCCGCCGAGATCGAGACCCTGGCGCTGTCCGTCGAGGACAACGGCGGCGCGTACTTCGTGCCGGCCTTCTCCGGCCTGTTCGCCCCCTACTGGCGCTCCGACGCGCGCGGCGTGATCGCCGGCCTGACCCGGTACGTCACCAAGGCGCACATCGCCCGTGCCGTGCTGGAGGCCACCGCCTGGCAGACCCGTGAGATCACCGACGCCATGACCAAGGACTCCGGCGTCGAGCTGACCGCGCTCAAGGTCGACGGCGGCATGACCTCCAACAACCTGCTGATGCAGACGCTCTCGGACTTCCTGGACGCCCCCGTGGTGCGTCCGATGGTGGCCGAGACCACCTGCCTCGGCGCCGCCTACGCCGCCGGCCTGGCCGTCGGCTTCTGGCCCGACACCGACGCGCTGCGCGCCAACTGGCGCAGGGCCGCCGAGTGGACTCCCCGTATGGAGGCCGACCGGCGCGAGCGCGAGTACAAGAACTGGCTCAAGGCCGTGGAGCGGACCATGGGCTGGCTCGACGAGGAAAACTGACGAGGAGCAGCAACAATGACCACCCTGCAGAGCGTCCCCTCCGGGACGCACCCGGCCTCCGGCTCCGTGTCCTCCTTCAAGGCCGCGAGCCGCGCCGAGACCCGGGAGCAGCTCTCCACGGCGACGTTCGACCTCCTGGTGATCGGCGGCGGCATCCTGGGCATCTCCACCGCCTGGCATGCGGCGCAGTCCGGGCTGCGGGTGGCCCTGGTGGACGCCGGCGACTTCGCCGGCGCCACCTCCTCCGCCTCCTCCAAGCTCCTCCACGGCGGTCTGCGCTACCTCCAGACCGGCGCGGTGAAGCTGGTCGCGGAGAACCACTTCGAGCGGCGGGCGGTCTCCCGCCAGGTGGCCCCCCACCTGGCGAACCCGCTCACCTTCTACCTGCCCGTCTACAAGGGCGGGCCGCACGGCGCGGCGAAGCTCGGCGCGGGCGTCTTCGCCTACTCCGCGCTCTCCGCGTTCGGCGACGGCGTGGGCCACCTGCTCAGCCCGGCGAAGGCCGCGGCCGACGTGCCGGAGCTGCGCACCGACAACCTCAAGGCCGTGGCGGTGTACGGCGACGACCAGATGAACGACGCACGGATGGCGCTGATGACCGTCCGCGCGGCCGTCGAGTCGGGCGCCACCGTGCTCAACCACGCCGAGGTGACCGGGCTGCGCTTCACCCGGGGCCGGGTCACCGGAGCGGAGCTGAGGGACCGGACGGACGGCACCGAGTTCGGCGTCGACGCCCGGCTCGTGCTCAACGCGACCGGCCCCTGGGTCGACCACCTGCGCCGGATGGAGGACGCGGGCGCCGCGCCCTCGATCCGGCTGTCCAAGGGGGCCCACCTGGTCCTGAAGCGCACCTCGCCGTGGAAGGCCGCACTGGCCACCCCGATCGACAAGTACCGCATCACCTTCGCCCTCCCCTGGGAGGACATGCTGCTCCTCGGCACCACGGACGAGGAGTTCGAGGGGGACCCGGCGGATGTCGCGGTGACCGCGAAGGACACCGCGCAGATCCTCGACGAGGCCGCGTTCTCCATCCGGGACCAGCAGCTGTCGCCCGATCTGATCACCTACTCCTTCGCGGGACTGCGGGTGCTGCCGGGCGGCCCCGGCGACACCTCCAAGGCCAAGCGCGAGACGGTCGTCACGGAGGGTCGGGGCGGCATGCTGTCGGTCGCCGGCGGCAAGTGGACGACCTTCCGCCACATCGGCCGCACCGTGATGAACAAGCTGGCGGCGCTGCCGGGCCGGCCGCTCGCGGAGGACATGGAGCCCATCGCCCGGCTGCCGAGGAAGCTCCCGCTGCCCGGGATCGCGAACCCGAACGCGGTGGCCCACCGGCTCCTCGTCGACGGCGGCACCCCCGGCCCCCGGATGGCGGCGGACACGGCACGCCACCTCGCGACCCACTACGGCTCGCTGGCGTTCGACATAGCCCGGCTGGCGGCCGAGGACCCGGCGCTCGCCGGGCGGGTGCACCCCGACGCGCCGGAGATCTGGGCGCAGGTCGCGTACGCGCGGGACCACGAGTGGGCCGAGACGGCCGACGACGTGCTGCGCCGCCGCACGACGCTGACGATCCGCGGTCTGGCGACGGACTCCGTCCGCGGCCGGGTCGAGGAGATGCTCGGCGACCGCTGAGACCGCACCGGCCGCCGCGCACCGCCCGGTGCGCGGCGGCCGGTCCCGTTCCCGGGAAACGGCGGCGCGGCCGGCCTCCTGGGCGGGCGACCTCATAATGGGGCGATACATCGGATGTCTGGAGGTCGCCCGTGGCTGTCACCGACGAGGCCATCGAGAAGATCAAGGGAATGATCGTCTCGGGCACACTGCGCCCCGGCGACCGGCTGCCCAGGGAGAGCGAGCTCGCCGCGGAGCTGGGGCTCTCCCGCAACTCGCTGCGGGAGGCCGTGCGGGCGCTGGCGCTCATCCGCATCCTCGACGTCCGCCAGGGCGACGGCACCTACGTCACCAGCCTCGACCCGCAACTGCTGCTGGAGGCGCTGAGCTTCGTGGTGGACTTCCACCGCGACGACACCGTGCTGGAGTTCCTGGTGGTCCGACGCATCCTGGAGCCGGCGGCCACGGCGATGGCCGCGTCGCGCATCGGCGAGGAGGAACTGGACGCACTGGCGGCCCAGTTGGACGCGCTGGGCCCCGAGCCCTCCGTCGAGGAACTGGTCGCGGCGGACCTGGAGTTCCACCGGGGCATCGTGGGGGCCTGCGGCAACTCCGTGCTGTGCTCGCTCCTCGACGGGCTGTCGGGCCCCACCACCCGGGCCCGCGTATGGCGCGGGCTGACCCAGGAGGACGCCGTGAGCCGCACCCTCCAGGAGCACCGGGCGATCCTCGCCGCCCTGCGCGACCGGGACGCCGAGGCGGCCCGCGCCTGGGCGACGGTGCACGTGGCCAGCGTGGAGCAGTGGCTGCGGACCACGCTCTAGAGGGCCGGGCGGACCCGGCGCGGACGGGGCGGAGGGCTTCCGGGTCCCGGGGGTTGACACATGCCGCGAAGTTCACCCGGCTGTGCAAGGGGGCTGCGGCGGGACACCCGCGAAGCCGTAAGGTTGTGGCCGTAACGGAGAGAACTTCGGAAGGAGGCCTGGGTGATCGAGCTCGAGGGGGTACCCGAGCTGATCGACCCGGTCATGGTGGCCGCGTTCGAGGGCTGGAACGACGCCGGCGACGCCGCCTCCACCGCGGTCGCACACCTCGACCGGGAATGGAAGGGGGAGGTGTTCGCTGCTCTCGACGCCGAGGACTACTACGACTTCCAGGTCAACCGGCCGACGGTGTGGCTGGACGGCGGCGTGCGGAAGATCACCTGGCCGACGACCCGGCTGTCCGTGGTGCGCATCGGCGGTGACAAGCCGCGCGACCTGGTCCTGGTGCGGGGCATCGAACCCTCCATGCGCTGGCGTTCGTTCTGCAACGAGATCCTGGGCTTCGCCCACGAGCTGGGGGTCGAGATGGTGGTGATCCTCGGTGCCCTGCTCGGCGACACCCCGCACACCAGACCGGTCCCGGTCAGCGGGATCACCTCGGATCCGGAGCTCGCCCGCACGATGGACCTGGAGGAGACCCGCTACGAGGGCCCGACCGGCATCGTCGGCATCCTCCAGGAGGCCTGCACCCACGCCGGGGTCCCCGCGGTGAGCCTGTGGGCCGCGGTCCCGCACTACGTCTCCCAGCCGCCCAACCCGAAGGCGACGCTGGCCCTGCTCAACCGGCTCGAGGACCTGATCGGCCTGCGCATCCCGCTCGGCGAACTGCCGGAGGACGCGCGCGCCTGGCAGCTGGGCGTGGACCAACTGGCCGCCGAGGACAGCGAGGTCGCCGAGTACGTGCAGACCCTGGAGGAGGCGCGGGACACCGCCGAGCTGCCCGAGGCCTCGGGAGAGGCCATCGCCCGCGAGTTCGAGCGGTACCTGCGCCGGCGCGACGGCTCGGGTCCCGGCGGTCACGCGACCGACGGCGGCGACGGCGGCTCGTACCTGCGGGACACGGCGAGCGGCCGGACGCGTCCGCCGATGCCGCCCCGGTCCGAGCGCGACGCGGAGGGCGAACGCGGCGACGGCGACGAGCCGTCCCCGGAGGCCCGGACGGCGGCGGACGCACAACCGGAGGCCGGGCCGGACACGACGCCGGACGCACAGCAGGAGGCGCGGCCGGACACGACGCCGGACGGGCAGCCGGACACCGGCGGCGGCGCGGACCGCGACGACGGCACCCGGCCGGGCACGGGCCGCGGCACCGGGCGGGACGGCGACCCGGACACGGCGGACGGGTCCTCCGAGGACTGAGAGCCGCGCCGCCCCGTCCGGGCGGCACACGCACCGCGGGGGCGGCGCCGTCCGGCGCCGCCCCCGCGGTGCGTCACGCTGCGGGACGCCGGGTCAGAGCGCCACGCCCAGCAGCGCGTCCACGGTCCGGGACACGACTCCGGGCGCGCCGTCGTCGCTTCCGCCCTGCGCGCCCTGGAGCGCGGCCCAGCGGTCGACCGCGGCGAGGGCGGCGGGGGCGTCCAGGTCGTCGGCGAGGGCCGCGCGGATCTCATCGACCAGGGCGTCGGCGGAGGGCCCGTCGGGCCGGGACACGGCGGCGCGCCAGCGGCCGAGACGTTCCACGGCCTCCCGGAGCACGTCGTCGGTCCACTCCCAGTCGGCCCGGTAGTGGTGGGCGAGGAGGGCCAGCCGGATGGCGGCGGGGTCGACGCCGTCCTTGCGCAGGGCGGAGACGAAGACCAGGTTGCCCCGGGACTTGGACATCTTCTCGCCGTCGAGCGCCACCATGCCCGCGTGCACGTACGCCTTGGCGAAGGGGTGCTCGCCGGTCAGGGCGTGGGCGTGGGAGGCCCCCATCTCGTGGTGGGGGAAGACGAGGTCCGAGCCGCCGCCCTGGACGTCGAAGCCCATGCCGAGGTGGTCGAGCGCGATGGCGACGCACTCGATGTGCCAGCCGGGGCGGCCCCTGCCGAGGCTCGCGCCGTCCCAGCTGGGCTCGCCCTCACGGGCGGCCATCCAGAGCATGGGGTCCAGCGGGTTCTTCTTGCCGGGCCGCTCGGGGTCGCCGCCGCGTTCGGCGGAGAGCAGCCGCATGGCCTCGGCGTCCAGGTGGGAGACCTCGCCGAAGTGCGGGTCGGACTCCACCGAGAAGTAGACGTCGCCCTCGAGCTCGTAGGCGGCGCCGGCGTCCCGCAGCCGCTCCACGAGCGGCACGATGCCGGGTATCGCCTCCACGGCGCCGATGTAGTGGCGCGGCGGGAGCATCCGCAGGGCGGTCATGTCCTCGCGGAAGAGCGCGGTCTCGCGCTCGGCGAGGGCGGTCCAGTCGTGACCGTCGCGGATCGCGCGTTCCAGCAGCGGATCGTCGACGTCCGTCACGTTCTGGACGTAGTGGACCTGCCGCTTGGTGTCGAGCCACACGCGCTGTACGAGGTCGAACGCGTTGTAGGTCGCCGCGTGACCGATGTGGGTCGCGTCGTACGGGGTGATGCCGCAGACGTAGATACGGGCGACGGGACCGGGGTCGAGGGTCACGGGACCACCGGTCGCGGTGTCGTGGATCCTGAGGTCGCGGCCCTTGCCGGGCAGGGCGGGGACCTCGGAAGCGGGCCAGGCATGCATGCATTGAGCCTAACCGGACGCATGTTCCGGATACGAACCGGATCACTGCTCTTGGCCGGTCGGGCCTTCTTGCGCGGCAGGACAGCCTGTGCGTACCGGCCGGGCCGCCGGTGCGTACCCGTCAGACCGGCGGCCAGGGGATGGCGGGCCACTCCCCGGACGGCACCGGGTGGGTGCCCGACGCGAGCAGCGCCCCGACCCTGGCCCGCAGCGCGCCGATCTCGGCGGCCGTGATCAGTTCGGCCAGACGGGTGGCGAGCGGCGCCCCCTCGGCGAGCCCGCCGTCGACCGCGGCCAGCGCCTCGGTCGCCTCGCCGGTCAGCGGTTCCCCCGCCCACCCCCACAGCAGGGTGCGCAGCTTGTCGTCGGTGTGGAAGGTGACACCGTGGTCGATCGCGCGGAGCGCGCCGTCCGCCGTGGGCAGCAGATGGCCGCCCTTGCGGTCGCCGTTGTTGATCACCGCGTCGAGCACGGCGAGGCGGCGCAGGCGCGGGTCGTCGGCGTGGACGAGCAGCGCCGTGCGGCCCTCCCCCACGTCGGCGAGGCCGACCGCCTTCCAGCCGTCGCCCGCCTCGGGCCCGTCGACGAGGGCGAGCAGTTCGGCCCCGGGGTCCGCCTCGACCCACAGCTGCACCATGCCCCGGCCGTAGGGGCCCTCGCGCAGCACCGTGGGCGGCACCAGGCCCCACCCGGTCGCCTCGGAGAGTTCGTAGGCGGCCACCTCGCGCTGGGCGAGGGTGCCGTCGGGGAAGTCCCACAGCGGGCGTTCGCCGGCAACGGGTTTGTAGACGCAAGTGGCCTCTGCGCCGTCGAGGGAGACGGCGCAGTACAGCACCGCGTTGGACGCCTCACGGACCCGGCCCCGCACGGTCAGCTCGCCCTCGGTGAGCAGGACGAGCGCGTCGGCCGTGCTCACGCCCCCCGTCGGTATCCGTTCTGGCGCGGGCATACGTGTCCTTCCGGATCGAGCGGCAGGCTGCACAGCGGGCACGGCGGGCGGCCGGCGTTCACCACGTCGAGGGCCCGTTTGGCGAACGCCCTGGCCTGGGCGCCGGTGAGCCGCACGCGCAGCATCGGCGGGCCGTTCTCCTCGTCCTGGAGCAGCCGTTCCTCGGCCTCGGCGAGGTCCTCCTCGGAGTCCGCGTCGAGTTCGACGAGCGCCTGCGCCTCGACGATCATGCGCTGTTCGTCACCGTCCCAGGCGAGTGCCATGGTGCCGACCCGGAACTCCTCCTCGACCGGGTTGTCGAGGGGTGCGGTGTCCGCGACCTCGGTCGGCGCGACGGCCGGGACGGGCGCGTTGCCGCCGGTGCGGCGCACCACCTCGTCGAGGAGTTCGTCGATCCGTTCGGCGAGCGCGGCGACCTGGGTCTTCTCCAGAGCGACGCTGGTGACGCGCCCTGCGGCGGACGCCTGCAGGAAGAACGTACGGCGTCCAGGCAATCCGACCGTGCCGGCCACGAAACGTTCCGGCGGGTCGTAGAGGAACACCTGACGGGACACGTTCTGTCTCCCTTGGGATCGGTCTGCGGATCGGTCGGCAGGTCGTCGGTGGACGGGTCGCGGGCGGGTCGTGCGTCGGTCGGTCCCCGGGCCGGGCTCCGGCCGGTTCGCCGGGGCCGTCCGCCCCGCGGAACGGGCGGATGGTGCTCTGCCGGTGCCGGGCGCGGGCGTCCGGTCCCCGTCATCGCCACGGGCCTTCGGCCCGCGGCCCGTCCACCCTACTGCGCCGGGCGATCACGGTGCGCCCGCGCCACCTCCGACGACTCCCTGACCGCGGTCCTCCGTCCGGCTCTCCTCGTCCGGCTCGGGCGGCGCGAGCGAGCCGAGGTCGCCGGTGTCGCCGAGCCGCAGCAGGAAGGGGCGGGTGCGCGTCCAGCGGATCGCGGTCACCGAGCACGGCTCGACGTGGACGCGCTGGAACATGTCGAAGTGCATGCCGAGGGCCTCGGCGACCAGGGACTTGATGATGTCCCCGTGCGAGCACATCAGGTAGACCGCGCGCTCGCCGTGGTCGCGCGTCACGCGGTCGTTCCAGTCGCGGACGGCGTCGACGGCCCGTGCCTGCATCGCCCGCATCGACTCGCCGCCGGGGAAGGCGGCCGCCGACGGGTGCTGCTGGACGACCTCCATCAGCGGTTCCCGGGCGAGTTCGGCCAGCGGCCGCCCCGACCAGTCGCCGTAGTGGCACTCGCCGATGCGGTCGTCCGTCTCCAGCGCCAGGCCGGGGCGGGCCTCCAGCAGCGGCGCCAGGGTCTCGCGGCAGCGCTCCAGCGGGCTGCTGACGACCGCCGCGAGGGGGACCCGCGCGAGCCGGCCGGGCAGCGCGGCGGCCTGCTCGCGCCCCCGCTCGTCG